>JAAUYX010000082.1 GCA_014804905.1 Desulfovibrio sp. | reverse complement strand
TTGTGCATGAGCTTGGTGTCGGACGCGGTGAAGCCCATGAGCCACTGGCCCTTGGCCTGGAAGTCAATGGCGCTCGCGCCGGTGGCAGCCCCGAAAACCAGGCCGGCGGCAAGCAGCAGCGTGCAAAGCTTTTTCATGATACCTTCCTCTCTCAGAACCTTCATTAAGATGCCCCACCCCATGCAGGGCAAAATTTTTGTACCGGGAGTGGNNACAAAAAGCAAGCGTTTTGTAAAAAAATTTTTACCGGAACTTTAAAAAAGGAAAATCAATATGTTGGAAGGAAAAAAGAGGGGCGGTGCAGACCAAAATTCCGNCGCGCNGCGTTCGGGTCACTTCTGCCGGGGGCGNCTTGGCGAGGGAGNGCCGTCCGCTCCCCAACATCCGGCNNCGCCGCGCCNNGCCCGTGCCGGAGAGACGGAGGCGNNGGCGNGGGCGCCTACGCCTTTTCCGTCAGGCAAAAGGCGTACTGGAAAATCCCCTTGTCATTGGCCTCGTCGTCGATGGCGAGCAGGTCGCGCAGGAGGCCGCAGTCCTCGGGGATATTGGTGAGGATGTCCATGAGGGCGAGGTTGTAGACGACGCCGCCCAGCGGGATGATTTGGGCCTGGGGGAAGTGTTTCCTGATGGCGGGCAGGATATTTGCGGANTCGGCCGCTTCCGAGGGGTCCTCCCGCATCATGCCATCCAGCGGCGGCCTGCCCGTGCCTGTCTCCCAATAGCNGTCCGTCCCCGGAATCCTGAANACCTCGCGGGGCAGCACCGAGCGGACGCCGTTGGCAATCATGATCTCGAGCGTCGGGTACTGGAAATGGCTCGCGCCCACGAATTCATTGCAATAAAAGACGCCTTTTTCTTTCAGTGTCCCGCGGGTGACGGCCACGGCCNNGTCGGCGTCGAACATATGATGGAGCGAACTGCTCCAGAACACGAGGTCATAGAGGTCNGGCGCCGTCTTCGCCGAGGTGAAAAAATCCCCGAAATGGAACTGCATCCTTTCGCGGACGCCCGCCTTTTTCGCTCCCTCCTTGGCGTCCATGATCATCTGCGGNGCGAGCTCGAAAAGGTCGAAATGCTCCACGATGCCCNCNNGAAGCAGGNCGATTTCCTGATAGGCGTTGCCGCAGCCCACGGAGAGGGCGCGCGGGAAGGTCCTGCCCGTGGCCCTGAGCGCCTCCACATGCCAGAAGCCGTTCTCCGTGCCGCCGGGAATGACTTTTTTCGAGATATGGCGCCTGATGGCGGGCGACTCCCACCAGCGCATACGCGGGGGGCGCCGGCCCCGTGCCGACCAGCGCTCCCCGATTCTTTTCATGGCCGCGGGGTCNATGCCCCTGTGCCCCTCCGCGCCCACGGCTAGAGAAAGTCCGGGTCGGCCGCGGCNTTGCCCCCGGCGAGCATGATGCGGATATAGTGCAGCCCGTGCTCGTCCACCGGGATGATGGGGAAGGAGGCGCGGCAGCCTTCGCAGGTGATCATGCGCGGCTCGGTGGGCGCCACCACAGGCACATGCCGGCCGCAGCGCGGGCACTGGTAGAAAAAGAGTATCTCCATGCCGTCCGGCGGCACCGGGGCCTGCGGCCGGGCATTTTTTTCAGCCACGGGCCGCGTCCTCACCCACAAGGCTCTTGCCGGTCATGGCCGCGGGCGGCTCGATGCCCCAGAGCCTGAGCAGGGTCGGGGCCACGTCGGCCAGCTTGCCGTCNGCGAGCGCGGTCACCTCCCGGCCCGGCTCGATGAGGATGCAGGGCACGGGATTGGTGGTGTGCGCCGTGTGCGGNCGCCCCTCGGGCGTGAGCATGACCTCGCAGTTGCCGTGGTCCGCGATGATGAGCATCCGNCCGCCGCGGTCCTCCACGGCCTTGACCATCTTCCCNACGCACTCGTCCACCACGGCGCAGGCCTCNTCCGCGGCCTTGAGGTTGCCGGTGTGGCCCACCATGTCGCCGTTGGCGAGNTTGCAGACCACGAGGTCGTACTTGCCGCTTGCCCAGGCCTCGAGGAACTTTTCCGTNATCTCGCGNGCGCTCATGGCNGGCTTGAGGTCATAGGTGGCCACGTCGCGCGGCGAGGGCACGAGGATGCGGTCCTCGCCGGGGAAGGGCTCCTCCACGCCGCCGTTGAAGAAATAGGTGACGTGGGCGTACTTTTCCGTCTCGGCGAGGCGCAGCTGCTTCAGNCCNGCCCNNGNNACCGCCTCNCCNAGGCCCTGNGTGACCGANTCCTTGGGGAAGGCCACGGGGATNTTGAAGCGCGCCTCATAGGGCGTCATGGAGGCGATGCCGTCGAGCTTCGGCACGCGGCCGCGGTCAAAGCCCGTGAAATCCTCGTCGATGAAGGCGCTCACGAGCTCGCGCATCCGGTCCGCGCGGAAGTTGAAGAAGAAGAGNCCGTCGCCGTCGGCCATGCCGGNNGCCTCGCCCTGCTCGCGGCCCTTTTCGATGACCACGGGCTTGATGAATTCNTCCGTCTCGCCGCGGGCGTAGGCGTCCTTGAGGGCCGTGAGCGCGTCCGGCGCGGAAAGGCCCGCGTCGCTCACGCCGTGGGCGATGAGGTCCCAGGCTTCCTTGACGCGCTCCCAGCGGGTGTCGCGGTCCATGGCGTAGAAGCGGCCCACAANGCCCGCGATGCGCGNGCCGGGATGNTCNTTNATGGCCTNCTNCAGCGCGGCCACGAAGCCCTCGCCGCTCTTGGGGTCGGTGTCGCGGCCGTCCATGATGCAGTGGATGCGCACGGGCACCCCGGCCTCGTGCGCCATGCGGCAGATGGCCTCNAGGTGCCGGATATGGCTGTGCACGCCGCCNTCNGACACNAGGCCGGTGAGGTGCAGGCGGCCGCCNCTCCGCTTCACGCGCGAGATNAGGTCNGTGAGCACGGGATTGGCCTGGAAGGAGCCGTCCTCCAGCGAGATGTCGATGCGCGTCATGTCCTGGTAGACCACGCGCCCGGCCCCGATNTTGAGGTGCCCCACCTCGGAATTNCCCATGTAGCCCTCGGGCAGGCCCACGGCGCGGCCCGAGGCGATGAGCCGCGAATGGGGGTATTTCTTGAGCAGGGCGTCGATATTGGGNGTNACGGCGANNAGNGGCGCGTCGCCCTTGTCGGCCTNGGGGTCATGNGGNGCGATGCCCCAGCCGTCGAGAATAAGCAGCAGGGTAGGCGTCATGGACGGTCCTCCGTGGCGGAAGCGCCGGAGCGCACGGCGCGGCCTTGCGCGGCGCGGCCCCAGAGGTCTTCCAGCCGGTACAGCTCGCGCGCGGGCCCGAGCAGGATATGGACGATGATGTCGTTGCAATCCACAAGTATCCACTGGGCGGCCGCATAGCCCTCGATGCGCAGGCACTCGAAGCCCCGCTCCCGGCAGAGCTCGGCCACGCCGTCGGCAAGGGCCTGGGCCTGGCGCATGGAGCCCGCCGTGGCCACAATCATGGCCTCGGCAAAGCTATTTTCACCGCCAAGCTCAAGCGAGGCCACGTCCTCGGCCTTGTGCTCCGTGAGGAAGGCGGCGAGCGCCTCCACCCTTTGGGCCACGGGCACGGCGCGCCCGGCGGGGGTGCCGGGGCTGACGGGGCCTTCGGAAAATNCGGTTTCGTTCATGCCTTCCCCATATCCCAAAGCCGGGCCAAGGGCAATGGCCGCGCCTTTTGGGGGTCGCGGCGTCCGGCGCATGGGGGGCATGCCGCCCGGACGCTGCCCGCAATCTCACAAATCCGGGTATTTAGGCCGGATTGGGGATTGCGCGCCCGCGCCGGGTGCGCTATGCTTGCAGCCAACTTTCCCGTGAGCCCCGGCGGAAAGCTGCTGCGGGCGCGTCCCGACGANGGCGTTTTGCCGTTGTCCGGGCGCGTTTCGGGCTTTTCCGCCGCGNGNNCGCGGGNANGGACGCGGCGACGCNCAGCGCCCCGCGCCGATTCCGGCGGACACGCCCCAACCCTNTGGGAGGAAATGCATGAAATTCGGCAAGACCCTCGCGCTCTTCGCGGCGCTCGTCCTGGGCTTNGGCGNCCAGGCCACCCTGGCGGCCGACGCCGCTTCCGACAAGGACCCCATCAAAATCGGCGTCTATCTGCCGCTCACCGGCCAGAACGCCTTCGGCGGCCAGCTTGAGCTCGAGGGCGTCAAGCTCGCCCATCAGGAAATGCCCACCGTGCTCGGCCGCCCNGTNGAGCTCGTGGTGGTGGACAACAAGTCCGACAAGGTGGANGCCGCCAACGCGGTGAAGCGCCTCATCGAGCGCGACAAGGTCGTGGCCTTCATCGGCACCTACGGCTCCTCGCTCGCCATGGCCGGCGCGGAAATCGGCGAAAAGGCCGGCGTNCCCGGCGTGGGCACNTCCTGCACCAANCCGCTCGTGACCCAGGGCAAGAAGTACTATTTCCGCGCCTGCTTCATCGACCCCTACCAGGGCGCGGCCGCGGCCACCTATGCCCATGACAGCCTGGGCGCCAAGAAGGCCGCCGTGCTCATGGACATGACCAACGACTACGCCGTGGGCCTNTCCAACTTCTTCACCCGCTCCTTCAANAAGCTCGGCGGNGANGTGGTNGCCAACCTCAAGTACAGCTCCGGCGACCAGGACTTCACGGCCCAGCTCACCGAGCTCATCGCCAAGAACCCNGACGTGGTGTTCATGCCCGCCTATTTCGCCGANGGCGCCATCATCATGAAGCAGGCGCGCGAGCTCGGCGCCAAGTTCCGCCTCATGGGCGGCGACGCCATGGACAACCCGGACACGGTGAAGCTGGGCGGCAAGGCGGTGGAAGGCTTCCTCCACACCACCTTCCCCTATGACCCCACCATGGCCAACATGAGCGANGANGCCAAGCGCTTCACCGAGGCCTGGAAGAAGGCCTATCCCGACAAGGACACCAATGTTAACGGCGCGCTCGGCTACAACTGCTACTTCCTCATNCTCGACGCCATCAAGCGCGCGGGCAAGGCCGAGCCCGAAGCCATCGCCAAGGCGCTCGCNGAGACCGTGGAACTGCCCACGGCCCTTGGCAAGCTCTCCATCAACGAGACCCACGACGCCGAAATGCCCGTGGGCATCATCGAATACAAGGACGGCAAGCGCACATATGTGGGCGAAGTGACGCCCAAGTAAGCGGCAGCGGCTGTTCCGGCGGCGCCCGCGCTCCTTCGGGGGCCGGGCGCCGCTGTTCCGGGGCAATGTCTTACATGCAGTTGACGGATATACCACCATCCGGCTGGAGCGCAGCGACAGCCGGGTGCTGCGACCGGATGGCGGCGCGAAGCGCCGTGCCCGTTGGCGAGCAAAGCGAGCCCTACGGGCATCGACCGCAGAGAGGGTGCCGGAAGAATCCTAAAAAATAAGATTTTTCGGCGCTGGCAAGGAAGATAAAAATTTCCGAAGGGAGTGTACTCAAGTACTCGACCGAGGAAATTTTTCTCTGACGCAGCCAGCGGCGAAGCGGTAGCCGTTAGCAGGCTCTGCCTGCTTACGGATAGCGACAGCGGCATCTTTGGTTGATATTTGTGGTAACTTGCTGCTGTCTTCATCCGTAGCTTCCTGCGTCGCAACGGCTGAAGCAAGGCTGTTTTTGACGGATAATTTCGGCATTACAGACGCAGCACAAGC
>JAAUYX010000081.1:8635-19910 GCA_014804905.1 Desulfovibrio sp. | reverse complement strand
GAAGATGTTTTCCTTGCCGGCTATCTCGCGGTCCAGACGCTGTTCCTGGGGGGACTGGCATGAGCAGGTGGTAACGTCCATTCTCTTCACTCCCTTGTTTGTGCGCAAGGCGCACCCTTGTGCAGTGTGTGCCCCGGCGATTGCATTGCGTGTGCCAAAAAATATCTTCGCGAAATCACTGGATTAAAATTTAGCCCTTGTTTTCTTCCGGCTGCGCCCGAAGCCTCGCAGCCGTTTACGGTGCAATTTTGCAACAGATTTTGAAATAGCCCGGATACGACTTCTGTCAATGTTGCAAAATTGCAACTGCATTTGTGCGCAAGGCCCGCGAGGCCTCCATGTTCCATTCTTTCACAAAGTCCGTCCATAGCCCTGGATATGTTTCAAATTTGGAACACAACTCCTCCACCCCGCGCCGAATAAGGCCCGGAAGGGGCCGCGCAGGGCCTTAAAATCCCCCAAAAAGCACCTTTACCTGTCCACTCCCGCCCGAAGATGGGCGTATAACTATGGTATGGATTGTGCTAGAGCAAATTATCACAAAGCCACCCGGCGCTCGCGCCGAGGGCTCGTTCAGGTCCCCTTTCTGCCCGGAGCGCGTGCGCGGCCGGGCACGGCTTGTGGCCGCCGGGGCGCACCCGGCAAGAGTTCTGCAACCTGAGAAAAAAGGAGCATCAGGATGCGCAAACTGTTCGTCGCCGCGGCCTTTGTGGCCGCCTTCGGCATGGGCCTCGCGGGCACGGCGTCCACCGCCCGCGCTGACAAACCCATCACCCTCCGCATCGGCCACCCCATGGCCCCAGGCAACAACGTCACCGTGGGCTATGAGAAATTCAAGGACCTCGTGGAGAAAAAAAGCGACGGCAAGATCAAGATTCAAATCTTCGGCAATGCCCAGATTGGTTCCGACCGCGTGACCACCGAAGCCGCCCAGGCCGGCACGCTGGACATGTCCTCTTCGTCCACGCCCAACCTGGCGAGCTTCTCCCCGGCCTACATGGCCATCGACCTCCCCTATGTGACGGACCCCAAGAACCAGGAAAAGCTCTACAAGGCGCTCGACGAGGGCGAGCTCGGCAAGGCCCTGCGCCAGGTGGCCAATGACATCGGCCTTGAGACCATCATGTTCAGCGAATACGGCTACCGCAACTTCACCTCGGCCAAGCAGCCGCTGAAGGAAATCAAGGACCTTCAGAACATGAAGATCCGCACCACGGACTCGCCCGTGGAAGTGGCCGTGGCCACCGAGCTCGGCATGAATCCCGCGCCCGTGGCCTGGGGCGAGACCTACACCGCGCTTCAGCAGGGCACCGTCGACGGCGAGGGCAACACCTTCTCCCTGCTCAACGACGCCAAGCACTCCGAAGTGCTGAAGCACGCCATGGACTCCCAGCACAACTATTCCATGCACATCCTGCTCATGAACAAGAAGAAGTGGGACAGCCTCACCCCCGAGCAGCAGAAGATTATCCGCGAGGCCGCCCAGGAAGCCACCGAGTGGCAGCGCAAGGAATCCGTGGCGCTGGAAGAAAAGGCCTGGCAGGCCTTCCGCGACAAGGGCATCGACATCACCATCCTCACCCCCGAGCAGCGCGCGGAGCTGAAGGCCAAGACCATGCCCGTGCGCGAGAAGTTCGCCAAGGAAATCCCGCAGCACATCCAGAAGCTCATCGAAGACACCCAGAAGTAGCATTGACAGCATAAGGGGCCGGGCCGCGCACGCGGCCCGCGCTCCTGTATCCGGGGCGNCCTTGCGTTGAGGACGCCCCGCGCCCGCGCGCCGAAGCCGCCCGGGCAAGCGTGTTTTAAATCTGGTTAACACCGGGGGACGGCATGGAAAGCGCGCCCAAGCACAAGGTGCTGGACTGGCTCAATGACAATTTTGAATCCATCTTCCTCGTCATCGGCCTTATCAGCATCATCCTTTTCATCACCTGGCAGGTCGTCTACCGCTATGTGATTACCCAGTTCATCGAGCGCGCCGGCGCGGCCGTGTGGACGGAGGAGCTCTCCCGCTATATCTTCATCTGGATTTCCTACCTCGCGGTGAGCGTGGCCATCCGCAAGCGCTCCTCCATCCGCGTGGACATTCTCTATGACAAATTGCCCAGGCGCTGGCAGGACATCAGCTGGATTGTGGTGGAGACCCTCTTTTTCTGCCTCACCGCGGTCATCGCCTGGTACGGCTGGGGGCAAATCGAGCGGCTGTTGCGCTTTCCGCAGCTCACCACGGCCCTGCGCATCCCCTTCCTTGTTCCCTATCTCATCNTGCCGCTGGGCTTCGGCCTCATGTGCCTTCGGCTCATCCAGCGCCTCTGGACGCAGGTGCAGGTGTGCGGCCTGAAAGATTCCTGTATCGGCTTCGCCATCGTGGTCATCATCTGCGCGCCGTGCTTCATTTTTGAATATATCCCGCCGCTGACCGCGCTTTTCGGCTATTTCGTGGTGCTTTGCGCCATCGGCGTGCCCATCGCCATCTGCCTCGGCCTGTCCACGCTCGCCACCATCATCAGTGCGGACACCCTGCCCATCGAGTACATGGCGCAGATTTCCTTCACCTCCATCGACAACTTCCCCATCATGGCCATCCCGTTCTTCATCGCCGCGGGCGTGTTCATGGGGGCGGGCGGCCTGTCCAACCGGCTGCTCAAGCTGGCCGACGAAATCGTGGGCGGCCTTTACGGCGGCATGGGCCTCACCGCCATCGTGACCTGCATGTTCTTCGGCGCCATCAGCGGCTCGGGNCCGGCCACGGTGGCGGCCATCGGCGCGCTCACCATCCCGGCCATGGTGGAGCGCGGCTATGACAGGTATTTCTCCTGCGCGCTGGTGGCGGCCGCGGGCTGCGTGGGCGTGATGATCCCGCCGTCCAATCCCTTCGTGGTTTACGGCGTGGCCGCGCAGGTCTCCATCGGCGACCTCTTCATGGGCGGCATCGTGCCCGGCATCCTCACGGGCCTCGTGCTCATGGCCTACTGCTACTATTACTCCCGCGCGCGCAACTGGCGCGGCCAGGAAAAGAAGCGCGATATCGCCACCTTCGGCCACGCCTTCTGGGACGCCAAGTGGGCGCTCATGGTGCCGGTCATCGTGCTCGGCGGCATCTACGGCGGCATCATGACGCCCACCGAGGCCGCCGCCGTTTCCGCCTTTTACGGCCTCATCGTGGGCCTTTTCCTCTACCGCGAGATGTCCTTCAAGGGCATGTGCGTGGCCTGCGTGGAAGCCTGCGAGACCTCCTCGGTCATCATCCTGCTCATGGCCATGGCAACGCTCTTCGGTAATATCATGACCCTCGAGGACGTGCCCGGCACCATCGCCCGCACCATCCTCAGCGTGACCAACAGCAAGATTCTGGTGCTTCTGCTCATCAACATCCTGCTGCTTATCGTGGGCACCTTCATGGAGGCGTTGGCCGCCATCGTCATCCTCGCGCCCATACTGCTGCCCGTGGTGACCAATGTGGGCGTGTCGCCGCTGCACTTCGGCATCATCATGGTGGTGAACCTCGCCATCGGCTTCATCACGCCGCCCGTGGGCGTGAACCTCTTTGTGGCGAGCGGCGTGGCCAAGGCCAAGCTCCAGGGCATCGCGCGGCTGGCCCTGCCCATGATCGGGCTCATGCTGCTTGTGCTGCTCGTCTGCACCTATATCCCCGAAGTGCCGCTCTGCCTCGTCAGGAAGTAGGACCGGCAACGGGATAACCCTTTTCAGAGAAAGGATTGCAACCGATGAAAGTCATTGATTTCCGCTTCCGGCCCAACACGCCGGAAATCATCGACGGCATCAGGAACAGCTCCATGTTCAAGGCCTCGTGCAAGGCCATCGGCTTCGACGCCCGCAAGCCCCAGCCTCTGCCCGAGATCGTGGCCGACCTCGACAAGCTGGGCGTGGAGATCGGCGTCATCACCGGCCGCGACTGCGAGACGACCTACGGCTTCCCCTCCAACAACCCGAGCGTGCTCGAGTTCTGCCGCGCCTATCCGCAGAAATTCGTGGGCTTCTGGGGCATCGACCCGCACAAGAAGATGGCCGCGGTGAAAGAGACCGAGCACGCCGTGAAGGACCTGGGCATGAAGGGCATCGCCATCGACCCCTATCTCGCCCATATCTCCCCGGCCGAGGCGCGCTTCTACCCGCTCTACAGCAAATGCTGCGAGCTCGGAGCCGCGGTGTTCATCACCATGGCGCCCCCGCCGCAGGTGCCGGGCGCCATCATGGAATACGCCGACCCGCGNGACGTGGACAAGGTGGCGCGGGACTTCCCGGAGCTCACCATCATCATGAGCCACGGCGGCTATCCCTTNGTGAATGANGCGGTCTATGTGTGCCTGCGCAACGCCAACGTTTACATGGACATTTCGGAATACGAGCGCGCGCCCATGGTGAACGTCTATGTGGAGGCCATGAACAACCTCATCCCGGACAAGGTGGTGTTCGCGAGCGCCCATCCCTTCGTGGAGCTCAAGGACGCGCTGGCCGCCTACGAGGCCTTCCCGCTCAAGCCGGAAGTGCGNGAAAAGGTNATGTATGANAACGCNCGCAAAATCCTCGGCCTTGCGCGCTGAGGCGGCCTGACCGGGCATGTGGGCCTGGCTCTATTTCTGCATCACCTGGCTTCTCGCGGCGGTGCTTTCGGGGCTGACCTCCTTCGGGGGNAACCTCTTCGCCGTGCCGCTCATCACGCTGGCTCTGCCGCCGCGGGAAGCCATCCTCTTCGGNACNNTNTCNGGCTNCGCCATTTTNCTGGGCATGGCNGTCGTCTATGTGCGCCATGTCCTNTGGCGGGAGACGGCGCTGCTCACCTGCTCGGCCCTGGGGGGCATCCCGCTCGGNGTGTGGTTTCTCGCCAATGCCGGGGCGCGCGCCCTGCTCCTCGCCGCCGGGAGCGCGCTCTCCCTCTTCCTCCTCTGGCAGTTCGGCTCCCGCTTCCTCCACAAGAGCGAGCGCGCNGTGCCCATGTGGTGCGCGGTGCCCTTCGGGCTCGTNTCGGGCATCATGATGAGCGCGGTGAGCTTCGGCGGTCCGCCGCTGGTGCTCTACGCCTTCCTGCGCCACTGGGGAAAGACCGAGACCCTGGGCACGGTCAATGCCGTGAGCATCGGCATCATGGTCTTTGTCATCCCCTGGCTNTGGCACAAGGGGCTCTTCACCGGGGATTTGCCGCTGCTCGGCCTTGCGGGCAGCATCGCCGCCTTTGTGGGCATCGCGCTCAGCATCCCGCTGGCGCGCAGGCTGCCCANGGAAATCTTCCGCCGCCTTCTGCTCGGGATGCTCGTGCTCTCGGCCATCATGCTCTTCTGGCGCGGATTTGCGGCATAAGGGGCTGCACGCCNGGAGAATAAAAACGCGCCAGCGCGGGACCTTTCCCCAGTTCTCCGTACAACGCTCTCCAACGGATGCGCCGTCACTTCTCNACGGTGGTAAAAGGGCTTAATACAGGAAAGTTCCGCTTTTTTTCGGAACGCCTTTTTATGGAGTCACCTTTCTCCCCTTGCCTGACTCCTGCTCCAGTGGCGTTGCCCTATCCCCACGCCCCAGGCATTGGAAGTGTTTCGTTACCAGCATCGAGGTACAGACCATGCCAGCAAATGGCTGAAATACCATTTGCTGGCAGTTCGATTTTATCAACCCGAATGGTTCCGCCTCCTGATAGCCCCACGCGAGGCAGCGCTTTCGCGCCTCCTGCAGAGCCTGCTCCTCATTGGCCTCCGGCAGTTCATTCTGGGGGTTATAAGTGTAGCCGACTTCTACGGTCGCATCCGCCCTGCTCCCCCCGGAGGCTTCCCACATTTTCGTGACCTTTTTTGCGCATCCGGCGCTGCAGAACAGGGCAGCAGCCAAGAATGCCATTGCCAGCCTTCTCATCGCCACTCCTTTTATTTTTTGACGGCGGTTTAAAGTTGAGGAAAATTTGGGTACTATAGCTCCCAAAACAGGTCAAGTTTTTGTGTAGCGTGAGGATATGCAGGATGTCCCCTACCTCGCCCAGGCATTAAGTCATGTGATTGAAAATATAAGGAAAGAGCGGCATATAAGCAAAACCGCTCTGGCCGATTTTTCACGGCTGGAGCGGCGCTACCTGCGGGAAATCGAGACCGGGACAAAACGGCCTACTGTGAACGCGATCTATTCTATCTGCGAGGCATTAAAAATCCGACCCGAAGAATTTTTCTGCGTGGTTGAAAAATACCGTCAAAAATTGCTGGAGGAAATCAAATAACTTCCACCGGCCACTTCCTCCCCATACCCTCCTTGCCATTGGCTGCGCTTCGGCGTAAAATATGCTTCTTAACTGCATATTTTACCCATTATTTCAGCCATTTTCAGGGGGCCTTCCTTTCCCATGCCTTCGCGCCTTCTTATGTTTTTTGCGGGCCTCGGCTGCATCGCCTTCGGCGTGGCCGTCACCACCAAGTCCCTCCTGGGCACCACGCCCATCGCCGCCATCCCGTACTCCATGTCGCTGATTTTTCCCTCAATTTCCTTCGGCGCGTGCGTCATTGGCTTCAATCTCGCGCTCATTGCCGCGGAGTGGGCGCTTTTGCGCAGCCGCATCCGCTTCTGGGCCATCTTTCTTCAGGCCTTTCTCGCCTGCATCTTCGGCTCTTGCGTGGACCTCTCCATGCTCGCGCTCACGGGGCTCGACCCGGTGAGCTACGCGGCGCGCGCCCTCTGGGTGGCCGTGGGCTCGGTGCTCATCGGCGTGGGGGCCTTCCTCACCATCCGCGCCAATGTGGCGGTGCTGCCCTATGACGCCTTCGTGCTCGCCCTGGCCGCCGTGTCGGCCAAGGATTTCGGTCGCCTGCGCATGATTTGCGACGTTGTGGTGAGCCTTGGCGCCCTTCTCTTGTGCTGGCTCGTGCTCAACGACCTCGCGGGCGTGCGCGAGGGCACCATTCTCGCCAGCCTGCTGACCAGCCCGGTGATCCGCCTCCTCATGCGCTTTGCGCGCTGAGGGTGGCGCCTACACTAAAGGAACCCCCCGGCATAGCGGGGGGTTCTTCATATGCGATCTGACATCTGCATTTTTGTTACTTGCCGCCTGTAAACGGGCTTCCCGGGTACGGGATACTTAACTGGTCTCCGAGCTTATCCTGAGCTATCTGCCCCTTAACGTACTCTTGGATTTTCTTTGTGTTTTTTCCTACCGTATCGACATAATAGCCACGGCACCAAAATTCACGGTTGCGGTATTTGAATTTCAGGTCGCCGAATTGTTCATAAATCATCAGGCTACTCTTGCCCTTCAGGTACCCCATAAAACTAGAAACACTCATCTTCGACGGGATTTCTCGCAACATATGGATATGGGCAGGGCAGCACTCGGCCTCGATAATATTTACCGCCTTCCATTCACATAACTTTCGTAAAATCTTGCCGATTGCCCGCTTCTTCCCCCCATAAAATACTTGACGACGATATTTAGAGGCAAATGCAATGTGATATTTACAATTCCATTTCGTGGGCGCTAAACTCTTCGCGTCACCCATTGTGACCTCATTTTGATTTGTTTGCAGAGTGGAGTTGCCAGACCGCATCTCCATTGTGACAAATCAAAAGGAGTTTTCATAACATACTTATAGCTATAAGCCTTTTTGAACCTCCCGCCTAGCGGGAAGTTTTCTTCATACAAGAAAGGCTCCCGCCGGACGTGAGCCTTTTTGCTGCACGAAAAGGGGTTACGGCTTTTACCGCAACCCCTGAAAAAGTGGTGGAGCTGAGGAGAATTGAACTCCTGACCTCTTGAATGCCATTCAAGCGCTCTCCCAACTGAGCTACAGCCCCACGGCCTGAAGAAGATAGCCCGGTCGCCTCCGGCTGTCAAATGCTTTTTCCATTTTTTTGCCAGACGCCGCCGGCAACGCCTCAGCGCTGTGCGGCCGCCCGCGGCGTCACCCGCTTTTCAAAGCCCCGGCCTGTCCACTGGTAGGAGACTTCATTGGCGAGCGGCAGGTCGACCTTACCCTTGCTGCTCCAGAACACCGGCTCGGCCTTGAGGCCGCCGAGCCCGAGGCAGATGAGCACCGTGGGCATGACATTGCCCGGCAGCTTCTGGCCCTTGCCGAGAAATTCGCGGGCGTCCGGCTCCGGCGGGGTATCGATGGGGACAACGCGGCCGGACGTATCCTGCCGCCACAGCTCCACCGTGCAGATGGGCTCGCCGAGCGTGCCCACGGCCACATCCGTGGAGCCGTCTTCCGTATTGCGGAAAAGCCGGAGGCCCACGGCGCGGTCGCGGAAGGGCAGGCTCGCAAACACAAGCACATCCGGGGTTTCGCCGCTGATTTCCCAGAACTCCGTGCGCCCCTCGGTGAGCAGCTGCTGCTTCTCCGCTTCGGAAAGGCCCTCGGCCGTGGTCTCGAAGATGCTCGTGGGCAGCATGGTGAAGAGGCCGCGGGCCGTGGCCCCGTTGTCCTCGGCCCTGACAGGCGCCGCGCCCATGAGCGGGACNGCCATGANNAGGNCNAGGAGCGCCGNCCACGCCAGGGCGCGGCNAANANTNNNCAACGCAATGANACGCATGGANGCCTCCGGCGCANGNNCGGNNATCNNNCNGNCNCTCGTNCCGGCTGNGCGCNGNCGGGGAAGNCCNCTTTCGCGCGCNGCCGGGAAGNGCAAGGAATTTCTACGTCATCCGCGCCCNGCTGTCCATGCAGGCGCGGGCCNCTTCCGCANCNGTCAACNANCCNGCTTGCCAAAAGGGGCGCGCCCTCGCGGACGCGCCCCCTTTTCATTTCTCGGCTCATGGCCGCAGGCTAGGCGTTCTTCATCTCCTGGATGAGGTCGGTCAGCTTGTGGGCCTGGTTGGCGAGGTCGGACACGGCCTGNGTGGCNTCGGCCATGGCCTCGGCGGTCAGGCGGGACATGTCGTTGACCTCGATGATGGAGCGGTTGATCTCCTCGCTGGCGGCGGACTGTTCCTCGCTGGCGGCGGCGATGGCCTGCACCTGGTCGGACGTGGCCTCCACCGTGGCGACGATTTCCTCCAGCGCCGTGCCGGACTGGTTGGCCAGGGCGGTGGCTTCGCTTATACGCTGCACCGCGTTGTCCACGGCGCCCATGCTCTTGTCCGTGCTTTCCTGGATGGCGCGGATGGCGTTGCTCACGTCGAGGGTGGAGGTCATGGTCTTTTCAGCGAGCTTGCGCACTTCGTCGGCCACCACCGCGAACCCGCGGCCGGCCTCGCCCGCGCGGGCCGCTTCGATGGCCGCGTTGAGGGCGAGCAGGTTGGTCTGGTCGGCGATGTCGGAGATGACGCCCATGATGCGGTTGATGTCCTGCGCGCGCTCGTTGAGCTGGGCCATGTCTTCCTTGAGCTGGAGCGACACTTCGTGCACTTCGCCGATGCTCTGCACGACCTGCTGGACAACGTGCTCGCCGGCCTCGGCCTTGGCCTTGGTGTCATTGGACGCACCCGAGGCGGAACCGGCATTGCGGGCCACTTCCTGCACGGTGGCGTTCATCTCGTTCATGGCCGTGGCGGCTTCCTGCAGGCGCTGGGCCGATTCGGAAGCGCCGCGGTCCGACTGCTCGATCTGGGCGGAGAGCTCGGTGGAAGCGGAGGAGATGATCTCCACCATGCCCTCGAGCTGGTTGGCGGCGGCGAGCATGCCCTCGCGCTTGGCGCTCTCGGCCTTGCGGGCGGCCTCTTCGGCGCGGGCCATGGCGGCCTTGGCCTCTTCGGTGGCCTTCTCGGCCTGGACGCTCTTCTCCTGCGCCTCGCCGATATTCTTCTTCAGCGCGGCCACCATGGCGCGCAGGGCGTCGGCGAGCTTGCCGGTCTCGTCCGTGGTATGGACGTCGAGCTCCTTGTCCATGTGGCCGGCGGCCACTTCCTGGGCGAAGACCTGGGTGGTGGCGAGCGGCTTCACGATAATGCGGGTGATGAAGATGGCCACGAGTATGCCGACCACGAGCACGATGAGCAGCATGATGGTGACCACCGTGGTGGAGGCGGAGAAATTGCTGGCTGCATCGACCGTCATCTGTTCGGTGTTCTTGGTGGTCGTCTCGACCATTTGGGCGGCATCGGCCAGCATGACGTGGATCTGGTCGTAGCGCTGCTTGGCCGTGTCGGCGAGCTCGCGCTGGCGGGCGGTCAGCTCGTCGGCTTCGCGCGCGAACTCGTTGTATTCCTTCATGGTCTCGGCGAAGAGGTCGCGGCACTCCGGCCGGAGCAGGTTGCCGGCAATCCCCTGGGACTTCTTGGCGATGTCGGCCAGGCTCTCCTGGATCTTGGCGAACGCGGCCACATCGCTGTTGCGCTCGGCGTTGAGCAGATCCTTGAGCACGCCGGACACGCTCTCATACATGGCGGCAGCGTCCGTCATGTTCTGCGCGTACTGGAGGGCCGCGCTGAGATTGCCCGCATTGATGTAGCCCTGCTGGGTCTCGCCCATGGTTTTGATAAGTTGCGAGATCTTGGCGAGCGCCTCGTCGGCGGAGGTCATCATCTTGCCCCGCAGCTGCCCGGCCTGCTGGTAGATGACCTCGTTCTTGCGGATAAGGTCCTCATAGATGACGATGTCCTTCTCGGCCTTGGTGACGGCGTTGCCGGTGGCCTCAAAATAGTTGGCCGTGTTGAGCTGCTTGATCTGGGCCAGCTCGTCCTTGAAGCGCGCGAGGCGCTCATAGGCGTTCTTGAGCTGAGCCTCGTCGCCGTTCTGGAAATAGCCGCGCGCGTAATAGGCCGCGTTCAGCAGGTTGTTTTCGAGCTCGCTCCAATCAACGAGCCGGGGGATGCGGTCGTGCGCGATGGTTTCCGAAACGTCCGTGCCCTCGTTCATGGCGCGCATGGCCACGAAGCCCAGGACGAGCGTCAAAATGATGATGGCGCAGAATCCGCCGCCGATTTTCTTGCCAATGCTCATTACCAGCCTCCCATGCCTTCTTTTCCTGCCGCCCCGGCAATCGGGCAGCGTTCATGCCAGTTTCCGCGCGGTGCTGCCGGGTCTGCCCCGGCAGACCTGCCATGCAAACGCAGCCCGCCGGGCTCCTTTGCCTGCTCTATCGGCCGCGGCGGATGAAAGATTAGGCCGCCGCCCGGGCCGATGCNTATGAAAGCCCTATAAAAACCTGTCNTCNGCCTCNAGATGCGNGNGCACATAGTCNGNNANNCCNTCTTNNANNGGCGNGAANCGNACCGGGCANCCNNNNTCCGCAAGCCAGGCCATGTCNGCCTCGGTGAAGGCCTGGTACTTGCCGCGCANGGNGNCNGGCATGTCCACATAGTCGATGGCNGGCTCNCGCCCNAGGGCCGCGAANACCGCNC
>JAAUYX010000081.1:2167-8630 GCA_014804905.1 Desulfovibrio sp. | reverse complement strand
ANGTCGTTGAAGCTNNNCGCCNNNCCCGTGCCCACGTTGCGGATNCCGNNNACGNNCGGATNNTCCAGNAGCCANGCCATGAGCNNNGCGCANTCCTTGGCGTAGACGAAATCGCGCTTCTGCTCNCCGTNNGNCACGGCCGGGTCNNNCGAGCGGAAGAGCNCCATGCGGCCNNTCTCGCGGATGCGGCCGTGCGCCTTCAGGACCACGCTCGCCATGTCGCCCTTGTGGTANTCGTTGGGCCCGTAGACATTGAAAAACTTGAGGCTCGCCACNTCGNNNGNAAGCCCCTCGCGCAANAGCCAGAGGTCGAANAGCTGCTTGGAATAGCCGTACATGTTGAGCGGCNNGAGCNGCGGCACAAGGGCNNCNTCGTCGCTGAAGCCCTGGCTCCCGTCCCCGTAGGTGGCCGCGGAACTCGCGTTGATGACGCGCGCGCCCTTGTCCAGCGCATAACGGCAGACGTCGCGACTGTAGTGGAAATTGTTTTCCATGAGGAAGTCGGCGTCGGCTTCCGTGGTGGAGGAGCAGGCCCCGAGATGGACGAGGGCGTCCACCTTGAAGGGCAGGGCGTCGCGGCGAACGAGCTCGAGAAAGCGGTCCTTGTGGAGATAGTCGGCGTAACGGCGCTTGACGAGGTTGCGCCACTTGGGGCCGGCGCCCAGATGGTCCACCACGACGATGTCGTCGAGACCCTGGCTGTTGAGCTGCCACAGCAGCACGCTGCCGAGAAAACCGGCCCCGCCGGTGATGACATACATGGACGCCTCCGGGCCCGGTGATACCCGCGGCCGATGCTCGCGCCAAAAACCAGCGCGAAGATGCTACCGCAAAGCCACGCGGCCCTCAAGCCCCATGCACGCAGTCCGGCGCACTCGGGCGCACTCGGGCCGAGCTGGACAAGGCACGCGATTTGCAGCATAGTGGACACGGGCCGCACCCGGACTTTTGCCCGCCCGCCCCAGCCAAGCCCCTCCCGGGCGCGGCACCTATCCAAGGAGCACATCATGCAGTCCACATATACGCCCCCCGGCCTACTCCATCGCGCAGGCGCGTTCTTCCGGCTCACCGCCTTGGGCATCCTGGCGGGCTTCCTGCTCTTCTTCCATGCCGGCGAAGGCATGGCCTCGCCCGCGGCCCACAAGACGGGCCACGCCGCCCACGCCCCGGCCCATACCGGGGCCGGTGACCGCTTCGCCGCCATGGATACCAATGGCGACGGCAAGGTGGTCATCGAGGAATTCCAGAGCGCGCGGCCCGGCATGTCCGAGCGGGCCTTCGCCGTCATCGACAGCAATGGCGACGGCGCCATCGAGCGCGCCGAGTGGGACGTCTTCATGAAGGGCCACGCCGCGGGCGTGCCGCCGCAGGGCATGGGGATGCCCCGGCCCGAGACCGCGCCGCGCCTGAACAATATCCCCGGCGACCCGCTCATCCCGCCGCCGGACAGCGCGGACCTGCCCCTCATGCGGCCGCCGAGTGGCAACTGATCTTCCCGTTCTTTCCCCGCTCCCCGCGCCCCTGGCTGGCGGCGCGGGGAGTCTTGCCCAGCCGCCCTTCCTGCCCATGAGCGCCGCCGACCTGGCCCAGCTGGGCTGGGACGGCCTCGACGTGCTGCTCGTGAGCGGCGACGCCTATGTGGACCACCCGGCCTTCGGCTGCGCGCTTTTGGGCCGCTGGCTCATCAGCCACGGCTTCCGCACGGGCCTCGTCTGCCAGCCGCGCTGGGACAGGCCCGACGATTTCCTCGTCATGGGGTGTCCCCGTCTTTTCGCGGGCATCAGCGCGGGCGCGCTGGATTCCATGCTCGCCCATTACACGGCCTTTCGCAAAAAGCGCCATGACGACGCCTATACGCCCGGCGGCGAGGCCGGAAAACGCCCCAATCGGGCCGCGCTTGTCTATGCCAACCTGGCGCGGCGCGCCTTTCCGGGGCTGCCGCTGGTGCTCGGCGGCATCGAGGCCTCCCTGCGCCGGGCCACGCACTATGATTTCTGGACGGACGCCCTGCGCCGCCCGCTGCTCATGGACGCCAAGGCCGACCTCCTCGTCTGGGGCATGGGCGAGCGCGCCATCCTCGCCGTCGCGCAAAGGCTGGACGACGCGGCCGCCCGTGGCGACGCGGATGCCGCTTCTGCGCTCCGGGGCATCCCCGGCACCGCCTGGCTGGAAAAACTGGACGCGGCAGGACGCCCGGCACCGCAGGACGCCGCCCTGCGGGAGGCGCTCGCGGCAGGGCCGCTTGTACGCTTCCCCTCCCATGCGAAAATCGAGGCCGAGCCCGTGGAGCTATTGCGCCTCGCGCAGGCCATGGAGGCCCATGTCCACGCCGGGGACGCCTGGGCCTATGAACCCGTGGACAAGCGCTGCGTGGTCTTTGCGCCGCCCGCCGCGCCGCTCGCCCCGGAGGAGATGGACGCCCTCTACACCTTGCCCTTCCGGCGCGCGGCCCATCCGGCCTATGACAAGCCCATCCCCGCGGCGGAAATGCTCGCCACGAGCCTCACCAGCCACCGGGGCTGCGGCGGCGGCTGCGCCTTCTGCTCCATAGCCCTGCATCAGGGCAGGCGCGTGAGCTCGCGCTCGGCCGAATCCATCCTTTCCGAGACCGCGGCCCTGGGGCGGACCCACGCGGGCGAGAAACACCGCCGGGGCGGCCGCGGGGTCGCCATTTCGGACATCGGCGGGCCCACGGCCAACATGTGGCAGGCGCGCTGCGCGCTCGCCCCGACCTGCAAGGACGGGAAGCCTGCGGCCTGCAAGCGCAAGAGCTGCTGTTTTCCGAAGCCCTGCCCGCACTTCGTGACGCCGCAAAGGGAGCATGTGGAGCTGTTGCGCGCCGCCGCGGCCCGGCCCGGCATTTCCTCGGTGCGCGTGGCGAGCGGAGTGAGGCCCGACATCGCGCTCAGGGAGCCCGCGGCGCTGGCCGCCTATGCGCGGGAGTTCACGGGCGGCCAGCTCAAGGTGGCGCCGGAGCATTGCCAGCCCGGCGTTCTCGCGCGGATGCGCAAGCCGGACACGGCTACGTTGGACGCCTTTCTGGAGGTATTCGCCCGCGAGAGCCGCGCGGCCGGGCGCGAGCAATACGTCATCCCCTACCTCATGAGCGCCTATCCCGGCTGCACGGACGACGACATGCGCGCACTCGCCCGCTGGCTTGAGCGCCGCGGCTGGAACCCGCGCCAGACCCAGTGCTTCATCCCCACGCCCGGCACGGTGGCCACAGCCATGTTCTATTGCGGCAGGGACGAGGCGGGCGAAAAGATACATGTGGCCCGCAGCGACGCCGAGCGCCTGCGGCAGCACGGCATCCTCATGGGCACGGGCGCAAGGCCCGGCCCCCGGCCGCGCAAGGGGCACAGCGACAAGACGCGCGCCCCGCAAAAATCACCCCGCAAGCAAAGGAACTGACATGCCGGACACAACCCGCGATGCCGAAGCAGCCGTGGAAGCGCTGGAAGGCCGCCTCGCGCGGCTGGAGGAGACCGCCTTTTTTCAGGAGGAGCGCCTCAAGGAGCTGGACAGCGCCCTCACGGCGCAGCAGGCGCAGCTGGACGCCATGGAGCGCCAGCTCGCGGATTTGCGCCACCTCGCCCGGTCCCTGCGCGACAAGCTCGCCGATGCGCCGGAAAATACGCTTCCGCCTCACTCCATG
The DNA here is from genome assembly GCA_014804905.1 of Desulfovibrio sp. Taxonomy (GTDB): domain Bacteria; phylum Desulfobacterota; class Desulfovibrionia; order Desulfovibrionales; family Desulfovibrionaceae; genus Desulfovibrio. The sequence goes on along the minus strand of JAAUYX010000081.1, from coordinate 4,975 downwards.
CCCGAGCGGTACTGAGCCCGGCGGCGCGCCCCTTCAGTTCTGCAACTGCACGGGCTTGCAGTCCTCTTCCATCTGGCGGCGGTTGATGGCCGCCTCCAGCTCGCTGTCGGAATAGCGGGCGAGAATGGCGTCGATATCGGCGAGGATTTTTTTCTTCGCCGCCGCGTCCGAGGTCTGGAAGCGGTAATGCAGCGGGTTGAGGTAGTGGATGCCGTCATAGAAGGTATCCACCTCGAGCTCCTGCAGGAAAAGCCGCAATTCCTCGATCTTTTCCCGTTCCGGGGCCTGGACGAAGAGGCCTTCCTCCTGAAGTTTCGCTGCGCCCGTGCCTTCGGTCACCGTCATGCCGGTGGAGACGATGCGCACCGGCTTGAGCTGGTTGAACAGCGCCGCGGTCTCGCGGGCCGACTTTTCGCCCGCGCCCTTGCCGCCCATGCCGATGATATAAAAAAGCGTGTAGGCAATGCCCGCGGCGTCGAGACGCTTCAGCTGCTCCACGGATTCCGCGGCATTGTGGCCCTTGTTCATGAGCGCCAGCGCCTCGTCGTTGCCGTTCTCCGTGCCCACATAGAGGTGGGTCACGCCCAGCTCCCGCAGCTCCTGCAGGTCAGCGTCCGACTTGTCGGCGATGGCGTCCACCCTGCTGAACATGGAGACCTTGCCCGTATTGGAGGAATTTTGGGGGTAATATTTGCGGATGACGGCGAAAAACTCGCGAAATTTTCTGACAGGCAGCACAAAAGTATTCGAGCCCACGAGGAAGATGTCCGTGGTGGGGGGATAAAAAGCCCGCTGGCTCAGGATCTCCTGCTCGAGGTCCTCGGGCGTGGTGACGAGAAAGGGGTAATCCTTCAGCCTGTAGCAGAAGTTGCACTTGTTCCAGTTGCAGCTCTGGGTCACGGGCAAGAGCAGCGAATTGGCCTCCATGGGCGGGCGGTAGACGGGTTCCGCGAACTTCATCCCTTCCTCCATATTTTTGTATCAATTGACATAAATTTTGATGTAGGAAAACCGGAGCCGGATGTCAAGCCGGGGCCCTGGATGCGCGCGCAGTTCTGCGCCGGGGAGTGGAGGCGGGAGGCCGGAATCCGGGCACGGTTGCGCCCAGCATAAGCCCGAAAGAAGCTGCGGGATTTGTCGGGTGGCCGAAGCCCGTGTCACCGGCAGCCTCAAAACGACGCGATGAAGCTCAGGTTCACGTTCCAGGCGTTGGCCGTGGAGGGGATGGCCTCGCCGCGGGCGTGACGCGCGCCCCAGGCCCCCTCCCCGGTGTCCAGCGAGAGGCCAATCCACCCCGCGCTGCAAAAGAGCGAAAAATGCTCGTTGAGCCGTAAGCGCCCCGTGGTGGCAATCTCCACCGCGCTGTCGCCCGTGGTCATGTACAGGTTGGGCATCCCCAGGTCCGCGCCGCCGCCCGGCCGCGCGCCGGGAAGGGCCATGCCGTTGGCCCAGAGGCCCTGAAGCGACATCTTGCGCGCCATGGCCCGGCTGTTGGTTCCGCGGATATAGTTGAAATAGAGGGTCTGGGAGAGAGGCTCCCAGAAGTGCAGGTGCGCGGCGCGGACGCCCACGCCGAAAGTGCCCGCGAGATTGTTGCCGATGAGGGCGTTGCGCTCGATATAGTGTGAGCCGTCATAGGCGAGCGGCGAATAGTTGATGGAATTGCCGGGGTCCAGCGCGGGCAGCCGCTCCGAGCCGTTGGCGGGGTTGGCGTCGTCGCCGCTGGCATACCAGGCGTAGATGCCCGGCATCCCCCAGTCATGCTCCGAATCGAGGCAGAGCGTGGCGAACCAGCCGCGGCGGTCCAGGCGGCTGTCGTCCCGCCAGTGGAGTGCCCCATATTCCGCGTCAAAGCTCACCCTGAGGTGGGCGAGCAGGTCGAGCTTTCCGGTGAGGCCCGCCCAGAAGGCCGTGGCGCGGGACCTGACGGCGCGCTCGCCGTTGGCGTCCGCAAAATCCTGGTGGCGGCTGCCGCCTACCGGGAACATGCCCTCGCGGAAATTGCCGCCGTCGCCGCCCATGTTGGCGAAATTGCCGAAGGGATAGCGCTCGTTCTCCACGCGCGCGGCATGAGGCTCGATGACCGCCAACACGCCCCACGGCACCAGGCTCGCCTTTTCCAGTTGCAGGGGCACGAGCAGCCCGAAGGCGTCCACATTGTCGCCAAAGACTGGCGCGGCCGGGCTGCCCGGGCCATTGTCGTTATAGGGGCGCGCCCAGGCCCCGGTGACGCTCAGGCATTCCGAAAAGGCCCAGTTGGCCACCACCGCGGCCACGCTGCCATTAAAAATGGAATTGCCCGAGGCGTAGGCCGGGGTCTTGATGCTCTGGATGCCCATGCGCACCCTGAGGGGAGCGTTGGGCGCGGACCAGTCCATAAAGGCGTTGCCCACCTTGACCATGTGGCCGTCCGCGCCGAGGGCGCCACCGCTCTCCCGCTGGCCCCAGATGATGTCCCCGATGTCGAGATAGAGGCTCCCCGAGAGCGTGCGCGAGACCTCGGCATCCAGTTGCAGGGCCACCTTCTCGCGCGCGTTGAAATTGTCCTGCCCTGGGATGAAGCCCGTGATGCCCGCACCCTGCACGAACTTGCCGTTCATGCCGTAGCCGAAGCTCATGACCCACTGGCCCCGGCCCTTGAAATCCACGGCCCGGGAGAAGTCCGGCCAGAACAGCGCCAGGAGCGGGAGAAGGGTAAAGGCAAGAAGTCGCTGCATCCTGGTCCAGATGCGAAGGGGAAGGGCAAAGAGACATTCCGGGTCGCCTTTCGCAGCGCTTCGNAAATGCTGATGTTTNAACGGCACANNA
>JAAUYX010000081.1:0-2160 GCA_014804905.1 Desulfovibrio sp. | reverse complement strand
AAAAAAATTCACCAATGTAAACAGGGATATGGAGAATGCCCCTTCCGAAAAACGCGGTGGGCGGCCGTGGNTCCTCCGGCAACCGCTTCGTGCNTGGTCGTTTTTTAGACAGTTGCGCAATTTTTATACAGGGCGCCTGGGGCGGATGCCCAAAAATTGCACAGGCCCTCGGGCGGTCCCACTTTCAGCTTTTCGCAAGTCTCTGTCTTACGGCACTTTTCGCCCGCCGCTCCCTTTTGGCAGGCTTTATGCTGTGTANGCAGCAGACAACGTACCTTCCACTCCCTCACCTCTTACCCTGAGAGCCNCGCCATGAATACCGCCCCTTTGCAAGGCATCAAGATCGTCGACTTCACCGCCGTCCAGTCCGGCCCCTCGTGCACNCAGCTGCTCGCNTGGCTCGGCGCCGACGTCATCAAGATCGAGCGCCCCGGCCACGGCGACGCCACCCGTAAAGAATTGCAGTTCGACCCCGACTGCCCGAGCTATTACTTCCTGCAACTCAACTCCAACAAAAAATCCCTGAGCCTCGACGCGGCCACGCCTGACGGCAAGGAAATNCTGACCCGCCTCATCAAGGAAGCGGACATCTTCGTGGAGAACCTCCATCCCGGNGCCATGGACAAGCTGGGCTTCTCCTGGGAAGTGGTCCACAAGCTGAACCCCCGGTGCATCTACGGCACGCTCAAGGGCTTCCCGCTGTCCTCCCGCTTCGCGCACCTGAAGGCCTATGAGCCCGTCGCGCAGGTGACGGCGGCCGCCGCCTCCACCACNGGCTGGTGGGAAGGCCCGGACAATATCCCGACCCAGAGCGGCGCGGCCCTCGGCGANTCCAACACCGGNATGCACCTCGCCATCGGCCTTCTGGCCGCGCTNGTGCAGCGCNNGCACACNGGCGAAGGCTGCCTCGTGTACCAGTCCATGCACAATGCCTGCCTCAACCTCTGCCGCATCAAGACGCGCGACCAGCTCACCCTGGACCGCATCGGCTANCTGACGCAGTTCCCGCAGTATCCCGACCAGAAGTTCGAGGACTATGTGCCGCGCTCCGGCAACCAGGAAGGCTCNGGCGTGCTCGGCTGGACCTACAAGTGCAAGAACTTCCCCAAGGACCCCAACGACTGCGTGTACATCATCATCCAGCGCGANGCCAAGAGCTTTGAGAAGTTCTGCGAAGGCATGGGCTTCCAGGATTGGCTCACCAACCCCGATTTCAACACCGCCGACGCGCGCGACAAGCACAAGCAGGCCATCTACAAGCGCATCGGCGANTGGGCGGCCACGCGCGACAAGTACGAAGTGACCGAACACCTCGCCAAGTACGCNGTGCCCGTGGGCCCGGTGCTNAACACCAAGGAAATCATGACCGACGAGAGCCTCTATGACGGCAACACCCTCGTCAAGATCAACCAGCCCGGCTACGGCGGCAAGGTCGGCACCTTCGTCACCGTGGGCGTGCCCTTCACCATGAGCAACTTCCAGCCCACCTACGGCCCCTGCCCGACCCTGGGCGGCAACAACGAGGAAGTTCTCAAGAGCGTCGGCTTCACCGACGCGGACATCGCCAAGTTCGCGGCCAACGGCACCACCGAGCCTCTCAAGAAGGCGTAGCGAAAAAGAGCCCGGAAGCGGGAGCCTCCACCCCCGCTTCCGGGCGTTCACGCAAGGGCGGCCGCCCCGGCACGAGCCCCCGCACAGAGTTTACCGCCGGGAACCTTTCTTCCCCACTCCGTAAATCTTCCCACCCAGAGGGGCATATCAATGACGACGCAAGCAAGTTCCGCGGCCGCTCCGCACTTTCCCGAACAGATCACTGGCATGTATATCCTCGCCAAGGCGCTCAAAAACGCCGGGCTCGACACCATGTACGGCCTCGTGGGCATCCCGGTGACGGACCTCGCCTATCTCTGCCAGCAGCAGGGCATCAAGTTCGTGGGCTTCCGCTTCGAGCAGCAGGCGGGCATGGCCGCGGCCACGCACGGCTATCTCACCGGCAAGCCGGGCCTGCTCCTCACGGTGAGCTCCCTCGGCTTCCTCAACGGCCTCACGGCCACCATCAACGCCACGGTCAACTGCTATCCCATGATCCAGATTTCCGGCTCCAGCGACCGCGAGCCCGTGGACATGCAGCAGGGCGGCTACGAGGACCTGGACCAGCTC
>JAAUYX010000080.1 GCA_014804905.1 Desulfovibrio sp. | reverse complement strand
GGGCGCCATCCAGCTCTCGCATTCCACCGACAACCAGATTCTCGCGGAGGTCAACGCGCTATGCCGGTTCTAGAAGGCAAGGAACTGCGGATCGTCGGCTTTCTCTGCAACTGGTGCTCCTACGGCGGCGCGGATACGGCCGGCGTGGCGCGCGCCGGGCAGCCCACCGACCTGCGCGTCATCCGCGTGCCCTGTACGGGCCGCGTGGACCCGCTCTTCATCGTCAAGGCCCTTTTGGAGGGCGCGGACGGCGTGCTCGTTTCCGGCTGCCACCCCCGCGACTGCCACTATTCGGTGGGCAATTTCTACGCCCGCCGCCGTCTCGAGGTGGTGCGCGAGTTTTTGCCCGTCATCGGCATCGATGCGCGCCGCTTCGCCTACACCTGGGTGTCGGCCTCGGAAGGCCAGCGCTGGCAGGAAGTGGTGCAGAAATTCACCGCCGAGATTCACGACCTCGGGCCCGCGCCTCGCCTCGAGGACGCCAAGCCCCTGCTCAGGCTCGCGGACATGGCCCTCACCTCGCTGCATCCGCTGGGCACCGGNGAGAAGACGGCGCTCGCCGAGCTCAAGGAGGCCATCAAGGCGAAGCTCCCGGAGCTCGAGTTCGTCATCGGCTGGCAGCAGGGCTATGACGCGGCGCACACCGTGCCGCTCTTCATGAAGACCNCGGAGGACGTGNACAAGCTCGTCTGGGGCCCGCTCAANGTNAANAANCCGGCCGTNTANCTGCCGCAGTTCAAGGGCANGAAGGTCGGCATCGTGGTCAAGGGCTGCGATTCGCGCTCCATCGCCGAGCTNTTGCAGGAAAAGCTCATCAACCGCGAGGACGTGACCATCTTCTCCATCCCCTGCGAGGGCGTGCTGGACATGGCCCGCGTGAATACCGAGCTCGGCCGCTACACGAAGATCGACAACGTGAGCATGGACGAGGCNTCNGTNACCATCACGGCCGACGGCAAGGAGCACCGCTTCTGCATGACCGAATGCGCCCAGGGCAAGTGCTATGGCTGCACCACGCCGGGCGCGGTCATCGCCGATGAGCGTTTCGGCACGCCCGTGGAGGTGACGCCGGCCGCGCACACGCCGCCCGAGCTCGCCATGCTCGACGCCATGAGCCTCCCGGAGCGCATGGGCTTCTGGAAGGCGCAGATGGAGCGCTGCCTGCGCTGCTACGCCTGCCGCAACGCCTGCCCCATGTGCGTCTGCCGNGACTACTGCATCTCCGATTCCCGNGAGCCGCACTGGATGAGCCAGGGCGAGAGNGCGCGCGACAAGCTCTTCTTCCNGACCATCCACGCNCTGCACCTCGCCGGGCGNTGCACGGGCTGCGGNGAGTGCCAGCGCGCCTGCCCGGTGGGCATCCCCATCCTCGCCCTGCGCCAGCAGATCGCCCGCGCGGTGGGCAAGCTCTTCGGCGGCTACCAGTCCGGCATCAACCCGGAAGCCATCCCGCCGCTGNTNACCTACGCNGTGGAAGAACCGCATATCCATGAGAGGGAGTGGTAATGAGCAAGTTCCGTTTTGTCGCTTCGGACGGGCTTCCGGGCCTTGCGGCCAGCCTCGCCAAGGGCGGCCGCCGCGTGCTCGTGCCCGTGGAAAAGCCCGCGGCCTCCAAGCCCTCCGTGGTGTTCGCGCCCTATGAAGCCGGCGTGAAAATGACCCTCGCCAAGGCCACCGTGCCNCCCAAGGAGGCGGTGCTGCCCGANTGCGAGACCCTGATGACCTTCCAGAAAAGCCGNGACCCGGCGGACCTCAACCAGACCACCCTGGCGCTCACGGCGGTGGAGGAAGGCATCCCCACCGTGGTCTTCGNCTGCCGCACCTGCGACGCGCGCGGCTTCGCGGCGCTGGACAAGCCCTTNCTCGAAGGCCTCTANGCNGACCCNTACTACAAGGCGCGGCGCGAGAAGCTCACCGTGGTGAGCCTCACCTGCGCCACGGGCTGCGAGACCTGTTTCTGTCACTGGGTGGGCGGGGGCCCCACCTCGCCCATCGGCTCGGACGTGCTGATTACGGAAATCGAAGGCGGCTACGTGCTCCAGGCCATGACNNNNAAGGGCGAGGAACTCCTCGAGGCGAGCGGCCTTCCCGACGGCGCGGACAAGTTCCCGCTGGCCGAGGCCGCGCGNAAGGCCGCGTGGGCGAGCCTCGTGCCCGCGCCCGACCTCAAGGCGGCGCNGGAAAGCCTCAAGGCCATGTTCGAGGANACGGCCTTCTGGGAGGCCGAGACCGCGCGNTGCATCTCCTGCGGGGCCTGCACCTACTTCTGCCCCACCTGCTACTGCTTCAACATCACGGACGAGGGCGAGCCGCAAAGCCCCTGCGGCGGCCGGCGCCTCAGAAGCTGGGACAACTGCATGTCCTCGCTCTACACGCGCGAGGCCAGCGGCCACAATCCGCGCCCGGAGAAATACCAGCGGATGCGCAACCGCGTTTCGCACAAGTTCTGGACCTACCCGGAAAACTGGGGGCCCTACCTGTGCAGCGGCTGCGGGCGCTGCATCACCAACTGCCCGGTGTGCCTCGACATCCGCGCCATCGTGCTNGACGCCGTGGCCGCGGCCAAGGGCAAGGTCTAGGGCCTNCGTGGCATCTCTTGAAGTCCATTTGTGTGAAAGGAGCTGATTCATGGCAACCAGGAAGACTGCCGGAAAGGCCAAGGCCGCTCCCAAGGCTTCGGACGCCGATACGAAAAANACCAAGAGCCGCGCCACCCCGGCCCGGGGCAAGGGCGCCAAGGCTCCCAAGGCGGTAAACAACGCCGCGCCCGCGGAGGAAAAGGCCCTGCCCGCGGACGAGCATCCCATGCTGACGGAATTGAAGGAAGCACCGCTCCCCGCCGTGGAAGGCGAGACCGCGCTCGTGCCCGAGGACAAGGCCCCCGAGNCCNCCGAGGCCGCCAGGGCGGAGGCGGCCAAAGAAGCCCCCAAGGCCAAGGCCGAGGCGCCCAAGGCGGAAGCTCCCAAAGCGGAGACCCCCAAGGCCGCGCCCAAGCCGGAAGCCGCCAGCGGCAAGCCGGGGCCGCGGATGCCCGCNGGCATCACGCCGCGNCCGCTCATGACNGGCAATCCGTATCTGCCGAAGCTCGCCACCGTGGTGGAAATCATCCAGGAGACGCGCAATATCCGTACCCTGCGCGTGGTGCTGGACGATGCCGAAGCCATGGAGAACTTCACCTTCGAGCCGGGCCAGGTGGGCCAGGTCTCGGTGTTCGGCGCGGGCGAATCCACCTTTGTCATCAATTCGCCGCCGTCCGAGAAGAGCTTTCTCCAGTTCTCGGTTATGGACGCGGGCGAGGTGACGGACGCCATCCACCACCTTTCGCCCGGCGACAAGGTGGGCGTGCGCGCGCCGCTGGGGAATTATTTTCCCTGGAAGGACTGGAAGGGCAAGAACGTCTTTTTCATCGGCGGCGGCATCGGCATGGCCCCCATCCGCACCATCATGCTGCACCTCTTGGAGCGCAAGGAGGACTACGGCAAGATCAGCCTCCTCTACGGCGCGCGCAGCCCGGCGGACATGGCCTACAGCTACGAGCTCGACGACTGGAAGCAGAACCCGGACCTCGACTGCACCCTCTGCATCGACAACCCCTATGAGAACTGGGGGCACCGCGTGGGCCTCATCCCCAAGGTGCTGGAGGAGCTCGCGCCCTCGCCGGAGAATACCGTGGCCGTGCTCTGCGGGCCGCCCATCATGATCAAGTTCACGCTCCAGGCGCTGGAAAAGCTCGGCTTCGCGCCCGAGAACATCGTCACCACGCTGGAAAAGCGCATGAAGTGCGGCATCGGCATCTGCGGCCGCTGCAATATCGGCAGCCGCTATGTCTGCGTGGACGGCCCGGTGTTCACGCTCAAGGAATTGCAGGGCCTGCCGCCGGACATGTAGGCGGCCAGGGCCTCGCGTTTGGGGGCCGGTCCCGCGGGTTGCGCGGGACCGGCCTCTTTCATTTCGAGTTGGCATCCCCCTTGCATATTAGTGGGCGTTCCCGCTCATGCGGCAATTTTGACGCACCCCGCCTTCGGGCGGTTTTTGGACCAAAGGAGACTGACCATGGAAATTTCCGGCATCCGTTCCGCGCTTCCCTTTGCCTTTCCCACGCTCGACAAGGATGGCGGCGAGGCCGCGCCCGCGCCGGTTGCGGACATGGTCGACATCCACGCGCCCACCCTGCTCGACGACAGTGAGGTGGACGGCGTCCTTGACGACACCCTCTCCATGATCGCGCAGGACAATGTGGCGGCCCTGTCCGTCCACGGCGGCCTTTCCGAAAGCCGCGTCTTTGCCCTGCTCGGCATGTAGCGCCCGCCTGCGCCCAGGCGGCGCAGCCTGTACCGCGCCCGCGCTGTGCATTTGACAGCGCCGCGACCGAAAGAGTATCAAAATGCCGGACCGTTCCGTCAGCGTGACGGGCGTCCGGCATTTTTTTCCGGCCTTCGACCCGTGCAAGGCCCGGGCTCCATGTTCAAGCGCGAGGCAGGCAGAACCATGACGGACCTTGACCGCCAGATGGCGCTTATCCGGCGCGGCGCGGCGGAAATCATCGACGAGGGCGAGCTTCGCGCCAAACTGGCGAAGGGTCGCCCCCTGCGCGTCAAGGTGGGCTTCGACCCCACCGCGCCGGACCTGCACCTCGGCCACACCGTGGTCATGCACAAGATGCGCCACTTTCAGGAGCTGGGGCACACGGTCATCTTCCTCATCGGCGACTTCACGGGCCGTATCGGCGACCCCTCGGGCAAGAGCGAGACGCGCCCCCCCCTCACCGAGGAGCAGGTGCTCGCCAACGCCGCGACCTACAAGAGCCAGGTCTTTAAAATCCTCGACCCGGAAAAGACCATCGTGGAATTCAATTCCCGCTGGTTCGGCAAGATGGGCGCCGCGGACTTCATCCGTCTGGCCGCGCACAGCACGGTCGCCCGGATGCTGGAGCGCGACGACTTTGAAAAGCGCTTCCGCGAGGAGCGGCCCATCTCCATCCATGAATTTCTCTATCCGCTCTGTCAGGGCTATGACTCGGTGGCGCTCGAGGCGGATGTGGAAATGGGCGGCACTGACCAGAAGTTCAACCTGCTCATGGGCCGCAACCTCCAGGGCCATTACGGCCAGCCCGGCCAGACCATCATCACCATGCCGCTCCTCGAAGGGACGGACGGCGTGCGCAAGATGTCCAAGTCCTACGGCAACTATGTGGGCATCAGCGAAGCGCCGGAGCAGATGTTCGGCAAGCTCATGGCCATTTCCGACGAGCTCATGTGGCGCTATTACGAGCTGCTCTCGGCCAGGAGCCTTGAGGACATTGCGGGCCTGCGCGCCGAGGTGGAGAGCGGCAAGGTGCATCCCAAGGCCGCCAAGGAGGACCTGGCCGCCGAGATGGTGACGCGCTACCACGGCGCGGAGGCGGCAGCGGCGGCGCGCCAGGGATTCAATGCGGTCTTTGCCGGGGGCTCCTTCCCCGCGGACGCGCCGGAATATGCCTGCGATGCGGGCGAGGCGAGCACGCCTGCGGCCTTTCTCGAGGCCGCGGGCCTTGTCAAAAGCCGCGCCGAGGCCAAGCGCCTTGTCAAGGAAGGCGCGCTCAGCGCCAACGGCGAGCGCGTGAACGACGCGGCCGCGCCGCTCCCCGCGGGAAGCTACGAGGTCAGGCTCGGCAAGAAGCGCTTTTTGCGGCTCACGGTGCGCTAGGGGCCTGGGGCCGCAAGCGCCCCGGCGCCCGACATTCCACGGAGGCACATGATGCAGAAGCTCTATGTGGCCATGGTCGGCCTGCCGGCCCGGGGAAAATCCACCATGGCGCGCCGCATCCGCGACGGCCTGCTCGCGGAGGGCATTGCCGCCAAAATTTTCAACAATGGCGACGTGCGCCGCCAGTTGCTCGGCTCCGAATCCACGGAGCCGGATTTCTACAATCCGGACAACAGTTTTGGCCGTCAGGCCCGCGAGATGATCGCCCGCCGCAACCTGGAGGAGGCGCAATCCTGGCTCGCGTCCGGCGACGGCGAGGTGGCCATCCTCGACGCCACCAATGCGAGCCGCGCCCGGCGGCAGTTCATTGAGTCCAAGCTGCGCGACCATCCCGTGCTCTTTGTGGAGTGCGTCAACGAGGACCCGCTTCTCCTCAACGCCTGCATCCGGCGCAAGGCGGACCTCCCGGAATATGCGTCCTACACCAGGGACGAGGCGATCAAGAGCTTCATGCAACGCATCGAGTATTACGAGACCATCTACGACCCGCTCACGGATGAAAAATACTGGATGTGCGTGGACTCCACTGCCAACCGGGTGCTCGCCGAGCGCCCCTGCGAGATTTCGCCCTACTATGCGGCCATCCGCGAAATCGTGGTCAGCGTGTGGACGCCCTGCCTCTACCTCGCGCGCCACGGCCAGACCGAGTTCAATATCCAGGGCCGCATCGGCGGCGACCCGCCGCTCACCGCCAAGGGCCGCGCCCAGGCCCAGGCGCTGGCCCGCCACATGGCGGGGCGGCCCATCGACTGGGTGTTCACCTCCACAAGGATGCGCTCGCACGAGACGGCGGCGCCCCTGCTGGAAAGCCACCCCGAGGCCCATGTCATGGCCCTGCGGGAATTTGACGAGATTTGGGCGGGCGACTGCGAAAACATGCTCTACTCGGAAATCCGCGAAAAAATGCCCGAGGTCACGGCGGCCCGCAACGCGGACAAGTACGCCTACGCCTATCCCAACGGCGAAAGCTACGCCATCCTGCGCGAGCGTGTGCAGCGCGGACTTCGGCGGGCGCTCTTCCTCGCCGGCGACCAGCCCCTGCTCATCCTCGGGCACCAGGCCATCAACCGCGTGCTCGTGTCGCTCTTTTTGCGCCAGCGGACGGAAGATGTGCCCTATATCCACATTCCGCAGAACCAGTATTTTCATATCGCGCTCACGCCGCACCGCAAGCTCTTTGAGCGCATCCCCTACGAAGGCAGCGGCGGCGTGCCCGTGGACAAGGACACGGCGCTCCGGGACCCGCAGATTTACGCGTGAACTACAGGCCTGTCTGTACGCAACGAGCCGCCGGGAGTCCGAGGATTCCCGGCGGCTCGTGGTTTTAAGGCGTTTTTGAGGATACGGGCGGCGGCTCAGCTTTCCGCGCCTTCGGCTTCCCCCTCTTCCTCGCCGTGAAGGTACTTCAGCAATTCCCGGTCATGGCCGATGATGTGCCTGCTCATCCACTTGCCGCAAATGTCGAGGAACTGGTGGATGGCGTCGTCGGAATACTTCCGTTCCTCCATGCGCGAGTAAAGCCGGGGGACGATGCGGTCGCGCATCCCGTCGTGAATGGCCTTGTGCGCCTCATAGTCGCGGAAGCCAATGGAGCGCATGAAGGCCTCCTCGTCCTCGAAGTGCTTCACCACATAGGTACGCACATACTTGACGGCCTCGGCGGCCCCCCACCTGGTGTTGCCGCCCATATGCACCATCTTGTGCAGGCGGTTGATGACGCGGAAAATTTCCCTGTGGGCGGCGTCGATGCTCTCCACACCGACTTCGTAGCGCTCGTGCCAATCCAGCATCCGGCCCTCGCAGGTGACAGGTGACCGTGCCGGAAATCGGGAACACGGGAAGAGTCCCGCCTGCTACCACGCCGGGCGCGGGCCGTCAATGCCAAAAGCGGTTTTTTGGGGGCTTTCGGAATGTCCGGGCTTACCGGGGGGCCGGGCCGCACTCAAGGGGGAAAATGTCCGGGGAGAGCGGCCCGGCGTCGGGGTTGACGAGCCAAAGGCGGTCTTTTGCCGTCAGGGCCAGGTTGGCGGAGCGCCCGCTCAGGCGCCCGGCGGTGTCGCGCTCCATGCCGATATCCGAGCGCGCGAAGAGGAGGAGCGTGAGATAGCGCCGCCAGCCCTCGCCCGTGCCCGCGAGGCCGCGCAAGGGGGCGGCCAGCCAGTCCGGCAGGCGGGAGAGCACGCCGGGATAGCCGTCGTAATAGACGGAAATCTTGCCGCCGAAGGCGTCACGGCCTGCGTCCGGCGCCAGAATTTCGATGCGCCCCCGGTCCAGCGCAAGCTCGAGGTTGCTATAGCGCGGGTCGCGTGCCGCCCGAGCCTCGAGGAGCTGCCCGCCCCTGCACACGAAGCGGGCGCCGCTGTCGTCCTTTTTCAGCTCCACCCGCTCCACGCCATGCCAGGCGGCCATGGCGCGGTTCACCCAGAAACCGGGGTCTTCCGAAATGTCGTTGAGGCTGCCGCCCAGCGGCTGCCAGCGGTCCGGCCCGGTGCGCAAGGGGGCAAGCCGGGCCACGCCGCCGCGTGAAGCGGCGAGGACAGCCTCGCGCGCCGCCACTTCTTCAGCGAGGCGGGAAAATTTCCAAGCCTCGATAGAGACGCTCACGAGCGCCAGCAAAAGCACCAGCCGCGCGGCCAGGGCGAAGCGGCGGGAGAGGCGCGGGGCGCCCCCGGCAAGCGCCGCCTCGGACACGATGGCCGCTGAGATGATGAGTTGCGCGGCACAGGTGGCGAAGGCCCTGGGCGGCGGCCACGCGGTGAAAAGATAGGCGGCATGGGTGAGGGCCGCGGGCAGGAGGAAGAGCAGGGCGCTTACGGGAAAATGGCGCGCCCAGAGGCGCCCGAAGCGCCGCCGGAGCGCCACGAGGCCCAGCACAAGCCAGAGCAGGGGGAGCCATTGCGCGAGCGCCGCGCCCGGCAGATGCGCTGCCCAGCCGAGCAGCCTCTCGCCCCAGCCGGCGGCGAGCCACGCGAGCACGCCTTGATCGTGGGTCAGGAGCAGGCGCTCGCCATTGCCGGGAGCCATGAGGGTGAGGGCCGCGCCGAGGCAGAGCCCCGCCGTCCCGGCGAGCAGCGGGCCCAGCCGCGCGAGGGAAATCCTTTTCCTGAAAGAGAGGTAGAGGCAGGCGACAATGGCCGTGGGCGGCAGCGCCGCGCTGGTGGAATAGTCCAGCGAGGTCGCGTAGCCGCACAAGAGAAAAAAGCCCAGGCCTTTGAGGAAAAGCCATCGGTCGTCCGGTTCTCTGTCGAACGCCAGCCGGAAGGGCGCGAAAATCGCGGCCTGGCACAGCAGGGCCAGCTGGCCGCCCACGCAGAGCCAGAAATACGCCTCCCCGAAGGAGGGGATGGAAAGCCAGAGCAGGGCCGCGAGGCCGAAAACCCAGCCGGGGGAAAGCCGCTCCCGCCAGGTGGCGCCGAAGATGCAGATTTCCGTGAGCAGTATCTGCAGGGCGAACAGAAGGGCCGAGAGCAGGCAAAAGGCCGTCCGCGGCAGGAGGAAAAGCAGGTACACCGACAGGTTGCCCGTGAAGCGGCCGCACCAGGTCGTGTACATCTCGCAGGCCTGGGCCAGGGCCGCGCCCACGGTCATGGGCTGCATGGTCACGGGCGAGCCCGTGTAAAAGGCGGCGAAGCCCGGCGAAATGGCGCGGCTGAATACGTAATTGTCGGCCATCAGCGGGGCGTGGAGCGAGAAAAAGAGAAAGATCGCCGCCACGGCGAAAAAGCTCGCGAGGAGGAGAAGGGCGCGCCGAGCCCGCATGGTCCTACCGGGAAACCACCAGCGCAATGCCGAGCCCCACGAAGAGGAAGCCCAGCAGCTGCACGCCGTCAATGGATTCATGCAGGAGCAGCCATGCGCCGGTGACGGTGAAGATGTATTGCGAGGCCAGCACCGCCTGGGCCACGCCCAGCGGCACATAGCGCAAGAGCCAGGCATAGGCGAGGCCGCCCAAGCCGAAGCAGGCGAGGCCGAGAAAGGACCGCCAGCTCAAAAGGCCAAGGAGCAGGGCCGCGGGCCTGTCCGTGGCGCCCATCTTGAGGAGCAGGCTCGCGCAGACATTGACCGCCACCACGGGCAGCATGAAGAGCCAGTGCGGGATGCTCATGGGAGTTGGGCCCGAAGGTGCGCCCAGGCCTGCATGTCCCAGAGGAAGTAACGGAAATCGCCCTTGCGCTGCTGGTGGAGGTTGCGGCAATGGGCCACCACGCCCGGCTTCAGCCCCGGCACCGGGGCCTCGGGCGCGGGCAGGGAGCGCAGCCAGCGGTTGAGGGGGATGCCGAAGCCCTTTTTCGGCTGGTGGAGGATGTCAGCCGGAAGCCACGGCTCGAGCGCCTTCTTGAGCAGCCACTTGCGCTTGCCGTGGCGGTACTTGAAGCGCATGGGGAGCCTGCGACAGAAATCCACGAGGTCATTGTCCAGAAAGACCGCGCGCGTCTCCAGCGAGACCTGCATACTGGCCCTGTCGGACTTCACGAGGATGTCGTCGCTCAGGTAGAGGCAGGCGAAGAAGAGGAAGGCCTGCTCCAGCGACGTGGCGTCGGGATGGCGGCGCCACAGGCTTTCCGCGTCGGCGAAAAGCTCGGCGGCGGTAAGGGGCCGCTCGAAAAAGGCGGCCACTTCCTGCGGGTCAAGGCCGCTCATCCACACGGGTATCTGCATGGTTTCGGGCCAGCCCAGCCCCCGCAACAGGCGCTTGACGCGAAATTCCAGGCTCATGTTGCGGTCTTGCGCGGGCACCAGGGCGGCCGCGGCCCTGAGCAGGCGGTGCAGGGAGCCTGGCACCAGCTTGCGGTAGAGCCGCGCGGGCGCGATGGCGGCCAACGGGTCATAGCCGCCGAGGAGCTCGTCCCCGCCGTCGCCGGTGAGGGCCACGGTCACGCGCTGGCGCGCAAAGGCGCAAAGGTGGAAGGTGGGGATGAGCGAAGCGTCGCCGAAAGGCTCGCTCATGCGGGAAAGCACGGCCCCGAGCGAGGCGCGCACTGCTGCTTCCGAGAGCGTGTCGCAATGGTTGCGCACGCCGAGATGCCGGGCCACGCGGGCGGCCTTGGCGGATTCGTCGAAGCTCTTTTCCGTGAAGCCGATGGTGAAGGTCTCAAGTTCCGCGGGATCGGCCGCCTGCACGGCGGCGGCGAGCACGGCCCCGGAATCGAGCCCGCCGGAAAGGAAGATGCCGAGCGGCACATCGGCGAGCAGGCGGCGCTTCACGGCCTGGACGAGCAGGCGGCGCACCTCTTCGGCGAGCTCCGGGGCGTCCTTGTCCGTGAGGGACTCGTCCGGTTCGAGGCGGTATTCCCAGTAAGGGGTAATCTCCACCTCGCCGGAATCGAGGTCGAGGCAGAGAAAGCTCGCCGGCGCAAGGCTCGCGCAGTGGCGGTAAATGCTGCGCGTGCCCGGAAGATAGTTCCAGGCGAAGAAGCGCTGGATATTGCCCTCATCCGCGCTGTGGTCGAAGGCGGGCCAGAGCGAGAGCGCGCCGATTTCGCTCGCGAAGGCGAAGCCCTCGGGCGCGCGGGCGTAAAAGAGCGGTTTTTCGCCGAAGCGGTCCCGCGCGAGCCAGAGCTTGCGCCGGGGCGCGTCGTACACGGCCAGGGCGAACATGCCGTTGAAGCGGGAGAAGCAGCCCGGCCCCCAGCAGGCAAAGGCGCGGAGCACGGTTTCCGTGTCGCTGTGGCCGCTCGTGAAGGTCTCGCCTTCCTTTTCCAGCTCCCGCCTGAGCTCCGCATGGTTGTAGATTTCGCCGTTATAGACGAGCGTGAGGCCCCTGGCCGCATCGCGCATGGGCTGGGAGCCGCCCGCGATGTCCACCACGGAAAGGCGCCTGTGCCCCAGGGCCACGGCGTCGTCGAGGAAAAAGCCCTCGGCGTCCGGCCCGCGATGGGCCAGGGCCGTGGTCATGGCGACGAGCGCCTCCCTGTCGCCGCCGCCCCAGAAGCCGGCTATTCCGCACATCCGTCCTGCTCCGGCGCCGGCGGCGGGAAGTTGATTTTCTCGCGGATGCTGTAGGGGCGCCCCTTTTGCGATTCGAAATAGGTGCGGGACATGACCTCGGCCAGCAGGCCCATGAGGATGCACATGCAGCCCAGAAGGAAGCACAGTCCCGCGAACAGCGGCAGCGGCGTCTGGATGAGGCTCGTGGCGAAGAAGAATTTCAGCACGAAGGCCCACAGCAGGGAAATAAAGGAAAGGAAGAATGCCAGGAAGCCGAAGCCGCCGAACACATAGATGGGTTTGGTGAGGTAGCCCGAAAGAAACTTGACCACGAGCAGGTCGAGCAGGACCTTGAAGATGCGCTCGAGCCCGTATTTCGACTGCCCGTGCTGGCGCGCATGGTGGGTGACGGGGATTTCCGCCACTTTCGCGCCCTGCCAGGTGGCATAGATGGGGATGAAGCGGTGCATCTCGCCATAAAGGCGCACGTTCTCGAGGGCGCGTTTGCGATAGGCCTTGAGCGTGCAGCCGTAATCGTGCAGGCGCACCCCGGAAATGCCGGAAATGAGGGCATTGGCCACACGGCTCGGGAAATTGCGCTTGACGGGATTGTCCTTGCGCTCCTTGCGCCAGCCGGAGACCACGTCATAGCCTTCGTCAATTTTTTCGAGCAGGCGCGGGATATCCGCGGGGTCGTTCTGGAGGTCGCTGTCCATGAAGACCAGGGTCTCGCCCGAGGCATGGTCGATGCCTGCCTGGATGGCGGCGGTCTGGCCGCGGTTCACGGCAAGGCGAAGCACCTTGAAGCGCGGGTCCTTCCGCGCCTGGGCGGCCAGGAGCGCGCCCGAATTGTCCGAGCTGCCGTCATCCACGAGGATGACCTCGAGCTCGGGGAGCTCCGCCGCGGCTTTTTCAATGGCGTCAAAGAGCCCGGGCAGGCTCTCTTCCTCGTTATAGACCGGGATGATGAGGCTGATCATAGAGCATGACGGCATATCCCCGCCGGGCGGGTGCCCGCGGGGCGTGCTGGGGTTTCGGCGCGAAACGGCGCGATAAAAACGGCTCTTTCCACTTTTAAGCTACCTGCATTCCTCCGCTTTGTCCAGCAAGGGGCGCGCGGAGTCGGGGCGCGCGCCCGTGCCTCACATCTCCTTGCGGGTGAGGTTGGGTGAGGTCCCGAAGATGACGAGCTCCATCCAGTCCAGCGCGAAGCCAAGTGCCGCCTCGTCGCCCGCAAGAGTGTCCTCCATGATGCGCGCCTGAAGCTCCGGCGTGACCTCCACGCGGGAGAAGATGCGCATGGCCGTGATGAGCTCGCGGAACTTGTCTATCTGGTAGAGGCAGAGAATGGCCATGGTGGCGAGCTTGGGCTCCAGCTTGCGCTCCGTGGCGCGCACCATGGCCATGAGGCGCATGTAGCGGTCATTGAAGGCGGAGTAGGCTTCCATGCCTTCGTTGGCGAACCACTGGGCCGGCGTGCGCGCCGTGCCGTGGTCGAAGCCGCGGCAATGCTCTTCCCGCACGAGGAAGAAGCGCTCGGCCACGCCGCCCTCGCCCATGCGCGCCCCGCGCCCGAGGGGGTAGCAGCGGCAGGCGCCGGGCCGGTCCTCGTAGACCGAGCAGCCCGCCGGAGTCACGAAGGGGCAGGGCGCGTCCGGGCTTTCGAGCATCCGCAGGAGCGGCAGGGGAAAGCCCGTGTCCGGGAAGGAGCGCATGCTCGCGAAGGTGCGCAAAAAATCCTCGCCGCTCATGCCGAGCTGGCGGCGCAGCCGCACCACGTCATAGGGCGTGAGCGGCAGGGTAAGCTCCGCGCAGCAGCGGTTGAAGCAGGGCATGTGCGGGCCGCAGTCGAAAACGAAGGTCTCGTCCGGGGCGAGCTCGGGCAGGCTTTCGAGAAGTTCGCGGCCCTCGTCCGTGCCGTCGGTATCCGGCTGGTCAAAACCAGGCTGGTCGGGGCCGGGAAGATTGATGCCGTTCATGGGCGCTCCGCAGGGGCCGCGGCTCAGAAGGGCAGGCGGCGGCGTTGGCGTTGGATGAAGATGACCGAATCCCTGTAGCCGAAACTGCGCGCGTAGTCGGCGAGGCGGTCGAAGGGGCGCCCCACGTCGGCCGGGGCGTGCGCGTCCGAGCCGAAGCAGATGTCCACGCCGGCTTCGGCCGCGAGCCGCATGATGGCGGGCGCGGGGTAGGGCTCGGCGAAATCCTGCCTGAAGCCAGCGGCGGAGACTTCCATGGCCGTGCCCGTCTCCGCAAGGGCCGCCACGGCCGCCTCCAGCGGGGCGCGGCTTTCGGGGAGTGCCAGCCAGTCCCGGTAGTCGGCAAAGGTGCGCAGCTTGATGAAGTCCGGGTGGGAGGCCACGTCCACAAGGCCGCTCTTCGCCATGGCCGCTATTTCGTAATAATAGGCGGCGAAGCGGGCGTAGCGCTCCTCGCGGCCGACTTCGGGCCCCCAGTTGGCGATGGCGCCCACGGACATGCCGTCGAGGTGATGGAGCGAGCCCAGCACATAGTCAAAGGGCCACGCGGCCACGAGTTCGCGCATGTAGGCAAGGCGCGAGGGTATCCAGTCCAGCTCCATGCCGAGGAGCACGCGCGGGCCCGGTCCCTTTTTCCCGGCCTCCCGGAGCCTGAACACCTCGGCCGCAAGGCGCGGAAACTCGACGGTGAGGTCGCCCGTGTAGAGCTTGCAGGAAAAGCCCGGCGGCAGGGGCGCGTGCTCGGAAAGGCCGAACCACTGAAGCCCGGCGGCGCGCCCGCTCGCCAGCATGGTGGCGGCGTCGGCCGTGCCGTGGGAGGCGAAGGTGTGGTTGTGCAGGTCGGCCGTGATCATGCCGGCCCCCCGGAAGAATCGGCCAGCAGGCTCCGCGCGCGGGTCACGTCCGCGCCGATCTGCCGGGCGAGGGCCTCCGCATCCGGGAAGCGCCGCTCCCCGCGCAGGCGGCCCACAAATTCAAGCGCGAGGTCCGCGCCGTAGAAGTCGCCATCGGCATCCAGCAGGAAGCTCTCCACCGTGCGCCTGTCGCCGCCGAAGGTGGGCTTGTGGCCGATATTGGTCACGGCGTCGAAACTTCGCCCGCCGATGCGGGCGCGCGTGGCGTAGACCCCGTTCCCGGGCAGCAGGGTGGCCGCGCCCTCGAGGTTGGCGGTGGGAAAGCCCATGCCCGTGCCGCGGCCCTCGCCGTGGGCCACGGTGCCCGCCACGGCGTAGGGGCGGCCGAGCAGCCGCCGGGCCAGCGCCACGTCGCCCTCGGCGAGGCAATGCCTGAGCCGCGTGGAGCTCACGGGGCCGCCCTCGGCGAGCACCGCCGGGACCTGCTCCACCCGGAAGCCCAGGTCCTGCCCGAGGCGCTGCAAAAGCTCCGGGTGGCCGCTGCGCCCCTTGCCGAGGGTAAAATCGTGGCCCACCACGAGCTCGCGCGGATGGAGCGGCAGGAGATAGTCGCGCACGAAGGCCTCGGGCGGGAGGGCGGCCAGTTCGGGCGTGAAGGGCAGCTCGAGGATGTGGCGCACGCCGAGGCGCTCCAGAAGGGCGAAGCGCTCGGCGCGGGTGCTCAGGGGAGCGTGCGGCCGCTCGGGCGTGAGCACGGTGCGCGGATGCGGCCGGAAGGTCACCACAACGCCGTCGAGGCCCGCCGCGGCGCAGGCCTCGAGGGTGCGGCGCACGAGCGCCTGATGCCCGAGGTGCACGCCGTCGAAATTGCCGATGGTCACGCCCGTGCCCTGCAAGTGGGCAAGGGCGTGGGGCGTGTCGGCAATCAGCATGGAAGGGGCTCCGGCGCGGGCGCTAGATGAGGCGGTCGAAAATAAAGCGGTAGACGCTGCGGATGTGGAGCGCCAGCTTGAGCGTGAGGGTGCGCTGCGCCTTTTCGTCCCGCTCGGCGAAGGAGGTGAGGTGCCGGGCCACGTCGTTGAAGTCCGCGTCGCCCGTGGGCTGGAGCATCCCCCAGTATTGCCGGGCCCGCTCGGCGGCCGGGCGCGCGCCCTTTTCGGGGTGGCGCGTGAGGTAGCCGTGGAGGAAGGTGGCGAACATGGCGTCCGCGTCGTTGGGGAAGGAGCGCGAAAGCGCGAGCCGCCAGAGCGCCATGTAGAGGCCGCGCAGCTCGAGGCACATCTGGCGGCGGCGCAGGAACTGGAAACGGCCCACGCCCATAAGCTCGAGCTCGGCCGTGAAGTCCGCGTCGTCCAGGAGGGCGGCGAAATTGTCCAGGGCCACCTGGGTGATGGCTGGGCTTTCGTCCGGCTCCGCAAGATACTGCATGGGCGCTCCGTTTGGATGCACAAAGGCGGGAGACCGGCCGGGTGTTCCGGCGTCCCGCAGGTTTTGGGCAGATTAGACTCCGCCCTCCGGGGCTGGCGCCGGGGCGGCTCCTGCCGTCCCTTGTCCGCCCTGCCCGCCGCGGCGTCCGCGGGAGCGGCGCCTGCGCTTGCGCGGGGTCGCTTCGCCGCCTTCCGCGGGCTGGTTTGCCGCCGCGGTTCCGGCGTCACTCGCTGCCTCGCCGCCCGTGTCTTTCCGGCTACGAGGGTGTCCGCTGCGCCCGCGCCCGCCGCTCCGGGAGGCGCGTCCTGCAGCCGGGGCCGGGCTCTCCGTGGGAAAGACCAGGCCCTCGCGCAGGCTCTCCTGATGGCAGGCGTCCAGGAGCATGGCAAGCAGGAGCAGGTTTTCGTTCTCCTCGCCCTCGTCGGCCGTGCCGTCCGCGCCCGTGGGNGCGCACGCGCCATCCGCGCCCTGCGCCAGTTCGCGNGCAAGGTCCGCGTAGCGCGCCACGCGCATCCGCTCAAGNCCNGTGAGGCCGCGCCAGCGCGCCTCGAGCAGGGCCATGAGCCGCGCGGAGGCCGCCCTGGCCGCGTCCGCGTCCGTGGGCGCGGGGATTTCCGTCAGGTTGATCTTGTAGTGNCGCGCGATNNGCTCGAGCTCNATGCGCTGCATCACGTCCACGAGCGAGATGACCGTGCCCGCGGAGCCCGCGCGNCCGGTGCGCCCGGCGCGGTGGATATAGCTTTCGTGGTCCTCCGGCGGCTCGTAGAGAAAGACGTGCGAGAGCGCNGGGATGTCGATGCCGCGNGCGGCCACGTCCGTGGCCACGAGATACTGGAGCTTGCCCTCGCGCACCTTTTGCAGCACGGCCTCGCGNTTCGCCTGCGTGAGATCCGCCGAGAGGCCGTCCGCNCTGTAGCCGAAGCCCTGNAGCACGCTCGCCACATAGTGCACATTGGCCTTGGTGTTGCAAAAAATGATGGCCGAAGCCGGGTTTTCCGTCTCCAAGAGGCGCACGAGGGCCCTGTCCTTGTCCATGGGCTTNACTTCGCAGAACTCGTGCTGGACCTCGGCCACATGCACTTCCTTGCGCGAAAGGGAGAGCAGGTCCGGCGAGGTCATGAATTCCGCGGCCAGTTTCAGCACATGCGGCGGATAGGTGGCCGAGAAGAGCGAGGTATGCCGCCGCTCCGGGAGATAGCGCTGNATNTCCTTCATGTCCGGGTAAAAGCCGATGGAGAGCATCCTG
The DNA here is from genome assembly GCA_014804905.1 of Desulfovibrio sp. Lineage (GTDB taxonomy): Bacteria > Desulfobacterota > Desulfovibrionia > Desulfovibrionales > Desulfovibrionaceae > Desulfovibrio. The sequence goes on along the minus strand of JAAUYX010000080.1, from coordinate 19,198 downwards.
TCGGCCTCGTCGAACACGAGGAGCCTGAGCTTCGAGAGGTCGAGGGTGTGCCGCAGGAGGTGNTCGAGCACGCGGCCCGGCGTGCCCACGATGACCTGCACCCCGGCGCGCAGGGCGTCCATCTGCTTCTTGTAGCCCACGCCGCCGTAGATGGCGCAGACCTCGAGGCCCGTGCCCGCGAACAGGGTTTTCGCCTCGCGCTCCACCTGCAGGGCAAGCTCGCGCGTGGGGGCGAGCACCAGGGCCTGCGGGGCCTTGAGGCCGGGGTCCAGCTCCTCCAGCATGGGCAGGAGATAGCAGCCGGTCTTGCCGCTGCCCGTGCGCGACTGCACCATGATGTCCCGCCCGGCGAGCAGGTATGGCAAAGCCAGGGACTGCACGGGCATGAGGCTTTGCCAGCCCGCGCGGGCGCAGGCCNCCTGNAGNGGCGCGGGAAGTTNGGCGAGGGTCACGGANGGCAGGGCGTTTTCCGGCTCGGTGATGGAAATATCCACGAGCTCGGCTTGTGCGAGTTCGGCGGGGGCAACGCCATTGGGCGCGCCGGCGTCCGTGGCGGGCAGGGAGGAAGTGGANTCCGGCATAGGGGGCCTTTGCGCGCGGGCGCGCCAACATGGGGAAGTGCAGCGCGCAGCTTCCCACAGACGGGAAGCCCCACAGTACGCCCTTTTGCGGACATCCGCAAGGCATCCCCGCGGGGCCGGGCAAAAAGCGGCTTGCCCCGCGCCGGGNATGCGCCTAACGTGAAGGGCCCCGCGGCGTGGCGGGGCAGGGGGAAAAATGACGAGCGGCGACGCGCAGGGGGCGACAGCGGCNGAAANGGCNGCNNNGGCGGGCTTTGCCCCGGCATTCGGGGGCGGCCTGCTCCCGGCCGTGGTGCAGGATGCCGGAANCGGCGAGGTGCTCATGCTCGCCTGGATGAACGAGGAAGCCTGGCAAAAGACGCTGGAGACGGGCGAGGCCCATTTCTGGAGCCGCAGCCGCCGCGAGCTCTGGCACAAGGGCGCCACCTCCGGGCATGTGCAGCGCGTNNNNGCCGTNCGCCTTGACTGCGACAATGACGCCATCCTGCTCATCGTGGAGCAGGCGGGGGGCGCNGCCTGCCACACCGGGCACCGCNCCTGCTTTTTCCGCGAGTGGCGCGACGGGGCCGTNANCCCTTGCGCGCCCAGGGTTTTTGACCCGNCCGCCGTNTACGGAAAATCCGCTTCGCAGGNNGCCANCGNCGCAAGCCCCAAAGATTCCAAACCGGAGAGCAAGGCATGAGCGCGCAGAACCGCCCCATCCTCAAGCTCGGCGTGCCCAAGGGNTCGCTGGAGGAGGCCACTATCCACCTTTTTGAGCGCGCGGGCTGGAAGATTCGCAAACATGCGCGCAACTACTTCCCGGACATCAACGACCCCGAGCTTTCGGCCTCGCTCTGCCGCGTGCAGGAGATCGGCGGCTATGTGGCGGCCGGGGTGCTGGACGTGGGCATCACCGGGCTNGACTGGCTGGGNGAGCGCGGCCATGAGNACCAGGTGGTGCGCGTNGCCGACCTCGTGTATTCCAAGAANTCCNCNAGGCCCTGCCGCTGGGTGCTGGCCGTGGCCGGGGACGCGCCCTANACCTGCGCGGCGGACCTTGCGGGCAAGCGCATCGCCACCGAGCTCGAGGGCCTCACNCGCCGCTACTTTGCCGGGAAGGGCGTGGACGCGGACATCTTCTATTCCTGGGGCGCCACCGAGGCCAAGGTGGTGGAGGGCCTCGCCGACGGCATCGTGGAGGTGACCGAGACCGGGACGACCATCCGCGCCCACGGGCTCAGGATCATCGACGAGGTGATGGTGTCCTTCCCGGTGCTCATCGCCAATCGCGAGGCCTGGGCGGACCCGGTGAAGCGCGCCAAGATCGACCAGATCACCCTGCTCCTCCAGGGGGCGCTCCGCGCCGAGAACCTTGTGGCGCTCAAGATGAACGCCCCGGCGGACCGCCTCGACGCCATCCTCGAGATGCTGCCCGCGCTCAACTCCCCCACGGTGTCGCCCCTGCGCGACAAGGCGTGGCTCTCGCTGGAGACCGTGGTGGAGGTGGGCATCGTGCGCGATCTCATCCCGCGGCTGCGCGCCGCCGGGGCCGAGGGCATCATCGAGTACGCGCTGAACAAGGTCATCTGACGGGGCGCTGCTCCGCCCCCGGGGATACACCAAGGAGGAACCATGCCCGTCACGAAAGCCGCCACTGTGGTGTTCAGCCCTTGCGGCAGCACGGAAAAAGTTACGGAACTGCTCACGTCCGGGCTGTCCGTGGCAGTGGCCACAGCACCACCACTCCCCCTTTTTAAAGAAGTGGCGGGAAAATGGGGGCCTGACGGGGAAATCTAGTCGCGGCTCCCGGGCCTGCGGGTGAGCAGTTCCGCCAGCTCGGCCACGGCGGCGTCGCCGTCCATGCCCTGCCGGGCCGCGAGCTCGCCGAGGTTTTCGGCGGCGTCGCAGGGCCGCACATAGAGGGGCTCGATGTCCCGCCGGAAATAGTCCCCGTGGCGGCCCAAAAGGGCCAGGGCCGGGGCGTCCGGCTCCGTCAGTTCCGGCATGACCACGGCGTCGGGCGCGCCCGCCGGGCCCCTGCCCGTGGTTTCGGGCGCGAACTCCCGCGGGTTGCGGGCGAGCCCGCCGCCGCAGACGTGGCAGGGCTCCCCGGCCATGCGGGCAAGGGCCTCGGCCGGGGTGATAAGCTCCACGGGGCCGAGCGGCTGCGCGGGAATCTGCGGGCCGTAGGAGCAAAAGGGCCTGTAGTGGACGAGGTTGCGCCGGGCATGGGTGACGACCATGACGGGCGAAGGGTAAAGCAGGCCCCGGCGCATGACCGCGCTTGTGGCCAGGGCCTGAAGGTAGTCGAGGCTTGCCAGCTGCGCGTGCCCGGCGCGGCGCAGGGCCGCGGCCGTGGCAAGCACGAGGCGGATGCCCGTGAAGGAGCCGGGGCCGGCCACACAGCCGATGCGCCGGAACGACGCGGGCGCGATGTCAAGAGCCGCGCACATGTCGCGCAGGGCCGGGGCCAGAATCTCCGTGGCCCGGCCCGCCTCATGCCATTCCTGAAAACAGCGGATGCGGCCGTTATCCGTCACCAGTATCTGGAGCGCGCTTCCGGCCGCGTTGAGTACGAGTTCAAGCCCCGTGGAATAGGCGTGTCCCGCCGTCCGCGCCGTCATTTGAAGAGCCGCCAGACATCGTTGAAGGTGGCGAGCGCCATGAGGCCCACGAGGAGAAAAAGGCCCACGCGGGTCGCCATTTCCTGCGCCTTTTTGGGCACCGGGCGCCGGAAGATCATCTCGATGAGGCAGAAGACGATTTGCCCGCCGTCCAGCACGGGCACGGGCAAAAGGTTGAGTATGCCGAGGTTGACGCTGATGAGCGCCGTGAGCGCGAGCAGCCCGGCAAGCCCCTGATGCGCCTGCTCGCCCACCATCTGCGCGATCATGATGGGGCCGCCCACCTGGTCCAGCGGCACCACGCGCTGCGCCAGCTTGACGAAACTCTGCCAGGTGAGGGAGACCATGCCCCAGGTCTGGCGCGCCCCGGCCGCCGCAGCCGCCCAGAAGCCCTTAGGCTCGGCGCTCACGCTGTTGCCCGCGCGCACGCCGATGAGCCACGCGGTCTCCTCCTCGCCGAAGATGGTCTTGCGCGTGGCGCGCTCGGCCGTGAGCGTCAGGTCGAGGACGTGGCCGGCCGCCTGCGGGCCGCTCTCCGCGGGGTTTTCGGGCCGCAGGACTTCGAGTTGCAGGGGGCGCCCGTCGCTTGCATTGATGGTGCGCGACATGGCCTCCCAGCTGTCGAGCTTTTTCCCGTCAATGGCGAGGATGCGGTCGCCGGGCGCAAGGCCCGCGCGCGCCGCCGGGCTCCCTGCCGAGACAGCGCCCACCACGGGCTGGAGCACGGGCACGCCCCAGCCGAAGGCCAGCGCCCAGCAGAGCAGCCACGCGAGGAGGATATTGGCCACCGGGCCGGCCGCCACCACGAGCAGCCGCTGCCACGCGGGCCTGAGCGCGAAGCTCTCCTGCGGGGTGAAGCCCTCGGGGATGTCGCCGTCGTCGCTTTCGCCCACAAGCGCCACATAGCCGCCCAGGGGGATGAGGGAAAGCGCGTATTCGGTCTTGCCTATCTTGCGCGTGAGTATCTTGGGCCCGAAGCCCAGCGAAAAGGTGGACACGCCCATGCCGAGCGCGCGCGCCACGACGAAATGCCCGAGCTCGTGGAAGAAGATCAGGCCGCCGAGGACAATGATCACCGCAACAATGGTCGTCAGCACTTTGGCTCCTCAGGATGGGCGGCGCGGCGGCGCACCAGCGCGCGGCAGGCCGCGTCAAGGGCGTCCACGCGGGCCGCGAGCTCAAGGGCGAGGCGTGCCGCGCGGGCTTCGTCCAGCGGCGCGGCCGGGAGACTGTCGGGTGCGAGCGGCCCGAGGTCCGCTTGCCCGGCAAGCTCCGGCAGCGCGTCCAGCGTGGCCGAGACAAGCGCCGGAATATCCGTGAAGCCGCAGCCGCCATTGAGAAAAAGCTCCACCGCCGCCTCGTTGGCCGCGTTGAGGGCCACGCAGGCCGGCCCGAAGCCGGGGGTCCCGGCGCCTACCGCGCGGTCGGCCAGAAGCGCCTCGCGCGCAAGGCGCAGGCAGGGGAAGGCCTCGGCATCCGGCTCCTCAAAGGTGAGGCTGCCCACAGCGGCGAGGTCCAACGGCGCGGCCCCCCTGGGCGCGCAGACGGGCCAGTCGAGGCAATGCCCGATGGGGAGGCGCATGTCGGCCACGCCCAGCTGCGCCATGAGCGAGCCGTCGGCAAATTCCACCAGCGAATGGATGACCGATTGCGGATGCACGAGGATGCGCACCCGCTCCGGCGCGACGCCGTAGAGGTGGACGGCCTCGATGAGCTCCAGGCCCTTGTTCATCAGGGTGGCCGAGTCGATGCTGATCTTGGCCCCCATGCGCCAGTTGGGATGCGCGAGGGCGTCCGCAGGCCTCACGGCCGCAAGCTCGCCGGCCTTGCGGCCGCGGAAGGGGCCGCCGGAAGCGGTGAGCACCAGCGTCCGGGCCTCCTGCCCGCGCCCGGCGAGGCACTGGAAGAGCGCGTCATGCTCCGAATCCACGGGAAGCACCGCCGCGCCCGTGCCCGCGCAAATGGCGCGCACGAGGGCCCCGGCGAGCACGAGGGATTCTTTGTTGGCGAGGCACACCATCTTGCCCGCCAGCGCGGCCGCGAGGGTCGCCGCAAGGCCCGCGGCCCCGGACTGCGCCGAAAGCACGGCGCAGGCCCCGGCCAGCGCGGCGAGGCGCGCATAGCCCGGCCGCCCGACGAGGATTTCGGGCGCATAGTCGGCGGGGAGATGCCTGCGCAGGGCTTCGGCCGCTTCCTCGTCCAGCACGGCGAGCACGGGCGGGCGATGGCGCAGGGCTTGGGCCGCCAGCGCCTCCACCCTGCGGGCGCAGGCGAGGCCCGCGACCACAAGGCGGCCGGCCGAGGCCTCCACCACGGAAAGCGCGTTGCGCCCGATGGAGCCCGTGGAACCCAGCAGCACCACGCGGCGCGGCCGCACATCCGCAAGGCCTTCGCGCGGCGGGGCCGAGATATAGTCGATGGCCGGGCCGCCGCGCCCTGGCCAGAGGGCCGTCATGGGGCGCACCGCCGGGGCTTGCGGTCACGCGCGCCAGCGCTGGCCCGGCTCAGAAGAAGGAAAACCACTGGTCCACCACCGCCACCATGGGCATGGCAAAAAGGAAGCTGTCCGCCCGGTCGAGGACGCCGCCGTGCCCCGGCAGGATGGAGCCGGAATCCTTGACGTTCACCGAGCGCTTGAGCGCGGACTCGAAAAGGTCGCCGAGCTGGGCGAAGGCGTTCACCGCCACGCCGAGCAGCGCGAAGGCGAACCACGAGGCAGTCCCGAATATCTCGCCGTACACGGCGCAAAAGATGACGCAGGCCACGAGGCTGCCCACGGCGCCCTCGGAGCTCTTGTTGGGGCTCACGCGCGGCCAGAGCTTGTGGTGCCCGAAGCGCGTGCCCACGAAATAGGCCGCAGTGTCCGAGGCGGCCACGGCAGCGAGCACGAAGATGAGCTTGAGCGTGGAGAGATAGGTGGCGGGCAGAAGCAGCAGCGGCACATAGGCGAGGCCGGCCATGAAGATGCTGCTCGCCGAAAAGGCGTTTTCCTCCTCCACCACGTCCCAGCGGAAGAGGAAGGAGAGCGCCGCGAGCACGAAGCCCGCGCCGAGGCAGACGAGCGCGTCCTGCGGGCGGTGCATCCAGGTGAGTACCAGCATGGCCCAGCCGAGGCCGATGGCGCAGATGCGGCTCGGGATGCGGCCGCGCGGCCCCCAGAAGAGCGAATAGAATTCCCACAGCCCCAGCGCCGACACGAGAAGGATGACGCCGAGGAGCGGCAGGCCCCGGCACCAGAGCACGAGCAAAAGCCCGGCGGCGAGGATAAGGCCCGTAATGGTCCGGCGGAGATCCACGGCATGGTCAACAGCCATCGGCCTGCTCCCGGGTTTTGCCGAAGCGGCGCGAGCGCCCGGCATAGTCGTTGAGCGCCTTTTTGAGCTCCTCGGCCCCGAAGTCGGGCCAGAGCACGGGCGTGAACCAGAGCTCGCTGTAGGCGCACTGGTAGAGGAGAAAATTGCTCAGGCGCTGCTCGCCGCTCGTGCGGATGACGAGGTCCGGGTCGGGCTGGCCCGCCGTGTCGAGGCGGCTTGCCAGCGCCTCCTCGGTGATGGCGTCCGGCGCGAGGCCCCCGGCCGCGGCCTCGGCGGCGAGCTTCCTGGCCGCGCGCACAAGCTCGGCCCGGCCGCCATAATTGAGCGCCAGGTTGAGGGTCATGTCCTTCCCGGCCGCGGTGCGGTTCATGGCGTGGCGCAGAGCCGTGCGCTGCGCGAGCGGCAGGCCGTCGAGGTCGCCCAGTACCTTGAGGCGGATGCCCTGCTCGAGCATGGTGGGCACTTCGGCGCCGAGAAATTCGAGCAGAAGGCCGAAAAGCGCGCTGATTTCCGTTTTCGGGCGATTCCAGTTCTCGCTCGAAAAGGCGTAGAGCGTGAGGTGCGGGATGCCAAGGCGGCGGCACTCGCGCACCACCGTGCGCACGGCGTCGGCCCCGGCGCGGTGCCCGGCCGTGCGGGCAAGCCCCCGCGCCTGGGCCCAGCGGCCGTTGCCGTCCATGATGATGGCGATATGTTTGGGCAGCTTCTCCGCGCCCTCCTGTGCCTCGCTCATCTTCGGCAGCCCGGCTCAGATGTCCATGATTTCCTTTTCCTTGGCCTGGCAGCGATTGTCCACCTCGGCCACGAAGCGGTCGGTGAGCTTCTGCACCTCGTCCGTGGCGCGCTTGAGCGCGTCCTCGGTGATCTCCTTCTCCTTTTCCGCGCGCTTCAGGCTGTCGTTGGCGTCCCGGCGCACGTTGCGCACGGCCACCTTGGTCTCCTCGCTGTACTTGCGGGCCACCTTGACGAGCTCCTTGCGGCGCTCCTCGGTGAGCGGCGGAATGGAGATGCGGATGATCTTGCCGTCATTGACCGGCGTGAGCCCGAGGTCCGACTTGAGGATGGCCTTTTCCACCGCGGCCATGCCGCCCTTGTCCCAGGGCTGGATGGTGAGGGTGCGGCTGTCCGGCACGGCCACCGAGGCCATCTGGCTGATGGGCGTGGGCGTGCCGTAATAGTCGGCCTTGATGCCGTCCACAAGCGCCGTGGAGGCGCGGCCGGTGCGCAGCTTGGCGAAATCGCGCTCAAGGGAGGCGAGCGCCTTTTCCATGCGCTCTTCGGCGTCGAGCAGGGTGGTGTCGATGTCCATGTGGGTATCCTTGCGGGGCCTGGCCCCGGTTGCCGTTCATGCCCGGGCCCGGGCGCTATTCCTCGCGGACGATGGTGCCCACGGGCTCGCCCAGAATGGCGCGCCTTATGTCGCCGCCGAACATGCGGCAGACGATGATGGGCACATGGTTGTCCCTGACGAGCGCGAAGGCCGTGGCGTCCATGACGCCGAGGCGCCGGCGCAGGGTATCCTCGTAGCTGATGTGGTCAAACTTCACGGCGTCGGCGTTGGTGGCCGGGTCCTTGTCATAGATGCCGTCCACCTTGGTGGCCTTGATGATGGCGTCGCACTTGAGCTCCATGCCGCGCAGGGCCGCCGTGGTGTCGGTGGTGAAATAGGGGTTGCCGGTGCCGCCCGCGCAGATGACCACGCGGCCTTTCTCGAGGTGGTGCAGGGCGCGCCGGCGGATGAAGGGCTCGCACACTTCCTTCATGTTGATGGCCGAGAGCACGCGGGTGGGATAGCCCTGCTTTTCGAGCATGTCCTGCACGGCCAGCGCGTTCAGCACCGTGGCGAGCATCCCCATGTAGTCGGCCGAGGAGCGTTCCATGCCCTTGGCCGAGCCGGAAAGCCCGCGGAAGATGTTGCCGCCGCCGATGACGAGCGCCATTTCCACGCCCATGTCGAGCACGGAGCCGATTTCCTCGCAGACGGCGGCCACGGTTTCGGGGTCGATGCCGGTTTTCTTCTCCCCGGCAAGGGCCTCGCCGGAGAGCTTGAGCAGAACGCGCCCGTACTTGAGCCCTTTCCCGCCTGCGCCTTCAGTCGCCGTCATAGCCCCGCCTTGATTGGAGGTGGATGGTGTGCCGGGCCGCATTTGCCGCAACGCCTCGAGGATACCAGAAAGTTCGGCATCCTCAAAGCGTTTTTGCGGCTTGGGCCCGCTCAGGCCCCGAAGCGGCCGATGACCAGCTCCTCAAGGCTGCGCTTCGGCACATGGTGCACGCCGTCCGCGTCCCGCCAGTAGTTGAAGGAGCCGTCCGCGGGCATTTCGGCGATGGCGCGCTCCTCCTTCGCCACGCCGAGGCCGAGCACGAGGAGGATTTCCAGCGTGTCCGGCACCTTGAGCAGGCGCGCCGCGCCCTCGCGGTCCACGGAGCGGATGATGCAGCAGCCCCAGCCCTGCGTGGCCGCGGCGAGCTGGATGGTCTCGCTCGCGATGCCCGCGTCATAGGGGGCGAGGTTGGCGCCTTCCTTCGGCGAGGCAATGGCGATGAAGGCCGTGGGCCGCTCGCCGGGCTTCGGTGTGCCCGCGCCCTTGAGGGCCCCGGCCCAGCCCGTGAGCTTGAAGAGCGCGTCGCAGGTCTCGCCCTTCGTCACGAGGCTGAAGCGGAGCACCTGCGCATTGCGGGCCGAGGGTGTCACGCGCGCGCAGTCCACGAGCCAGTCGAGGTCGTTCATGGTCAGGGGCTCGTCCTCCACGAAGCGGCGGCAGGTGCGGGCGGCGAGGACGAGTTCGTGAAAATCGCGGGGGCTTACGGGCATGGCATTCTCCTTGGGGTTGTGCATGTGCGGGTTGGTGCGGTGTCTGTGCGGGTCAGGAATGCCGAAATTATCCGTCAAAAACAGCCTTTTTGCTGCTTGCTGCGTCAGAGAAAAATTTCCTCGGTCGAGTACTTGAGTACACTCCCTGCAGAAATTTTTATCTTCCTTGTCAGCGCCGAAAAATCTTATTTTTTAGGATTCTTCCGGCCCCAGCACCCCGTCTTCCGCTTCGCTTCAGACGGGATTGAGGAAGGGTGAGCTACTGTAGAGTATAGCCTTCTCCTTGGCAGCAGCTAGAGGGTGAACAGCAAAAAGCAGAGCGTGCCTTCCTCGATGGCGGCGCCGAAAAAATCGCCGGAGAGGCCGCCTTCGCGCCGGGCCAGGGCCGCGAGGCGCCGCAGGAGGAAGGCCTGGGCGGCCACGAGCAGGGCCGCGCTCCAGAGGGGGAGGCCCAGAAAGACGAGGACCGCACAGATGCCGAGCCCGGCCGCGCCATAGGCGGTGAGAACGCGGGGACGCGCGCCGCCGCAGGCCCGCGCCCCGAGGGAGGATGCCGCGTTCGCCGCCCCGGCATGGGCCAGAACGACGGCCGCGCCCCGGCTCCAGGCCGGGGCGACGACAAGCGGGAGCGCGAGAGCGGCCGCCCGTGCGGCATCCGTGGCCCCGAACACGAGGCCCGCGTGCCAGGCCGCGGCGGCCCACTGGCCCGCGAGCACGAGAAAGAGGCGCAAGGCCCCGAAAGCGCCGAGGCGGCTGTCGCGCAATATCCTGCGGAAGCGCTCGCCCGAGGCGCCGCTGCCCTCGGCGTCGCCCATGTCCGCAAGGCCGTCCCAGTGGAGGCCCAGCGTCGTCCAGACCGAGAGGAAAAGCCAGAGCCAGCCCGCGAGCAGGGCCTGCGCCCAAGGCGGCGCGGCTTCCGGGCCAGAAGCGAGAATCAGGGGCAGGCCGAGGGCGGCCAGTGTCCAGCAGAGGCCGAGCGCGAAACCCACAGGCCCGAACCAGGGAAGGGCGGCCTCAAGGTCCGGCGCGCGACCCTGCGCCGCGAAGGGGGCGAAGCGGCTCAAAAAGGCGAAGGCGTCGGCGAGCCCGGCGGGAACGAGGCCCGGCGGAGCGCCCCGGCTCACCAGTGGGGGCCCCCCTGGGTCTTGCCGCCTTGCGTCTGCGCGAAAGCCAGGGCGTAGAGATGGTGGAAAAAGTCCACATACTCCACATGCACATGCTCGGGCACCTTGATGCGGGCCGGCGCGAAGGTGAGGATGGAATTGACGCCCGCCTCCACGATGTGGTTGGCGGCGCGCTGGGCGCGCTCCGGCGGGGTGGTGATGATGCCCATCTCGATGCCGAGCTCGGCCGCGGATGCGGGCAGATCGTCGGTGCAGCGCACCTCGAGGCCGTGCATGATCTCGCCGATCTTGAAGGGGTCGCAGTCGAACACGCCCACGATATTGAAGCCGCGGGCGCGGAATTCGCCGTGGTTGAGGATGGCGCGGCCGAGATTGCCCGCGCCCACGAGGGCCATGCGCCATTCCCGGTTGACGCCGAGGGCGTTCTTGATGGCCGCGATGAGCGCGTCCACCCGGTAGCCCACGCCGCGCACGCCGAACTCCCCGAAATAGGCGAGGTCCTTGCGCACCTGCGAGCCGTTGACGCCGCAGGCCTCGGCGAGCGGATTGGAGGACACCACTTCCACGCCGTCGCGGGCAAGAGTTTCCAGCACCTGCACATAGATGGCGAGGCGCTGGATGGTGGCGCGGGGGATATGCTTGCTCTTGGGCTCGGTAGTCATGGTCCTGTCCTTCGGAAGTCTGACGGCGCGCGCCGTTGCGACGCGGGCGGCCCGTCAGCGCAAGGGATTACGTGAAAAAAAGGCGGGGCGCAAGCGCCCCTGCGGCCGGAGAAGGCTGGGAGGACTGGCGGGACAAGATATTCTGTAGCGCCTGGAAGAGAAAGAAAATTTTTCAGGGACGACGGAGAGGGAGGCGGAAGCGAGAGTGAGGAAGCCCTAGCGCGGGGCGCCAGCCCGGTCGAGGATGCGCAGGCCCACGGCCTCGGCAAGATGCGCCTCGCCGATGGCAGCCGCGCCTTCGAGGTCGGCGATGGTGCGGGCCACGCGCAGGATGCGCGTGCAGGCTCGCGCCGAGAGGCCGAGGCGGTCCATGGCCGCTTCCATGAGCGCGTGGCCGCCGGCGTCGAGGCCGCAGTGGCGCTCCAGCTCGCGCCCGGCAAGGGCGGCGTTGAGCGGTGCCGTGCCCTTTTCCGGGGGGCCTGCCTCTCCCGCCGTTTTTCCCTCCTCCATCAGAAAGGCCTCGTGCCGGGCCTCTCCGGCCGCCCGTGCGGCGAGCACGCGCCCGCGCATGGCCGCCGTGCTCCAGCGCTCCGGCGAGGCGGCCGAGCCCGTGCGGAACTCGGCGTAGCTCACCCTGGGCGCGTCCACATGCAGGTCGATGCGGTCGAGCAGGGGCCCGGAGAGCCTGCGGCGGTAGCGCGCCACGTCTTCCGGGCGGCAGGTGCAGGCGTGGGCAGTGTCGCCATAATGGCCGCAGGGGCAGGGATTCATGGCCGCTACGAGGATGAAGCGCGCGGGATACGTGACGCTTCCCGCGGCGCGGGACACCGTGACGCCGCCGTCCTCCAATGGTTGGCGCAGCGCCTCCAGCGCGGCGCGGGGGAATTCGGCCAGCTCGTCGAGGAAGAGCACGCCCCGGTGCGCGAGGCTCACCTCGCCGGGGCGCGGCGCGCGCCCGCCGCCCACAAGCGCCACGTCCGAGACCGTATGATGCGGCGCGCGGAAGGGACGCTCGCTGACAAGGCCCGAATCCGGCGCGAGTTGCCCGGCCACGCTCAGGATGCGCGTCACGTCCAGCGCCTCCTCAAAGGTGAGCGGCGGCAAAATGCCGGGAAGGCGCCTCGCCAGCATGGTCTTGCCGCTGCCCGGCGCCCCGACGAGGAGGATATTGTGGCCGCCGGCGGCCGCGATTTCCAGGGCGCGCTTGGCCGCCTCCTGCCCCTTGACCTCGGCGAAATCCGGCACGGGCGGCCGCTCCCGCGCGGCGCTGGCGGGTGAGGCAACGGGGACATTCTCCCCGGCGAGAAAGGCCGCGCATTCCGCGAGGCTAGACGGCGCGATTACGGGGAGCCCCGCGACCACCGCGGCCTCGGCGGCATTGCCCGGCGGCACCACGAGGCCGTCCGCGCGGCCTTCGCCCATGAGCTCCCGCGTGAGCAGGGCGAGCGGCAGCACGCCGCGCACGGGGCGAAGCGCCCCTGAAAGGGAAAGCTCGCCCGTAAAGACGTGGCGCTCCGCGCGCTCCGCGGGCACGAGCCCTGCGGCCGCGAGCAGGCCGAGCGCCAGCGGCAGGTCATAGCCCGCGCCGGACTTGCGCTGCCCGGCGGGCGCGAGATTGACGGTGACGCGCCCCGGCGGGAGCCGGAAGCCGCTCGCCCGAAGCGCGGCGAACACGCGGTCGCGCGCTTCGCGCACCTCGGTTTCGGGNAGGCCCACNAGGCTGAAGCCGGGGAGGCCCTGGCGGGTGTAGTCCACCTCCACTTCCACGGGGAAGGCGTCCACCCCGGTGAGGGCGCCGCTCAGAAGGCGGACGATCATGCGGGCCGCTNAGAGGAGCTTCTGGCCGATGCGCGACCAGCGGATNTCGTCAAGGCCGCCCCANGACCAGTAGATGCGCCAGGCCTTGGCCTTGATGTCGCTCTTGTCCACAAAGCCCCAGAAGCGCGAGTCCAGCGANTTGTCGCGGTTGTCGCCCATGACGAAGTANTTGCCCGGCGGCACGGTGACGGGCGCGTANTTGTCGCGCACGGGCTCGCGGCCCGTGGGGTCGCTGTGGCGGATATAGCTCTCCTTNACGGGCTGGCCGTTGCGGTAGAGCTGCTTGTCGCGCACCTCGATGACGTCGCCGGGCACGCCGATGATGCGCTTGATGTAGTCCACGCTTTTGTCGTTGGGGTAGCGGAAGATGATGATGTCGCCGCGCGCNGGCTCGTCGCCNTCNTAAATATAGGTGTCGGTGAAGGGCAGCTTGACNCCGTAGGCGAACTTGCTGGCGAGCAGGTGGTCGCCCACGAGGAGCGTCCCCACCATGGATTCCGAGGGAATCTTGAAGGCCTGGACGATGAAGGTGCGGATGACGAAGGCCAGGATGAGCGCCACGGCGAGCGCTTCCGCATATTCGCGCCACAGGGATTTCNTGCCGCGGGGCTTTCGCTGGAGGGTGATGGGCTTCATGGGCGTCCTTTGGGCGAGGGGGCCCGCGAAAGTGCGGGGATTCGGCAGTATGCCCCCTCGGGGGCGGAATGGCAAGCCGGAGGGCCAGCCCGCGTGAAAACCGCAAGCCGCGGGGGAAGGGCCGCCCCGGCNNNCCTCCCGNGCCTTGACCGTGCGCANCCTTTTTTCTATAAAAATTCCGGCAAAAGCGCGTGGGGGCGCCATGATCCTGCTCGAGAAACTGAAAGAAGCGGCCACCTCGGTCATTCCCGTCATGGCNCTCGTGTGGCTGCTCCACTTCACGGCCGCNCCCCTCGGGGACGANNTGGGGCGTTTTCTCGCCGGNGGCGNNCTNCTCATNCTCGGGCTCGCCGTTTTCCTCCTCGGCGCGGAGATCGGCGTGGTCCCGGTGGGGAGCCGCGCGGGCTCGGCCCTCACCTCGCGNCGCAANTTGCCGCTCNTGCTCGGCGCGGGCTTTGTCATCGGCTTCTTCATCACCGTGGCCGAGCCGGACGTGCATGTGCTCGCGCAGCAGGTCACCGCGGTGGACCCCGGCATCNCGCACCTTGTGCTCGTGGGCATGATTGCCGTGGGCGTGGGCCTGTTCGTGGCCGTGGCCCTCGGGCGCATCGTCTTTCAGGTGTCGCTCAGGCTCCTTCTGCTCGTGTTTTACGGCCTCATCTTCGCCTGCGCGGCCTTCACCGCGCCNGCCTTTCTCGGCGTGGCCTTCGACGCCGGCGGCGCCACCACCGGNCCCATGACCGTGCCCTTCATCATGGCCCTCGGCGTGGGCGTGGCCGCGGTGCGCGGCGGCGACGGCCGGGACGACAGCTTCGGGCTCATCGGGCTCGCCTCCATCGGGCCCATCCTCTCCATCCTTTTGCTCGGCATGATGCACCAGGGCGCGGGCGGTGCGGCGCCGNCCCTCGCGGAGGAAGACGCTCGCGGCCTCGCCGCGCATTTTCTCGCCCTCGTGCCGGACACGGCGGCCGAGGTGGGCATGGCGCTGGCCCCGCTGGTGGGGCTTTTCGCCGCGTTCCGCATCTTCCTCTTGCGGCGCATGACGCGGATGCGCATGGTGCGCGTGGTCATGGGGCTCATCTACACCTTTCTCGGCCTGGTGTGCTTTTTCGTGGGCGTCAAGGGCGGCTTCATCCCGGCGGGCACCTCGCTCGGGCGCATCATCGCCGTGACGCACCCGGCGTGGCTGCTCGTGGGCACGGGCGTGGCCCTGGGCGCGCTCGCCGTGCTGGCCGAGCCCGCGGTGTGGGTNCTGACCGCGCAGGTGGAAGAGGTCTCCGGCGGNAGCATCCGCAGCCGGGTCATCCTCNTCACGCTCTGCATCGGCGTGGCCTCGGCCGTGGGGCTCGCCATGTTCCGCGTGGCGGGCGGGCACTCCCTCTGGTACTTCCTCATTCCCGGCTATGCGCTGGCACTGGGGCTGACCTTCGTGTGCCCGCCCATGTTCACGGCCATCGCCTTCGACTCGGGNGGCGTGGCCTCGGGGCCCATGGCNTCCACCTTCATCCTTGCCTTCACCCTCGGCGCTTCCGGGGGCCTCGGGGGCAATCCCATCACCGACGCCTTCGGCGTCATCGCGCTCATCGCCATGACGCCGCTCATCGCCATTCAGGCGCTCGGCATCCTCTACGGCAGGGCGGCCAGGNGGCGCAAGGCCGCAGAGCCCCTGCCCCATGCGGACAGGGAGGGCGCATGACCANNNAGACCGGGCTTGGGGCGGNNGGAAAGCTGCTCATGGTNGTGACGCGCCACGGCGCGGGCGACCGCGTGGCCCGCGTGGCGCGGGACGCCGGGGCGCGCGGCGGGACCATCCTCAGCGGGCGCGGCTGCGNGGCGAACCGCCTCCTGCAGCTGCTCTGCCTCGCGGACACGGAAAAGGACCTCGTCCTCGTGCTCGCCCCGGCCGGGGACATGCCCGGCATCGCCGCCGCGGTGCGCCGCTCGCCGGAAATTTTCCGCAAGACCACGGGCATCGGCATTGTGCTCGACGTCAGCGCCGTCATCCGCAGCGCCTGGCAGGCGCTCGGGGAAGCCACAGCGCCTCCCCAGGGAGAGACCATGAAAGAGCCCACAGGACACCAGCTCATTTTCGCCATCGTCAACGCGGGCTATGCCGACGACCTCATGGCCGCCGCGCGGGGGGCCGGGGCCCGCGGCGGCACCATCCTCAAGGCGCGCGGCACGGCCACCGAGGCCGACGCCAGCTTTTTCGGCATCACCATCGTGCCGGAAAAGGAGGTGCTGCTGGTGCTTGCGGAAAGTGACGCCGCCCCGGCCATCTGCGAGGCCGTGCGCAAGGCGCCCTGCCTGGAGGAGCCGGGCTCGGGCATCATCTTCTGCGTGGGCGCGGAGGACTTTTTCCCGCTGGGCGGCCCGCGGGCGGAGGCAGCCAGCTAGGGCGCGTCCGAACACTGCGAGGGCGGCCTGAAACCCCCCGTCCCCCGCGTTTGCCGGCGGAACCGATATGCTCTTCAGCTCCTATGCCTTCCTTTTCTGCTTCCTGCCGCTGACCCTGCTCGCCTGGGCCGCTGTGGGGCGCGCGGCCGCCTGGCCGGCCCGGACGCTCGGGTGGCTGCTGCTCCTCGTTTCGCTCGTCTTTTACGCCTTCTGGGGCCTGGGCTTCCTCGTGCTCCTGCTCGGGCTCATCGCCCTGAACCACGCCTTCGGCAGGGCGCTGGCCGCGCCGGGCCCCGGTCCCGCTGAGGGCGCGGAAAAAAGGCGCCTCAGCCGCAGGGGGCTCTTCGTGCTCGCCCTCACCTGCAATCTGGTACCGCTCGTCTGGTTCAAGTATGCGGGTTTTCTTGTGGACTCGGCAGCGCGCCTCTGCGGGACGGACTGGAGCTTCGCGCCGCAGGGCCTTCCGCTCGGCATTTCCTTCTATACCTTCATCCAGATCGCGTGGCTCACCGGAGTCTATCGCCGGGAGATCGCGCCGGAAGGGCTCGTCCGTCACGCACTCTTCACTTCCTGCTTCACCTGGGTGATTTCCGGGCCCATCGTGCGCTACGGCGAGATGGGGCCGCAGCTGGCGGCGCTCTCGGGCCTGCGCGCCGAAAACCTCGCGCGCGGCTTCACCCTGCTGGCGCTGGGCCTCGGCAAGAAGGTGTTGCTCGCGGACAGCATCGGGGCCTATGCCGACGCGGTGTTCAACGCCGCGGCGCGCGGCATCTGGCCCTCCACGCTGGAGGCCTGGCTGGGCTCCTTCGCCTACACTTTTCAGCTCTATTTCGACTTTTCCGGCTATACGGACATGGCCATCGGCCTCGGGCTCATGCTCGGGCTCAGGCTGCCCGAGAATTTCGCCTCGCCCTACAGGGCCACGGGCATCGTGGATTTCTGGCGGCGCTGGCACATCACCCTCGGCGCGTGGCTGCGCGATTTCCTCTATATCCCGCTCGGCGGCAACCGGCGCGGGCGCCTGCGCCAGTATGCGAACCTCTTTCTCACCATGCTCATCGGCGGCGCGTGGCACGGCGCGGGCTGGACCTTCATCCTCTGGGGTGCGCTCCACGGGGCCATGCTGTCGGTGAACCACTTTTTCCGCGCCTGCAGCCGCGGGACGCTCGCCGAGCGGCTGCTGGCGACCGCGCCGGGGCGGCTTTGCTGCGTTGTGCTGACCTTTTTCTGCATCAACCTTTGTTGGGTGGTGTTCCGCGCGCCGAACCTCGACACGGCGCTCACCATGTACACGGCCCTTGCCGGGGCCGGGCCCGAGGTCTGGCCGCCGCTCATGGCGCCGGACGCCGGGGCGGGCCTTGAGGGCTTCCTCGCCCGGCTGGACCCCGCCGCGCCGGACAGCCTCATGGCCGCGCTTCTGCCCAACCGCTTTTTCAGCGGCTGGCTGCCCTTCGCGCTGCTCGCCGTGTGCGGCGTCATCGTCTGGGGCTGCCCCAACAACCAGGAAGTGGTGTTCGGGGCCAAGGGGGGCGCGGCCTCCCGCCTGCGCTGGCGGCCGAGCGCGGGCTGGGCCGCGGGGCTCGCCTTGCTGACCTTCGCCGCGCTGGTGCTCGCCTCGCGGGAAACGGTGTTTCTCTATTTCCAGTTCTAGGCGGAAGAGTCATGCGCGCGACCGAGACACAAACCCCGCAAGCGCCGCAAGGGGCGCAACAGGCGGCCGCGTGGCTGCGCCGCTATTTCCTTATCCTCGCCGGGCTCGGGCTTTTCGGCCTCATCGTGCTCGCCCCCTATGCGGCGTGGTGGATCCACGAAAGCGGCGACGCCGCCGTGGAGCGCGCCGTGGCCGTGCAGGCGTCCGGGAGCTTCGCGCTCTTCGGCTCGGGCGTGTCGCAGGATTTTGTGGACTACAAGCTCAGGCTCTACGCGGCCCTTAGGCCGGACATCGCGGCCGTGGGCTCCTCGCGCGTCATGCAGTTTCGCGGGGCCTGGTTCCGCAAGCCTTTCTGCAACATGGGCGGCGTGGCGGGCAATCTCGCGGTGCTGCGCTCCACCGTGGACGCCATGCTGCGCATCCACAAGCCCCAGGCCGTCATCCTGGGCCTGGATTTCTGGTGGTTCCTGCCGCAGTGGGAGGCCGAGCCCTTCAAGGAGGTCCCCCCCACCAGCGGCTCCTACAATTACGGTTTCGCCAGCCTGAAAAAGCCGTGGCAATGGCTGCTGGAAGGCAAGATTTCCCCGGCGGAGCTCGCCGCTCCGCTGCTGGGCCTTTTCGGCGCGGGCTTTCGGGCGGACCGTTTCGGCATCATGGCCCAGCAGACGGACGACGGCTTCGGGCCCGACGGCTCGTGGTATTCCACGGCCGAGGCCACGGGGCAGAAACGGCCGCTGGACTTCCAGTTCCGGGACACGCTCGCCCAGGTGGCCGGGGGCACCAAGGCCTTTTACCGCGCCCGGCCGGGCCAGCAGGGCCCCTCGGAAGAGCACCTCGACGCCTTTGCCGAAATCTGGTGCCGCCTGCGCAGCCGCGGCGTGCAGGTCTTTGTGTTCATCGCGCCGCTCTCGCCGCGGGTGCTCGCGGCCATGCGCAAGGAGCCCGAAGCCTGGCCGCATCTCTTCCGCCTGCGCGAGGCGCTGGCCGCCCGCGGCATCGACGCCCTCGACTGCACGGACGCGGGGCGCCTCGCCTCCGGCGATTGCGAATTCATTGACGGCTTTCACGGCGGCGAAGTAAGCTATGCGCGCATCCTCCGGCGCATGGCCGACCGCTGGCCCGCCCTGCTCGCCTATGTGGATATGGAAAAACTCGACGCCGTCATCCGCGACTGGTCCGGCCATGTGCTCGTGCCCGATGCCCGCCTGACCACGCGCCCGGAGACGGATTTCATGCGCCTCGGCTGCGCCAAGCGGGCAGCGGGCAGTGTCACGGATGCAAGCTCTGCGGAATAAGGAATATCCGGCCATGCAGCACGCTTCCGCCCTCAGCAAAAAACTCGCGCGGGTGACGGCCCTTCTCCTGGTGTGCCTGCTCCCTGCCGCCACGGCGCAGGGCGCCCAGAAAGCGGCCCGCAAGGCCCCGGCGGCTCCGGCAGCTGCCGCGCCCGCAACGAGCAGCAGCGCGAGCAGGAGGGCCAGGAGCCGCGCGAAGTTCCGTATCCGTGCTGGGGTATCGGTCATGGCCGGGTATTCCTTGGTTCGCGGGCCTTCAGTCGCCGGGCAGCCCGCCCGGGGCCCGCTTGGCGCAGCCG
>JAAUYX010000079.1 GCA_014804905.1 Desulfovibrio sp. | reverse complement strand
CTGGTCGATCTGTTCGGCAATTTCCTGATGATGCTCCTGAATGTTCCCGAGGCTCCTGTCTCCAACCAGCTCGGTGACGCCCTGTGCGAAGAGCGCATCATTGCCCTCCGTGCCGCTCGCTCCTGTCTCGCCGCCGTCATCGGCCGGAATGTCCGGCGTATTGGCCGGCTTGTACTCGCTCAGCTCTTTTGCGGCATCTTCTGAGAGCGGAACCTTTTGGACAAGTTCGGTGGTGTCGCCATCACTGTCCGTGATGGAGAACTTCAGTTCGAAGATGTCCTTTCCATCTATTTCCAAGGCAGTTGATGAGAAGGTGACTGTCCATTTGCCGGTGTCGTGGTCGAAGATGGCAAGGAACAGTGTCCCCGTATCATCCTTCAGCTGGAGAATTTCGGCAGAGTCGAGCTTTGTATATTCCCATTGACGTTCGACACCATTGACATTGACTGTTTTGCCAATGTAGGCGCTGAGGTCAAGTGTGACCTCCCAGGCGGAGTTCTTGGCAACTCCGTCCGCGCCGGGGATGGCTTCAATAACGCCGGAAATTTCGGAACTCAGCTCCGGCTTGGTGATGAAATCAAAGCCACGCAAGCTAAAATCGGAGGGGTCGTTGGACGTACTACCATTATCCAAGGGAGTGATGAGGACCTTGTCAAAACCCCCGTCAACATAGCCGCCAACTTCGTCTCCTTTCCAGTCGCCATCCGTGCGATCGCTCTCTCTGATCACCTTTTTTACGACCTGCTCCACCCCGTTCTCATCCTTCCGATAGAAAGTGAAGAGAACTTTTTCCGGAGCCGGATCGCCTCTTTCATCTCCACCGTAGAATGTCCCAAGATCCGCTTTAAAGCCAAATGCCAGTTGGCCGTTGAGGTCTATTTCAACGCCATATGCCTCCGACAATTCGCCGCTGCGTGAATCGCCGGTTGTACCAGCCATGAATTCAGCCTGGTGGTTGTGACAAAGCCCTGAGCCGGGAATTTTAAACTTCTCCTCGCCCTGGTTATAGTCTGACCACGTCAGGATGACACCGTCCGTGTAGGTGTCCTTGATGATGGGCAAACCGTCCTCATCAAGCGTATAGGTTTTGTCGCCAATCTTGATCAACTCATCCGCCAACCAACCAGTTTTTTGGTTCACGACGCCAAAGGCAAAAGGTAGAAATGCACCATTTGACATATCGTAGTTTTCATCCCATGTGCCGCCCTGGCTGTATTTCCATTCAATGGTATGGTCATCCACAATGCGCACTCTAATCATAGCGTTGGTATCGCCCTTATCAAATGCGAACTCATACCATCCTGTATCTGGTCCATCTTTTATGAGATCGTCTTCCCCAAGAAGCTTGGCACTGCTATTTGGATAACCCCAGAACACCCCAAGCCTGTCGCCGATTTCATGCTCGAAGGTACTGGTGTGTGTACCAAACGTGTATCCTGTGTCTTCAACATCGTATGCAACCTTCACAGCGCGTATAGACGCGCCCCCCAACGCGTCATTGCCCCCTGGCTCAATATAGCTTGCGTGTTCTCCATCACTATTGGAAAACCCGCTGAGCAAGAACTTGCCATCTTCAGGGGCCTTTTCTGTAAGGTTCCCAGTAGTGTCACTTCGAAAATTGAATCCTTCTCCTGTGTAGGCCAGGTAGTCGTTGTGCTCGACGGAGAAGTTGTAACGGAGGTCAGTGGCGTGCAGTTCAGGGGTGTCATCCACCACGTTGACCTTCACGTCCACATTGAAGGTATTGCCGTCGGCGTCCTGTACCTTGAGGGTGACAGTGTCAGCGCCGGACGCGGTGTTTTTGCCCTGGCCGGCCGCGTGGTCGATATTGTCCTTGAGGGTGTAGTTCCAGCCGCCATCCTCGCCCTGCGTCACGCTGCCAAGCTGGCCGTCCGTGACCACCCCGAGGATGGTGTAGCCAGGCACCGTCACCGCTACGTCGGCCACAGTATCGTCAGGATTGCTGCCGTCGGCGAGGTCCTCTTCCTTCACCGTCACTTCGACGGGGTCCGGGCCCTCGGGCTTCTTCACCACCACCGTCAGGTTCAGCGGATTGCCGCTGGCATCGGCCGTGACCTCGTCGCCGTCAGAGTCAACAATTCTGAAGTTGAAGGTGTCCTCACCCTCGGTGTCGGACTTGGCAGTATAGGTGTAGCTGCCGTCGGCCTTCACGGTCAGATAGCCGTGCTCGCCCTCGATCTTTGTCTCTGCGCCGGGCGTGAGGTCGATCTCCTTGCCGTTGATGCTCAGGCTCTTGCCGTCGCCGTTGTCCGCACCGAAGTCAAAGCTGAGATGGCCGATCGTCGTCGCCGTCGTGCCCGAAGTAACGTCCTTGAAGCTCGTCTCGTCAAGGCTCAGCGTGGGGACGTCGTCATGCACTTCGACGGTGAGCTTACCCTCGGCCACATCGCCCGAACCGTCCGTGACCGTGATGGAGAGGCCGTTGGGGTCGAGCCTCACCGTGTCTTCGTCGAGATTCTTGTTATGCTCGACGCTCTCGGTCAGTTTATAGGTATAGCTGACCGTCCACTTGCCGTTGCCGTCGCTCGTGGCGCCGAGGATGGTGATGTCCACGCCGTTGATGTGGAAGACCGGGGCATCTTCGGGGACGGTGATGGACGTGGCGCCCCCGCGGGGGATGTCAAGGACAAGGACATCATTGTCGAAGGCAAGCTCGATGCTGCCGCCCTTCTCGTCATGCACATCCACCGTGAAGAATCCCTCGTTGCCCGTGCCGTGGTACGTATGCAGCTTGGAGCCGGCATCAAGCGCGCCCTCGTCCACCACGATATTGCCGCCCTGGGCGGCCACGAAATGCTTGCCCCCGTCATTGGGGTCCGGGTCGCGCCCAGGGATTTCGATGTCCGGCACAGTATTGCCCGGCACGCCAGGGTCGTCATCGTGGGTGTAGCCCACGGCATTGGGGTGATCCTCCCACTCGAAGGCGCGGGAGAAGCCCCAGTCGAGGCCGTTGAGATGCTCAATGCCGCCGGTGAGCGCGGAATCGCCCCACTCGTGGAAGCGCGCGCCATTGGCGACAGTGCCCGTGCCCGGGCCGGCCGCCGGCATGAGGTCGGGCTCATTCATGGCCTGGAAGAAGTCCGCAGCCGCCACTTCGGTGCCGTCGATGTTGAACGAGGGCAGGTTCTCCTCGTTGTATTGCTGGTAAAAGCCCTGCAACTCGAGGTTGGAGCCGTCCTCGAACCTGATGTTGAGGTTGTCGCCGTCGCGGGCGAGGGTGGCGTCCGTGGTGGGAAAGTCAAAGATGAAACGGGCTTCGGGTTCGCAGGGGATGGACTGGGAAGCGCCGGCGGCGGGCTTGGCGAGGCGGATGTCNGCCATGGTGATTCTCCTCNAGAGGTGAGTTTTTCTGCGTCGTTACTGTCNCGGTAGTGAAAGGCCAAAAAAGAAAAGCCCTGAAACAGGCGTAGAAACGCCATTTCAGGGCGGAGGGGCCTCAAAACCGGACACGCAAAAAACCGCGCCGGCGGCACACGGGCGCGTTAACTCAAGAGAGAGAGAGAGAGAGAGAGAGAGAGAGAGAGAGAGAGAGAGAGCATNTTAGTTCCTGCCATTTTCGCAGTAAGGGCCGGGCACATGANCGCGGATGGGTAAAACCCGCGTACAACCACTTCTGNCGGANATGCCCTATGCGGCGTACGTCCGCCTGTGGCCGAGAAACAAGGCCGGTCGATCTCCAAATTGGCAGGAAATCTTCTGAAGTTTATCTCCAGATGAGTAANNAGATAGCAGTTTGGCAAATATTGTCAAGCGATGTCTCGAGAGGGGTACGAAATGCCCGTGAGAGCAGTCAGCCTATTAATAATAAGGCGTCCATGGGAAAAAAGTTTCCTAGACTGNCGGGAGACAAGCCTCGCCAGCGTCCCGCAGGCATCATTTGGCATATTGGTGAAATTAGCAGNCACGGCGTTACGNAGCGATGCCCAGATACTGGCCGCATCTGCATCTTCGTCGGGATGTCACGCGAAGCCCTGGCCGTAGGCTTATCACGCAAATTCNGGTGAGAGAATTGTTGGANGTTTTGTAATTATGGACCTATTTATATGAGTATTAGTGCGAAATATAACTCAGGAAATACAAAATTTGTTTATTATATTAATGATGATATACAATTTTTTCTGCATTTTTCCTCACCATCCAAAGTGCAAGACTATTTTCTTGGAAGTGTTGAAAAAGAAATTTTTCATAGAATACGGCAGACTTTTCACTTTTAGCATCCACNAGGAAAATTGCCCATGCTAATTCGTTTCTGCAGGCCCTGCGCAACGCATCCATAACNAGCAAGCTTCCGACGTGCTGCTTCNGCTTCGATATGTCCACTGCCAATCGGCCGAGNCGAATTGCGGGGACGNATGGATAGCGTGGCATCTTGCGAGCTGTTTCATTAGGGAGAGAGTTGAGAAGAATGGATGCTGCCGAGAGAGTATAGTANCCCACGACCTTCTCGGGGCTCATNGATTGCCGCGCTGCGATGACCGTGGCNAANCCGCGCCTCATATCTTGTCCGGCTTGCTTGTGNAGGTAGGCGTCTAGAGCTGGTTCGCCACANGAAAAGCCNCTCCTGTCCANGCCTGGTNTCAGGAGATCAAACAGCAACTTCATGAGCTTTTAACCCNTGCGGCATATTCTTCCGCAAGCTCCTTGAGAAATGGTGTGGGCTCCAGTGATTCTTGANTTTGCAGGGCTTCAGCCAACAGCTCTTGGTCGCGCATGGTCAAACGAATGATAGACTGCTCGGCAATGACCCGTTCAGCCTTTTCCAGTGCAGCTTCAATCAGGAAATCCGTGCGGGTACGTCCNTGCATTGCNGCAGCACGGTCGATGGTTTCCCGAACGGCAAGCGGAATCCGCGCATCTATACGGGACATNGGTGTTTCGTGCGATTGTGTCATGGCAATTACCTCAAANNATGNATACGGCATTTCTCCGTACGGAGCAAGTGGCATGTGGGTCACCTCAACAGGGTATGGTTTGATGCGTAAGNTGAAANACGTTNTTGGGANATGAGGCGGNGNCGGAAAGATTAGCGGAAGATTAAGGTTGTCGGNNCACTATCCAGCAACGTCCANTAAAGGACTTCAGGATTTTTCATTTATGTGGGTATATTTGTAGGCATAAAANANTTTTATAAAAATAAAATTTATAATTTCATCTAGATACGAAAAATATTTTATCCCCTTGGGGACNCNNAAGATTTCAACTAGTTANGNCCGGTTNAAGGNTGTCGAACCAAGCTGGTTACAAAGCTCTGGTTACAAAATGCCTCACGGGAATTTTAGCCGTGGGGCATTTCTTTTTCCAAGAGCATTTCCGCCGCCTTCCCGATGCCGCTCTCGCTNAACGCGGACATGATGATTTCCTGATTGCCGTAAAGACCGNCGCTCTTCACATACCTGTCCGTGGTGGTGGCGTGATAATGCCCCATGAGCGTTTGNGCGGCGGAAATGCCGCCTCCNACAAACGTGATGGCGGCAGCCTTGTGCCGCATGGCGTGAAAGCCAAAGGGNTTCACTCCGGCTTTCGCNCATAGCCTTGGCATNAGCTGGTTNCGCTGNGTAAACGGNTGCCCCAGCATTTCGTTGCATTGTGTCTGCATGAACACATTGTCCACCTTGCAGGGCCGCGCATCATGCCACCAGCGCAATGCTTTGTGCAGCTCAGGGTGAAGTTGCAGCCACCGCGCACGCTCCTTGCCGTCACGCGCTTTGTGATCCGTCAAACGTATGCGGCCAGTGTCCAGCCGCACGTCCCGTTCCCATGAAAGACGGAAGATTTCACTCCTTCGCGCGCCAGTGTAATAATAGGCCAGCAACATAACCAAATCCTGACCCTTGGCCTGCTGCAAGACCTTTATCACATCCTCCTCCGGCGGAACGTAACGCTCGCCTGCCGTTGCCGGAAAAGGTTTGATGCGCTCCAGAGGCGACAGCACTTGCGGAAAACCGTCCACACTCTCCAATCCCCAATTCCACGCCGACAGCAAATTCTTGCGATAGACATTTGCCCGCTTGGAGCCCCGCTCATCAGCCACCTCCGAAAGGAATTGATAGAGCATGGGCTTGGTCAGTTTGGCGATGTCCGAAATGCCCTCTTGCTGGCAATAGGCGAACAGCGCACTCATGACCGTTTTCTTCTCAACATAGGTGGAGTGGGACATGGTTCTTTCCGCAAAAGCCAGATAACGCTCTCCCCAGCCCGAGAGAAGCTCCAGGCCCGAAGGCGTTTCTTTTGTCTCCGTCCCTCCAAGAATTCCTTTTTCCTCTCTATCTCCCATTGCCTTGCGGCCATCCATTCCGGGCCTTTGGGCCGACCCGCCGGGAAAAACTTGGTATCCACTGTTTTGCCGTCAATGATGACTCTAGCAAGCCAAGCATTTCCCCGATCTTTTCTCAGAGTTGGCATCGCTGAAAACTCCATTCCGGCCCCAGCGAAACCTTGGCCCCTGCCAATGCGTTTACCACTCCGAAAAGCTATATGTCATTCTGCGGTCTGTTCAAGCCGCCGTGTTTTGGAAATTTCGACCAAAGCCGGCATCGAATTCAGTGGGTTGAGGGGCACAGCGAAGCTGCGCCCCATTGAGCCACCGAACTGAAACGACCAACCGTTAAGCATTGCTGATTTGAAGATTGTGCGAAAAGGCTCAGGGAGGGTTTGGGGGGAGTATGACCCTACCCCATTCACGATACCAAGG
>JAAUYX010000078.1 GCA_014804905.1 Desulfovibrio sp. | reverse complement strand
CGGCTGCGTCAGAGAAAAATTTCCTCGGTCGAGTACTTGAGTACACTCCCTTCGGAAATTTTTATCTTCCTTGCTTCAGCCGTTGCGACGAAGGAAGCTACGGATGAAGACAGCAGTTGGTTAACTCAATAGCCCGTCAGCGCAACCGCTGTCGCTATCCGTAAGCCCGCAAGACGGACAACGGCTAGCGCGCCGGAACCTAAAAATCTTATTTTTTAGGATTCTTCCGGCACCAGCACCCGTCTTCCGCTGCGCTCCAGACGGGATTAAGGAAGGCCTCGCTGCTGTACTTGGCATTATCTCTTTGAAAGGCCTGGTGCCGGCCCTAGAACATCTGGCGCATGAGGTCCTCGCCGCCCTCCGAGGTATCCTCGCCGGGACCTTCCTCAAGGCCGTCCGTGGCCGAAACGCCTTCCATGGGCTGGTCCGCGCGGTAGGCCATGTTGCCGGACATGACGATGCCCTCGGGCATGGTGAAGTCCTTCGGCTCGTAAAAATCCTCCACCACGCTCCGGTAATAGCGGAAGATGGGCGCGGCCGTGCGGCCGCCCTGCTCCAGCCGCCCCAGCGGTTGCAACTGGTCATAGCCCACATAGACGCCGGTGACGAGATAGGGCGTGAAGCCCACGAACCAGGCGTCGTGCTCCTCGTTGGTGGTGCCGGTCTTGCCGGCGATGAAGCGGCCGTCGATTTTCGCGCGCGAGCCCGTGCCCGCATTGACCACGTTCTTGAGCAGGGTCGCCATCATGTAGGCGTTTTGCGGGGAGAGCGCCTGCCAGTGCTCCGGGTCCTGCCGATAAAGCTCGCGCCCCCTGGCGTCGGTGATGGAGGTGATGATGCGCGGGCGCACGCCCATGCCCTGGTTGGCGAAGGCCGCATAGGCCTGCGTCAGGTTGAGCGGCGAAACGGCCACGGCGCCCAGGCTCACCGCAAGCTCCTGCGGGAAATGCGGCTCGAGGCCCATGGCCTTGGCCCGCTGGATGACATTGGCGATGCCCACCTGCTGGGCCACGCGCACCGTGCAGGTGTTGCGCGACAGGGCCAGCGCCTGCCACAGCGGCAGCTCGCCCTTGTAGTTGTGCTCGTAGTTGGAAGGCCGCCACACTTCGTTGGTGTAGGGATTCACATAGACAAAGGGCGCGTCCAGCACGATGGAGGACGGCGTGAAGCCGAAATCGAGCGCCGTGGAATAGACCACGGGCTTGAAGCTGGAGCCCGGCTGGCGGCGCGCCTGCGTGGCGCGGTTGAAGTGGCTGTCTCCGAAGCTGTAGCCGCCGATGAGGGCCACCACGTCGCCGCTCTCAGGCTCCAGCGAGGCGAGCGCCCCCTGCACCAGCGGCTCCTGCTGGAGGCGGAGCACGATGGGGCTTCCCGGCTTTACGCGCGCCGGGTCATAGGGGACGAGGTTCTTGCCCGCGGGCTTCTGCTGCTTGCCCTTGGCTGCCGGCGCCGGCTGCCCCTCCGGCGCGGGCATGGCGGCCGCGGAGACCCAGATGAGGTCGCCCGGCGCAAGCACCTGCCGCGCATCCTTGACGGACGGCGCATTGGCCGCGGCCACCTTGGGATTGGGCTTGCGCGCCCAGGACATGTTGGCCACCGGGATTACGCCGGTATAGCCCTTGCCGAGCGCCACAACGGCCCTCGCCGGCTCCACGGCCGTCACCAGCGCCCGCACCCAGGCGTCGCCCGCGAGGTCCTGCGGCGCGAAGGTGGAGTCCTTCCCGAAGGACTGCACCTTGTCCGGCTCCATCTGCACGGCCCCGCGCCAGCCCTGGCGCTTGTCCAGCTCCTCCAGGCCGCGCCGGAGCGCGTTCCCCGCGGCCTCCTGCTGGGCGGGGACCATGGCCGTACGCACGGTGAGCCCGGCCTCGTAGACATATTCCTCGCCGTAGCGCGTCGTTTCCACGCCGAGGGCCTTGAGGTTGCTCTCGGTAAAGAACTCCACGAGCAGGCGCCGCGCCTCCTCCAGATACCAGAGGGCCGGGCCCCCCATGCCGTCGGGCATGCTCCAGTAGACGAGCGGCTCCGCCGCGGCCTGGGCATATTGTTCGGCGGTGATCCAGCCGAGGTCGCGCAGGCGCCCGAGGACATACATCTGGCGGTCCTTGGCGGCCTTGGGCGAGCGGAAGGGATTGTAGCGCGAAGGCGCCTTGGGCAGCCCCGCGATGACCGCGCTCTCGGCGAGCGTGATGTCCGCCGCGTGCTTGCCGAAATAGGTGCGCGCCGCGGCCTCCACGCCATAGGCGTGCTCGCCGAGATATATCTGGTTCAGGTAGATGGTGAGGATTTCTTTCTTGGAGAGGTCCTTCTCGATACGGTAGGCGAGGATGGCCTCCTTCATTTTGCGCGTGTAGCTGCGCTCGGACGTGAGCAAAAGCTGCTTGATGAGCTGCTGGGTGATGGTGCTGCCGCCCTCGCCCGTGTGTCCCTTGCGGAAATTGTTGATGGCCGCGCGCAGGATGGCCACCGGATCCACGCCCATGTGGTGGTAGAAGGAATCGTCCTCGGCGGCGAGGAAAGCCTGGGGCAGGAAAGGCGACATGTCCTCAAGGCTGATGACATAGCGCTTTTCCGTGCAGAGCGTGCCCAGCACCTCGCCGTTGCGGGCGAGCACCGTGGTGGCCTGCGGGGGATTGTAGTCCGCGATGCGGCTGATGTTGGGCAGGTCGCGCGAGGCCCAGTAAAAGAGGGTCGCCACGGCCCCCGCGCCCAGAAGGCCGCAAAAGACCACCACGGCACAGGACCAGAGCAGGAGCTTTTTCCAGGAAACGCGGATTCGCATCGCGTGGAATTACCGTGTTTTTTCCGCCGCGTAAAGTGGCGTTTGCGCGGAGGGGCCGCTGGCTCGCCGAGCGGCAAAAGAATGCGCGGGCCGCACCGGCCCCGCTGGGGAGGTCCCGGAGTGGCCCGCGCTTGAAAGGCAGGCGGTCGCCTGCGCGCGAAGAGAGGCCCGGCCCCCTGCTTACTGCGCGCTCACCGGCTCCCAGCCGAGCTGGTCAAGATTGCCGTTGAAGAGGGCCGTGCCGTAAGTGGCTCTGGCGCCGTCGGAAAGGACGGTGCCCACATGGACGGCGAGGTCGCGCGGCATATAGCCCTTCTCCACATAGGCCCGGGCGAGGCCCGCGCACACGGCGAGGGCGAGGTCCCTGGCCTTTTCGCCGCCGATGGCGGCGGGGAAGTCCACAAAGACGTCCGCGGCCTTGGTGGCGATATTGAGCGCCACCTTGGGCTCGGAAAGGCCCAGCGCCGCCGTCTGCTGCTGCACAAGGTTGACGAGGGGCGTGGAAAGCTGCTGCGTGGCCGCCGCGTTTTCCCGCTCCTCGGCGCCCCTGAAGGTCAGGCCGATGGCGATGAGGATGAGGCCGGCCACGATGATGACCGCCCACTGCCAGACGCTCGTTTTGGTGGGGACCTCCTCGAGCTCGTCGGCCGGGATGTTCCAGTTGCCGCCCTTGGGGCTCTTTTTGGGGTCTTCGGGCGTGGGCGCAGTGGAGCTTGAGCTGTTGTCGTCAGGCATGTGCTTCTCCTTTCCGGGCTTCTGGGGCGCTCTGCCGTGGCGCGTGCCCGGAACATGGGGTGAACGGGCTTGCCCGTTTGCCTATTTCACTACCTCGCGCGCGGAATCCAGCGGAGGAACCTGGGGCGAGGCCAGAGGCGCGCCCGCCGTTGCCTCGGCGATACGTCCGCGAAATTCGTCGAGCGGGAAGCGCGCCGCGCCCACCACCGGAGGCGCGCTCACGGCGGCCGCCACCGGCGCGTGGCTCTTGAGGTCGGCCGGGCTCAGGAGGCCCTGGCCGCCAATGGGCGTGTGCAGGGCGCTCATGGGCTGCGCGAGAAGGTTGACGCGCACCTCGCGCTGGCCGTCTTTCTCCCACAATTCCAGCATCAATGCGGCGGCCGGGGGGATGCTGTTGAGGGGATATTCCGGGAGCTGCCAGTTGACGCCGAGCAGCGCGCCCAGGTTGGCGATATTGGTGTCGTGGCCCACAAAGACCACGAGGGCGGCCTTATTGCAGCGCTCGTCATAGTGCGTGCCCAGAAGGGCCTGCCCCATTTCCACAAGCAGGGAGGAGCCCCGCGCCCAGGCCACCAGCGGCGCGCGGTTGACCACGTCGAAAACGCGGGCGTGCACGGGCAGCACCTGGCGCAGGGTGGGCGCCGTGACCTGGCCCCAGCCCGCGGCCACGCCGGGCCATTCGCCATATTCGAGGAGGAATATCTCCGCGAGGCTGGAGGCGATGGCGAGGCTCCCGGTGATGCCCACGCTGCGGCCGTCCGGCGCCACGCTCACGGCATTGGGAATGTCCGAGAGCGCGCAGTCCGGCGGCAGGTTGAACTTGCCGCAGAGGCGCGGGGCCACCGGGGCCGAGAGCCGCCCGATGAGGGCGAGCGGCGTGGCGAGGTCGTCCTGGAGCTGGCCGAGGCCCCCGTCCGTCATGCTGAGGATGTCCGTGGCCGCGCCGATGGGGTCAAAGGTATAGAGCCCGGCCTTGACCGGATGGAAGAGCGGGTCGATGGCATCGCCGGTGACGGCGTAGCCGAGGCGGCAGTCCGGGGCGAGCGCGTCCAAGAGCGCCCGCGCCGTGGCCCTGGTGCGCTCGTCCGTATCGGCGCGCACAAAGACATCCGCCGGCCGCTGGCAAAGATTGGCGGGCAGGATGCCCTCTTTCCTGAAGTCCGCGCCGACAGTGCCCCACATGGCCGTGACGAGCTCCCCCCCGCGCGGGGTGAGGTCGCCGCGCTTGACCGGCCAGACAGGCCAGACGCGCTCGCTCCATTCCTCCAGCGTTTTGTGCTTCTGGGTGGGCGCGCGCACGCCGTGGCGCGACAACCCCACGACCTTGACGAGCTTCCCGNCGTCNGCGGCNGANGCCGGNNTCGGCCCCGCGGGCACGAGCAGCGCGANGAGGGNGAGCANGGCCAGNAGCAGGGCCGGGNGGGAGAGNCGGCGCATGGNNTCCTCCGTNNAAGGTNTTCTCCGCGCGTTCAGTCCTTCTGTTCCACAAAGGCGTCCATGTCCTGCGNGGGGCCGANGGCGTCCCTGGCNTAGGCCGCNAGCAGGGTGCGCGCCACGCNGGTGTCGTAGCNCGCNTCCTCCGCAAGCTCGCGCGCNGCCTCCATGGGCTCCTTGGCGGGNGCGTAGCTGCGCTCGGTAATCATGGCCGAGAANGAGTCCGCNACGGCGGNCAGNGCCGCNNNGGNCNNNANCTGCCCGGCCTTGATGCGNTGCGGNTAGCCGGAGCCGTCCATGCGCTCGTGGTGCTCGAAGCAGNCGCNCACGAGCTCGTCATAGACNANGTCCATCTTCTGCATGATNTTCACGCCCATGGCNGAGTGCTGCCACACNTTTTCCCGCTCCTCGGGCTTGAGCGCNCCCTTCTTGTCCACGAGGAANGGGGGCACCTTGCTCATGCCGATGTCATGCACGAGCAANGCCACGGCCATNCGGTCNAGGTCCTTGCGCTGGAACTCGCCCGCGTTCTGGAGCCAGAGCCAGAGGCCNACGATCATGCTGTTGACCGCGTGCTTCGCCGGGTCATNCNTGCGGAAGAGNCGGCGCATGAAGGCGTTCATGCGCTTCGGGTCCTCCGNAAGGTATTCCGTGACCACGAGCACNTCGCGGTAGAGNGGGTCGAAGAGCGCCTTCACGGGCTGCGCGTANAACTCCGCATAGCGGAGATAGAGCGCGTGCACGCAGATATTGGCGATCTCGGCTTCCTTGAGNTTGTGGTCCTGAAGCACGAGGTCGAGCTGGCGCACGATATGCCGCGAATAGATGTGGTGGTCCGAGCGGGAGACGAAGAGGTTGCCCTCNGCGCACAGCGCCGCCAGCTCCTCCACCTGCTCGTTGGTGAGGCGCACCCCNTTGCGCGAATAGGGCGCAAGCACGGCGATGTCCTCGCGNAACACGAAGAGGTCCACCGGGGGCCGGTANTTGGGAAAGCTCCCCANNATCTCCGGGCTGATCTGGTANTACTCTTCGTTGATGTTCGCGGGAACNGCGCCGGAGGCTTTTTTNNCTGCCATGCGCTACTTCCAGTANATCTTGACCANGTTGGTGCCGCGCGGCGTGGCCGAGTCCTTGATCTGGCCNGCGGTGATGACCGCGCAGTCGTTGACCTGGAAATCCNNGCTNTNGTTGATGAACTCCTCCGCGCGCTCGAGGTGCGTCTGGCCGATGTGCTCCTTGTCCACAAAGACGGGCGTNACGCCCCAGACGAAGTTGAGCGCCTTGATGGTGGAGGGGTCGGGCGTGAGCGCGTAGATGGCCTGCGGAGGCCGCCTNGNNGACACCTGCCGNGCNGAGNCGCCNGAAACGCTGTGCGAGACGATGGCCTTGGCGTCGGCCTTGTCNGCGAGCAGGCAGGCGGAATAGGCGAGAAATTCCGGGATGCCCTTGTCGCTTTCCGGCTCTTCCAGCTTGCGGTTGTCGAGGAGGAGCTTTTCGGCCTCGGTGGTGATCATGCGCATGAACTGCACGGTCTCCACCGGGAAATTGCCCATGGCCGTCTCTTCGCTCATCATGACGCAGTCGGCCCCGTCCAGCACNGCATTGGCCACGTCCGTGGTCTCGGCGCGGGTGGGCACGGGGTTGTTGACCATGGAGAGCAGCATCTGCGTCGCCACGATGACCGGCTTGGAGGCCTGGTTGCAGGCGCTGATGATGNGCTTCTGCAGNGCNGGNANNAGGGGCAGGGGGCACTCCACGCCNAGGTCNCCGCGGGCCACCATGACGATGTCCGTCTCGGCGAGGATGGCGTCGAGGTTGTCCACGGCGCTCTGGCGCTCNAGCTTGACCACCACGGGCANGCGGCGGCCGGANTTGGCGATGAGCTCCTTGGCCTCGCGCACGTCGTCGGCGGTCTGCACATAGGAGATGGCNACCGCGTCCACGCCGAGGGCCAGGCCGTCCTCGAGGTCCTTCTTGTCCTTNTCGGTGAGGGCGCGNACCTTGGTNGCCTTGCCGGGCAGCGCGAGGCCCTTGCGCGAGGTGACGATGCCGTCNTTGCCCGCCNCNAGNAGCACAAGGCCGTCGNCGCGGCGCTCCTTGACCACGAACTGGAGGCCGCCGTCGGCGAGCACCATGCGGTCGCCGGGTTCGAGGCTCTCGAGGATGACCTCATGGTCNAAGGGCAGGTANGCGAGCTCNTCCACGCGCTTGTCGCTGGGCCCGAGNAGNAGCTTCATGCCCTTGGTCACCTGGATGGATTTTTCCGGGACCACGCCGAGGCGAATCTTGGGGCCGGAAAGGTCCTGCATGATGGTGATGGGGCGGCCGAGCTCGGCCTCCACCTCACGGATATAGTTGATGATCTTGACGAAGTCCGAGGCGCTGCCGTGCGAGAAATTGAGGCGGAAGACACTGACGCCCGCCCCGGCGAGGGCCTTGAGTTTTTCCTTGGTATTGGACGCGGGGCCGATGGTGGCGACGATTTTGGTTCTCATGCTCTTCTCCTCCGGCTTCACGGCATAGGCGCAGGGTTTCCGGTGTGCAGACGATGAAAAGGTGGAAAATCATCCGAATTTTTTCCGCCGATGTCAAGGCGCGGGCNCCAGGCNCGCGGCTCAGGAGAGACGGCCGCGGAAGTCCTCGTAGCCGAAGCGGCGCAGGATGCGGAAGCGGTCNTGCGGGGCGGCCCCGGCGCAGCGGCAAATGCCGATGGAGGGGAGCCNNAGGCCGTTGAAGGTGGTGGTCTTGACCATGCTGTAGATGGCCATGTCCCCAAAGACGAGNCGATCCCCCACGACAAGCGGCGCGGCGAAGGCGTATTCGCCGATGACATCCCCGGCGAGGCAGGACTTGCCCGCGAGACGGCAGGTCCACGCGTCNGCCCCGGCTTCGGCCGCCTTCAGGGGCGCGCCGTCCGCCCCCCGGTAAAANACCTCCGGCCTGTAGGGCATTTCGAGCACGTCCGGCATGTGGCAGGCAGCGGAAACGTCCAGCACGGCCACGGGCATGTCGGCATCCACCACGTCGAGCACCGTGGCCGTGAGCCAGCCCGCGTTGAGGGCCACGGCCTCGCCGGGCTCAAGATAGATTTGCGCGCCGTAGTTGTCCCGCCAGCGGTCGATGAGGCCGCAGAGCAGGGCTACGTCATAGCCCTCGCGGGTGATGTGGTGGCCGCCGCCGAAATTGAGCCAGCGCCCTCCCTGGGGGAGCCCGGCTATCCAGGGCGCGAACTTTTCCTCCACGGCGGCGAGCGTGCGCTCAAGCGCGTCCGCCCCCTGCTCGCACAGCGTATGGAAGTGGAGGCCGGAAATGCTGTCAAGCCCTTCGGGCGGGAGCTCACGGGCGAGGGCGCCCTTGCGGATGCCGAGGCGCGAGCCCGGCGAGCAGGGGTCGTAAATGGGGACGGCGCCCTCGGAATGTTCCGGGTTCAGGCGCAGGCCGAAGCTCACCTTGCGGCTTTTTCCCGCCGCCCGCGCGGCCTCGGCCACGGGCCTGAAGCGCCGCCACTGGGCCACGGAATTGAACACGATGTGGTCGCAGAGGGTGAGCAGCTCGCGGAATTCCTCCTCGCTCCAGGCGGCGGCGAAGGCATGCACCTCGCCGCCGAAGTCCTCGCGTCCCAGGCGCGCCTCGTCCACCGAACTCGCGCACACGCCCCAGAGGGGTCCCGAGCCTGCGCGCGAGAGCAGGGGAAAGGTGGACCAGGCCGCGAAACCCTTGAGCGCCAGCAATATCTTCGCGCCCGTGGCCTTCTGCACGCCGTCGAGGATGGCGGCGTTTTCAGCAAGCCGGCACTCGTCGAGCACGAAGCAGGGCGACGGCGCGGGCGAATCCGGCGCCAGCAAAAGGCCGAGGCAGTCCGCGCACATGGCCGGCGACCTTATTCCGCGGGAACTTCCACGCAGTTCCAGGGCAGGCCGAAGCGGTTCAGGTCCGCCATGAAGGGGTCGGGGTCGAATTCCTCCATGTTCCACACGCCCGGCCTGCGCCAGAGGCCTTCGGCGATGAGCTTGGTGCCGATCATGGCGGGCACGCCCGTGGTGTAGGAAATGGCCTGCGAGCCCACCTCGCGGTAGCAGGCGCCGTGGTCGCAGATATTGTAGACATAGACCGCGCGTGGCTCGCCGTTTTTCACGCCGCGCAAGACGTCGCCGATGCAGGTGCGGCCGGTGGTCAGCGGCCCCAGGGAGGCCGGGTCCGGCAAAAGCGCCGCCAGGAACTGGATGGGCACGATGTCCTGCCCGTGGAAGCGCACCGGGTCGATGCGGGTCATGCCCACATTGCCGAGCACTTCGAGGTGGTTGAGGTAGCTTTCCGAAAAGGTCATCCAGAAGCGCGCCCGCCGGATGCCGCGCAGATGGCGCACCAGCGATTCCAGCTCCTCATGGTACATGAGGTAGCATTTCTTTTTGCCGATGCCGTCCGGGAAGTCGTAATCCATGGACCAGGAGAGCGGGTCGGTCTCCACCCATTCCCCATGCTCCCAGTAGCGGCCGCGCGCCGTGACCTCGCGGATATTGATCTCGGGGTTGAAATTGGTGGCGAAGGCCTGCCCGTGGCTCCCGGCATTGCAGTCGATGATGTCGAGCACATGCACTTCGTCGAGCTCGTGCTTGAGCGCCCAGGCGGCGAAGACATTGGTCACGCCGGGGTCGAAGCCCGAGCCCAAGAGGGCCGTGAGCCCGGCCTCGCGGAAGCGGTCGCGGTAGGCCCATTGCCATTTGTACTCGAAGCGCGCGGTGTCCGGCGGCTCGTAATTGGCGGTGTCAAGGTAGTGCGCCCCGCATTCGAGGCAGGCGTCCATGATGTGCAGGTCCTGGTAGGGCAGGGCGATATTGCAGACGATGGCGGGCTTCACCTCGCGCATGAGCGCGCAGAGGGCGGGCACGTCGTCCGCGTCCACCTGCGCGGTGGCGATGTCCACGCCAAGGCGCTCGCGCACGCTGGCGGCCACGGCCTCGCAGCGGGAGAGGGTGCGGCTCGCCAGCGTTATCTTGCCGAAAACCCCGGTCTCGCGCTTGGCCTGCGCGCACTTGTGGGCCACGACGCTGCCCACGCCGCCCGCGCCGATGATGAGGATNTCCGTCATGNNTGCCTCGCTGAATCGCTGGTNGTTTCTAGTTGTTTAAGGANGTGTNCGGGCGCCTNCNCNNCCGNCNTGTCCNCNGCGTCNCCGTCCAGNAGNCGCACATGGGCGTAGCGCCCGCTCTTGCGGGCTTCCGCCGCCAGNCGCTCGCCCTCGGCCCGGCAGGCCGCGCAGGCATGGCGCGGCACGAGCAGGCAGAGGGAGCGNGGCACGCGCTCCGATGCGGTCTCGATGCGGCCGAGGCCGGAACACTCGTCGCANAGCCGCCAGCTTTCGTTCTGGCGCTCNCGCANCATGTCCGTATCATAAAAGATATTCTTTTGCCGNGTCCACCAGCCGTGGTCCTCCCGGCCTTCCGAAGGTCGCGCGGGCGGCCGGAAATAGGCNTCCAGCACCTCCTCGCAGAGGCGCGCGATATATTCGGCCACCTGNGGCTTCTGGCGGATGGCNCCCGGCGTCCAGCCCGGNTCNCGNATNTCGNNNGCNGCCGGGATGCCCGCCAGCGCGAGGCAGATGCCGAGGTTCACATAGGGGAGCGCCCCGCGGATGGAATAGCCGCCCTCGAGCACCGCGATGTCCGGGTTCAGGGCCGTTGTCAGCGCCGCGTAGCCCTGGGCCGAAAGGCGCATGTTGGCGAGCGGGTCCGTAAAGTGGTTGTCCTGCCCGGCGGAATTGATGATGATGTCCGGCCGGAAATCTTCGAGCATGGGCAAAACCGCGTTGCGCACGGCGTAGAGGTAGCCCTCGTCCGAGGTCTCGGGGGGCAGGGGGATGTTGATGGTGCGGCCACGCGCGCCGGGGCCGCCGTCCTCCCCGAGGAAGCCCGAACCCGGATAGAGGGTGCGGCCGTCCTGATGCAGGGAGATAAAGAGCGTATGCGGGTCGTTCCAGAACAGGTCCTGGCTGCCGTCGCCGTGGTGCACGTCCGTATCCACGATGGCCACGCGCAGGGGGCGCCCCTCGGGATGCGGATAGTGGTCGCGGATATATTCCACCATGACGGCTTCATTATTGATGTTGCAGAAGCCCCGGTTGCCGTGGACAACGCGCATGGCGTGATGCCCCGGCGGCCGCACCAGCGCGAAGGCCCGGTCGGTCTTGTGCTCCATGACGAGGCGCGCGGCGGTGATGGCGCCGCCCGCCGCGGCGAGGTGCGATTCCGTGCTCACGGCCGCGGCCGAGGGCAGGCAGAAGTGCGCGCGCTCCAGCTGCGCGTGGCTCGCAAAGACGGGCCTGTGCTCGCTGATACCCGGAATGTCGAAAAGCCCCTCCTCCTGCAGCTGGTCGCGCGTGTAGAGGAGGCGCTCCTCCCGCTCGGGATGCGTGGGGGAGATGGCCCAGTCAAAGGCCGGGAAAAACACCACGCCCAGGGTGCGTTCGGCCACCAGCGGCTCAATCATCGGGCTCTTCCATATTCTCGAACACGTCTACGCCATAGCGCGCATTGGCCGTGAGCTCGCCGAAAAAGCCCATGCCGAGCGCGAAGGCGAGGTTGTTTTCGGCAATGGCCGCGAGCAGCGGGCCGCTTTCGTCCTCGAGGCGAAAGACGCCCCCGGGCGCGTTCTCGCGCCTGAGCACCGCGCACTGGAGAAGGGCCGGGTCGCCCATGCGGTGAATGACGGCGAGCCCTGCGGGGAGCGCCGTATCCGGGGCCTGCGAAACAAAACGCAGGCGGGCGCCGTCGGCCTCAAGGGTATAGATTTCAGGAGCTGTGGCGTTCATGCTGCCTCCTTGCTCTGTTCAGGCAATGCCCGTGCCGCGGCGGGAGAGCCGCTCCTCCAGCGCGGAAAGGCACTGGAGCAGCACGTCCTCGGGCGGCTGCGCGGCGTCGATGACGGCGATGCGCGCAGGCTCCGCCGCCGCCAGCGCGAGATAGCCCTGGCGCACGCGCTCGTGGAAGTCGAGGCTTTCGGAATCGAAGCGCCCCTCGGAGAGCACCGTGCCCTCGGCGCGGTTGCGCTCGCCCGCGCGCTCGAGGCCCTCGGCCACGCTGAGGTCGAGGAGCAGGGTGAGGTCCGGGTCGAGGCCCCCGGTGGCCTGGGCGTTGATGCGGCGCAGCCGCTCCACGTCATGGCCGCGGCCATAGCCCTGGTAGGCGAGGGTGGAATCGGAAAAACGGTCGCAGAGCACGGTCTGCCCGGCTTCCAGCGCGGGCCGGATGATTTCGGCCACATGCTGCGCGCGGTCGGCGAGAAAAAGGTGCAGCTCCGCCCGGCTTACGAGGCCGCGCGTGCGCGCATCCAGGAGGATGGGGCGCAGGCTGCGGCCGAGAGAGCTGCCCCCCGGCTCGCGCGTGAGCACCGGGTCGTGTCCGCGCTCCTGCAAATGCGCGGCGAGCAGGCGCAGGGCCGTGGACTTGCCCGAGCCCTCTATGCCTTCAAAAGTGATAAACATTCTTCCCTCCTGGCGTTTTTGCGCCCCCTGGGGGCGGCGGGCGGCACCTCGGGTGTGCGCTCGGGCCGGTAGAGGGGGCGGCCCAGGGTGGCCTGCCACGGCGTCCAGCCCGGGCCCTCGCCGTCCAGCGCGCCGAAAAGGGCGCGGCACTGGGCGAGCTTGGCGTCGAGATTGTCCGCATGGTGGAGGGCGAGAGCTTCCGGCGTGTGCGGCTGGCGCACCGCGCCGAATTCCAGTTCGCCGTGGTGGCTGAGGACAAGATGCCGCAAATGCTCCTGAAGGCCCGGCTCGAGGCCGGAGCGGGCGAGGAAGGGCGCGAGCATCTCCACGCCGAGCATGAGGTGCCCGAGGAGGCGTCCCTCGGTGGTGTAGTCGTTGGAGAGGCCGCCGGAAAATTCGCGAATCTTCCCGAAATCATGGAAGAGCGCGCCCGCGAGCAGGGCCTGGCGGTCCAGTTCCGGATACTGGTCGGCCAGGCGGCGGCAGAGCCTGAACACGCCGAGCGTGTGCTCCAGAAGGCCCCCGGCATAGGCGTGGTGGACGCTCTTGGCCGCGGGCGCAAGGCGGAACCTGGGCCCGAGCTCCGCATCTTCCAGCACCGAGAACACGAGCTTGCGCCAGGGCTTGTGCGTGAACTCCTCGCGGCAGAGCGCCATGAGCTCGTCGAACATGGCGTCCAGCGGATAGGGGCTCGACGGCAAAAAGGCCGTCTGGTCCACGCGGGCCGCCTCTCCGGCGTCGAGCGGCCGGAATTTCTCCACNGCAAGCTGCACCTGAGCGCGGAAGAGCGAGGACCGGCCCTCCACCTGCGCCAGCGTCCCCGGCGCTATCTCGCTGAACTCGCCGCTGAGCGGGCTCCAGATTTTGGCCTCGATGCTGCCGCTCGAGTCNGCGAGCACGAGCCGCCAGTAGGGCCCGTTGCGCGATTGCGCAAGGCTGGCCTCGGCCACGGCGAAGATGCCGNAGGCCTCCGCGTTGGGCACAATGTCTTTGACGAAATCGCCTTTTTCCATATAGATAGTCTCCGCCCACCTGCGCGTGGGGCGTGTTCCCGCGAGATTCCCTTCTTTCCGAGGTATTGTCAAATGCACGTTCTCCTCTCCAATGACGACGGCATCATGGCGCCGGGNCTGCGCGCCCTCTACGCCGCCCTGGTGGAGGCGGGCCACACGGTCACGGCCGTCGCGCCGCTNAGNCAGCAGTCCGGNGTGGGGCATTCGCTCACCGTGTTCGAGCCCCTGCGCACGCGCGTCATCGAGGAGCCGGGCTTTTCCGGCATCGGCGTCCACGGCACCCCNACGGACTGCGTCAAGCTGGGGCTGGGCGCGCTCTCGGAGCGGCGNCCGGACCTCGTTATGGCGGGCATCAATCTCGGCCCCAACGTGGGGCCGGACATCTTTTATTCCGGCACGGTGGGCGCAGCGGCCGAGGGCGCGCACGACGGCGTGCCCAGCATGGCCATNTCCCANGCCGACCACTCCGGGCGGCAGGACCTCTCTGCCCATGCCCGGCACGCGGTGGCACTCGCCGAGCGCATCGACTGGNANAANCTCCCNCCGCGGCGCGTGCTCAACCTTAATTATCCCGCGGGGGAGCTCCCGGCCGGGGAGGTGCGCGTCTGCCCNCAGTCGGACGCCGTGTGGCGCAATATNTATGCCCGCCGCGA
This sequence comes from Desulfovibrio sp., assembly GCA_014804905.1. Taxonomy (GTDB): domain Bacteria; phylum Desulfobacterota; class Desulfovibrionia; order Desulfovibrionales; family Desulfovibrionaceae; genus Desulfovibrio. The sequence continues at coordinate 4,503 of JAAUYX010000078.1, read as the reverse complement.
GGACCCGCGCGGNGACCCCTATTGGTGGCTCACGGGCGACGTGCCGCCNGAGAGCATCCGGCCGGGCACGGACAAGGACCTGCTGCTGGCGGGCCATGTGACACTCACGCCGCTGCGCTTTGAATANACCGACGANGCGGCGCTGGCCGCGCTTTCCGGNATGGAGCTTTCGCCGCGCGGCTGAGGTCCGGAGCCGGACCGCTTGACATTTTCCCCGGCATGGGGCAAGAATGCGTTTCCCTTTTTGGAGGTTTGAGATGTACGCGATTGTCGAAACCGGCGGAAAGCAGTACCAGGTCGAGGAAGGCTCCCGTATCCTGGTGGAGAAGCTCGCCGTGGAACCGGGCGCCGAGGTCGTTCTGGACAAGGTCCTGCTCATTGGCGGGGANGGCTGCAAGGTGGGCGCGCCCTATCTTGAGGGCGCCAGCGTCAAGGCNGAAGTGGTGGCCCAGGGCCGCGGCCCCAAGGTGCTGGTGTTCAAGCGNCGCCGCCGCAAGGATTCCAAGTCCCTGCACGGCCACCGGCAGGATTGCACCGCCCTTCGCATTAAAAGCATCAATAGCTAGGCCGTCGTGCCGTCGCCTGTTCTGCCGCGCAACCGCGGCGGAGGCGTCGGCGAAGCGGCCGGGGAGGCATCATGGCTCATAAAAAAGCGGGCGGTTCGTCACGCAACGGCCGCGACAGTCCGGGGCAGCGCCGGGGCATCAAGCGCTATGGCGGCCAGCCTGTGCTTGCCGGCAACATCATTGTGCGNCAGCTGGGCACGGTCGTCTATCCCGGCCTCAANGTGGGNATGGGGCGCGATTTTACGCTGTTCGCCAAGGTGGACGGCGTGGTGCGCTTTGAAAAGTTCACCCGCAAGCGCCGCGTNCTCACGCGGGTGCATGTGGACGAGGCCGCGGCCTAGCACAAGGCTGCGCCAGCCGGTCCACCGGGTTTTCGGGGAAGGCCCCGCCCATGCGGCGGCCTTCCCTTTTNGCGTTTTTGCGGGCATACTCGGGNCATNTCCGGGGCAGCGGCNNGGTGCGNNCGGCGCGCCGCCNGCGNCCCCACTGTGAGGCAAGCCATGCGTTTTGTGGATGAAGCAAGGATACTCGTCAAGGCGGGCAAGGGCGGCCGGGGCTGCATGTCCTTNCGGCGCGAGAAATTCGTGCCCAAGGGCGGNCCGGACGGCGGCGACGGCGGCAACGGCGGTTCGGTTTATCTCCGCGCCGACAGCCGCCTGCTTTCGCTCTATGANTTCCGCCTNAAGCGCGTCTATGAGGCGCAGAACGGCCAGCCCGGCCGCGGCGGCCAGTGCGACGGCAAGAAGGGCGCGGACCTCGTCCTTGGCTTGCCCGTGGGCACGCTTGTCTTTGCCGAGAGCGTGCGCCGGGGCGATGCCCCCGAGGTGGAGGCGGACGAAGCCATCGCCGAGGACGGCGGCGAGCGCCTCCTCGCGGACCTGAGCGAGCCCGAAAGCCTCGTGCTCGTGGCGCGCGGCGGCCGCGGCGGCAAGGGCAACGAGCATTTCAAGTCCGCCACCATGCGCGCCCCGCGCTTTGCCCAGCCGGGCGAGCCCGGCGAGGAAGTGACCCTGCGCCTCGAGCTCAAGATTCTGGCCGACGTGGGCCTNATCGGCCTCCCCAATGCGGGCAAGTCCACCTTCATTTCCCGNGTCTCGGCCGCGCGCCCGAAAATCGCGGACTATCCCTTNACCACCATCACGCCCAACCTCGGNGTGATGATCGACGAGGTGGACCCGGAAAANCGCATGATCATCGCNGATATNCCGGGCCTCATCGAGGGCGCGCANGCGGGNCTGGGGCTTGGGCACCGCTTTCTCCGCCATGTGGAGCGCACGCGNTTCCTCGTGCACATGCTGAGCATCGAGGATGTGGACGACGCCGACCCNTGGGCNGGCTTCGAGCTCGTCAACGANGAATTGCGCCGCTTCGACCCGGAGCTCGCCGAGCGGCGGCAAATCGAGGTCATCAACAAGATCGACCTCGTCTCCGAGGAGCGGTTGCAGGCCCTCATGGCGCGGGCGGCCAAAGACGAGCGCCGCATCTTCTTCATCTCCGCCAAGGAGCGCATCGGCCTCGAACCGCTGGTGGAGGAGCTCTGGCGCCTCAAGGACGAGCTCGGCCGCCACGAGCCGCTGGTGCATTTCCACACCGAGCCCCCGGCCGAGGATGAGGAATTTCCCGAAATCGAGNTCGAGTACACCAATGAATGACGGGGGCACGGCCGNCCCCGGCGGTGACGCCGNCTGGGCNNCNGAGCGGCGCGNGCTTCTCTCGCGGGCGCGCTGNATCGTCATCAAGGTGGGNAGCGCCGTGCTCACCGATNCGGACGGCCTNGCCCTNGATGTGCTCGCCTCCCTCGCCGCCCAGATAGCCGCCNTGCGCGGCAAGGGCCCGGAAGGCCACGGCGGCCGCCGGGTGGTGCTGGTGTCCTCGGGCGCGGTGGCGGCCGGGCGCGCGGCCCTCGCGAGCCGCGGCATCNACGCCCGCGGGCGCGACCTCGCNGTNCGNCAGGCNGCCGCNGCCGTGGGCCAGGGCCTGCTCATGCGCGCCTGGGACAGGGCCTTCCGCCCGCACCATATCGCCACGGCGCAGGTGCTGCTCACGCGGGACGACCTGCGCTCCCGCACGCGCTTCCTCAATGCCCGCAATACCTTCGCCGAGCTGCTCGGCTGGGGCGCCTTGCCCATTGTCAATGAAAACGACACCGTCTCGGTGGCCGAGCTCAAGTTCGGCGACAATGACAGCCTCGCCAGCCTGCTCGTCAACCTCGTGGGCGCGGACCTTTTCATCAACCTCACGTCCGCGCGGGGCGTGTGCGCGCGAGACCCGCAGGCCGACCCCGAGGCCCCGGTGCTCGCCCGCATCGAGGATGTGTCCCGGCTCGACCTCGGCCGGCTCTGCGGCGCAAAAACCTCCGTGGGCACGGGCGGGATGCGCTCCAAGCTCATGGCCGCCCGCCGGGCGGCGCAACTGGGCGTGCCCACGCTCATCCTGCGCGGTCGGGACCCCGACGCGCTGACGCGGGCCTTCGGCCTTGCGTATGATGAAGCAGCTGCGGAAGCCCCAGCGGGCACCTGGGTGGACCCGGCGCGCCACGCCATCCCGCGGCGCAAGTTCTGGCTCGCCTACCAGTCCGAGCCCGCGGGGAGCGTCATGGTGGACGCCGGTGCCGCAGCGGCGCTCATGCGCGAGGGCGGCAGCCTGCTTCCCGGCGGTGTGCGCGAGGTTTCCGGCAGCTTCCAGAAGGGGGCGCTCGTGCGCGTGGAGCATGACGGCCAGCCCCTCGGCGTGGGCCTCACCAATTACAGCGCCGCGGACCTGCGCAAGATCATGGGCCTCAAGCGCCATGAAGTGGCCGCAATTTTGGGCAACGCCCACTATCCCGACGTCATCCACCGCGACAATCTGCTGCTGGACGCCGCGGTCTGATGCGCCCGCTGCCGCTTCCCCGCTTCAGACTTTCGGCGCCTCGTCGCGCGCCAGCGCCGCGCGGGCAAGCTCGCTCACGCGCGCCTCGCGGATGCTGTCGGCCTCGTAGATTTCGCAGACATCCTCATCGCCCGCTTCGGCGAGCCGGCGCAGGGCCGGGGCGTCCATCATGTCCTGCGGCAGTTTCGCCAGCGCCCAGGCCGCCATGCCACGGCAGATGCTGTCCTCGTCCGCAAGCCCCTTGCGCAGCCAGGGCCGCGCGCCCACGCACATTTCCGGACGCACCTCGGCGAGGCGCCCGATGGCCCAGTAGCAGGAGCGCCTGAGCACATCGTGGTCGCAATAATTGTCCGCGTGCCCCAAGTCCATGATGTAGGAAATAAGGATGCGGTGATACGTCTCGGCAAGGGCCTCGCTGGCGGCCAGGCATTCCGCGAAGGCATCCGGGATGCCCCAGCCGATATTGCCGGAGTCCTCGTTCATGTGCCACATGAAGCGCCGGATGACGTTGCGCGCCGTTTCCGGCTCGCCCTCGGCAAGGCGCGCCACGGTCACGCCCAGGGCCACGGCCGCGCGGTGCATGGTGAGCGGCCCGAGCAGCAGGAAGGAAAAGAGCGGCCCCACGCTGGTCATGCCGCCCGCGGCGATCTCCTCAAGATGATCCCGCCAGTCCGGTTCCTGAAGCAGGCGCTTGAGCTGCTGTTTGGATGTGCGCATCTTCGGCATGGGGACCTCCCTGTTTTCTGAAGGATAGTCCTTTTCCGCCCGGCTGCAAGCCGCCCCCGCGCAGGGACGGTCGGGCCAGCAGAAAAACCGCGCCAGCCGTTCCTTTGCGGGAAGTTGAAAAAATATTTAAGAAATTCCCTTGACAGAGAGGGAGTGCCAACCTATTTTAGCACTCCGCGCCGAGTTCCGGGGCTTGCGAAAAAAAGTTTTTGCAAGGCCTCTTGACAAGGCGGGGAATCGGACGCATATAACGCGTCGCGCCGCAAAAAGGCGGCGGTGGTTCATTGACAAGTGAATAGCGAGCGGGAAGGAAAGTTCTTTGAGATTCCGGTTCCTTACG
>JAAUYX010000077.1 GCA_014804905.1 Desulfovibrio sp. | reverse complement strand
GCCTTGGCGATATATTCAGGATGTCGGCTTTTGGGGATATTCAAATCCAGGGAAAGCACGAGGTTTTGCACGCCATACTTCTTCGCTGTGGCGAGCATGGCGGGAATGTCGTCCTTGTTGCCCTCCTCCAGGATGAACTTGACGAGCGCCTTGCCCGAGGTGGCGGCCATGTAGCGGCCGATGTTCCGCCAGGTATTGTCAAAATTGTCCGCGCCCTTGATGCGGGCATAGGTCTCGCGGCTGCCGGCGTCGGGCGTCAGCAGCAGGGAGAACTGCGCCGCGTTGACGCCATCGGCGAACACCTGGGAGAATCTGGCCCCGTTGGAATTGATGAGCCCCTCCCAGCCGTGCTCAAGAGCATATTGGACGATGTTCTCGATGCCGTTGCCCAGGCTGGGCTCGCCCCCGCCTATCTCCAGATAGGGCTTGGGTACCATGATGCCCGCCGCTATGCACTTCAGGAGGGCGTCGAACACCTTCTCATGGGGCGTGTCATGCTCCCTCTCGTCCTGGCGGCGATAGCCGCAATGGACGCACTTGAGATTGCATTTCTTGTAGTGATTGAGGCTGGCCTGCGAAAAGGGTATGCGCCCCGGTGCATCGTCCCAGTCATGTTCCACGAAGGCGGAACACTTGCGGCAGACATCCGGGGCATCGCCCAACTTGTGGCGCATGAGCAGGCGCCGATGATTGACGAGGAGCTTGTCCGCAAGATTCTCGTCGTCCACATGCGCGAGCTCCAGCGCCGGGCTGATCTGGTTGCAACAGGCGGTGATCTTGCCGCTGCGGTAAAAATTGAAGCCGGTGTGAATCCTGGAGCAGGATTTATATCTCATTTAAAAGAACCCCGGAAAACCGCTATTGCACATATTGCGGGATATTGATGAACACGTCCCGCGTGAAGGTGGTCATGCGCTCCATGAGCCAGGGCAGCGCCATGAGCAGCGCGATGAACATGCAGATGATCTTGGGGATGAAGGTCAGCGTCTGTTCCTGAATCTGCGTGGCCGCCTGGATGATGCTGACCACCACGCCCACGCACAGGCCGACGCCCAGCATGGGGAGCGCCATCATCAGGCACAGTTCGATGGCCTGCCTGCCGAAACCGATGACAAATTCAGGCGTCATTGCCGTATCCCCTTATTACAGAAGAAAACTGTTGACGAGCGAGCCCACGAGCAGGTTCCAGCCGTCCACCATGACAAAGAGCAGCAGCTTGAAGGGCATGGAAACCATCATGGGCGGCAGCATCATCATGCCCATGGCGAGCAGGACGCTGGACACGACCATATCCATGACCAGAAAGGGAATGTAGATGAGAAAGCCGATGGTGAAGGCCGTCTTGAGCTCGCTGATGACATAGGCCGCGGCGAGCATCATGGTGGGCACTTCATCCTTGTTGCGGGGCAGCTCCATTTGCGAAATGGAGTAAAATACCGAGAGGTCCTTTTCCCGCGTGTGCTTGAACATGAAGTTGCGCAGGGGCACCTGCGCGCGGTCCAGCGCCACCTTGTAGTCAATCTGCTCGTTGAGGTAGGGCTGGATGGCGTCGTCGTTGATGCGCTTGCCCACCGGGAACATGATGACCACCGTCATGAAAATGGCGAGGCTCGCGAGAATCTGCGTGGGCGGCAGCTGCTGCACGCCCATGGCCTGGCGCAGGAAGCTGAACACGATGATGATGCGCGTGAAGCTCGTCACCGTGAGCATGATGGCCGGGGCCACCGAAAGAATGGTGAGCAGGAAGAGGATTTCCAGCAGCACCGAGACCTTGCCGGGCTCGGGCGCGCCGCCGGAAAGCGTGAGGGACATGCTGGGCAGCGTGAGGTCCTGGGCGGCGAAGGCGGCTTCAGGCGCGAGGATTGCCAGCGCCGCCAGGGCCGCCAGCGTCAGTGACGTCCCGGCGGGCCTGGTCCATGATCCCCTGAAAATTGTCGTCACGCGGCGCATCGTGCAGTTCTTCCTCTTTGAGCAGGCTTATGCGGTTGTCCGTGACCCCCAGCAAGAGTCTTGTATTCAAGAAGCGTACCACCATCAGGCCCTTGCGCGGGCCAAGGGGCATCTGCGCTTCCATGACCAGCGCCCCGCGCGGGAGCGCCCCCGGNCGCGGCAGGAAGTTGAAGCGGCCATANCGCCTNACNAGCCAGAGCGCGAACCAGAACAGGGCCAAAAGCAGGCAGAGGATGCCGATGGCCTGGANATAGCCGCCCCAGCTGAANGTGGTCTGCCCGAGGCCNGTGGCCGCGTCNGNGGCGGCGCTGGTGGCCGCNGGCGCGACCTCGGCCGCGCGCTCGAAGGCCATGCTCGAANCAGTNTCCACGGACTCGCCGATGGCNTNGCTCGCGAGGTCGATNCCCTTGAGTATCTCGTCGGCNGCGGCGCGCACCGTGTCGGCGATGTCGCCNGCCGTGGCCTGNCCCCAGTCCGGCGNGGGCANGCCCTGGNCGGCNTCGTGNGCGCCNGGNGGCGGCGCCACATTGTCGGCCACNCCGCGCACGGAATTGCCGGAAAGGCCGCCNGAAAGCGTNNGGTCCGNNCGCGCGTCAGCCAAGCTGNTTCACCCGNTCGATGGGNCTGATGATGTCGGTGAGGCGCACGCCGAATTTNTCGTTGATGACCACGGCCTCGCCNCGCGCCACCAGCTTGCCGTTGACATAGACTTCCAGCGGCTCGCCCGCGAGCTTGTTGAGCTCCACCACNGAGCCCTGGCCGAGCTGCANAAGCTCGTTGATGAGCAGNCGNGTGCGCCCGAGCTCCGCCGAGACATCNAGCGGAATGTCGAGGATGAAGTCCAGCTCGCGCTTGAGCTTGTTGTCGCGCGGCTGGCGNGACATTTCCGTCATGTCCTGNAANTGNGCGTCCTGCGCCTGNGAGGTGAAGGNGCCGCCGCGCGGNTTGGTTCCCGCGCCNGAGGCCGCGTTGCCNAAAGTGGCGGGCCCGCGTTCCTCNTCCTCGGCGGCCAGGGCGTCGGCCCACTGGGCCGCCAGGGCCTCGTCGTCCGCNCTCGCGCCGCCGGTGTCGTCCGGGGCGGCGGCAGCNGCCGCCGCAGCCGCCTCAAAGGGGTCCGGNNNGTCCGCGCCGTCGCCCTCAAGCTGGGCCGCCCACTGNGCGGCCAGGGCTTCCTGATCGTCCTGCGCCATGTTCAACCTCGNATGAAAANTTCTGCTATTCNACAACAAAATCGGTNAGNTANACCCNGACCACGCGCTGCGCNCCGAGAATCTGGTTGAGNCTNGCCGCTATCTCCGCCTTGAGNAGCACCTTGCCGTCGGGCGTGGAGATGTCGCCNTAGGACTTGCCCGCCAGAAGCATGATGACGGCGTCGCGGATGCGCGCGCTGTTGGCCTTGAGCTCGGCNNNGACATCGGCATTGACCTCCACCTCCATGCCCAGCTTGAGNTAGCGGCGGCCGCCNGGGTCCGANAGGTTGACCGTCACCGGNGGCAGCGGCAGCACNAGGCCNCNGCTGCGNGGCANNTCGCTCTGGCGCTCNATGCGNGCGCCCGGCGGACGGNGCCTGCGCCGACGAGCCTGCGGGNGCCTGCGCCGGGGCCTTGCCNGGCGCGCCCTGCGGGNCCTCCAGCGGGGCGTCGGCCGCCGNGGCCGNGGCCTCCTCNACNGGGGTGCGNAGGAAAAGCCACCANTACGCGCCGATNCCTGCGCCGCCCAAAGTCATGAGCAGTATCGCCAAAATAATGACGANACGCTTGAGGCGCGATTTCTTGCGGGGTTTTTCCGCCTGTCCCTCGGGCAGGGCCGCCGCTTCCTTGTCCTTGTCCTTGGCCGCCATGGGCATCCTCTCCGGGAAAAATCAGGCGCGGGNCGCNCGCCCCGCACNACTCGTCATGCAGCCATCATGCCACGGGCGACGCNGCCCTTTGCCGGNCGCGGCCCGAAAATATCCGTGCCGATGCGCACGATGGTNGCCCCCTCGGCCACCGCCGCCGCAAAATCGCCGCTCATGCCCATGGAGAGCTCGGGCATGGCGATGCCGAGCNTCGAGCGCAGGTCCTCCCCCAGNCGGCGCAGGCGCGCGAAATACGGCCNNGCCGCTTCGCCCGCGTCAAACACCGGGGGCAGGCACATGAGCCCGCGCAGGNNGAGGTGCGGGCAGGCCCANAGCACATGCTCGCCCAGCGCCTGGGCCGCNTCCGGCATNACGCCNGCCTTTTGCGGCTCCGCGCCGATATTGATNTCCATGAGCACCGGCTGGAGCTGNCCCGTGACNGCGAGGCGCCGCTCCAGCGCGTCGGCCAGCTTCACGGAATCGAGCGTGTGGATGAGCACAAAGNNCCCGGCCACCTGCGCGGCCTTGCGGCTTTGCACATGGCCGATCATGTGCCAGCNCANGTCCNNNGCNACGGGGTCGGCCGCNAGCTCGGCGCGNTTTTCCAGCGCCTCCTGGACATAGTTCTCGCCAAAATCCCGNTGGCCGTCNGCGGCNACGGCCGCCACNGCCGNCGCGGGCTGNAACTTGGANACGGCCACGAGGAGCACNTCNTCCGGCCTGCGGCCATTGGCCGTGCAGGCCNNNGCCAGNCGCTCGCGNACGCTGGCGAGGCGCGCCGCCAGCTCNTCCGGCGTCATTCGGCGCTCCCGCCGGAGGACTGCNCGAGCTCGCGCAGGAAGGCCGCGTCCTCNGTCCAGTTCTCCCGCACCTTGACCCAGAGCTCNAGNTGNACCTTGGTGTCCACGAGCTGNGCGATCTCCTGCCGGGCCTCGCTGCCGATCTTCTTGATGCCCGNCCCGGCCTTGCCGATGATCATGGCCTTGTACATGGGNCGNGCCACATAGATGACCGCNTGGATGATGGTGAGGNNNCGCTCCGGCTCCTCCTGCCAGCTTTCCACCTCCACGGCNACGCCNTAGGGNACTTCCTGNTGCAGGTGGAGGAAGAGCTTNTCGCGGATNATNTCNGCGGCCATGAAGCGCAGGGGCGCNGTGGAGACCTGGTCCTCNGGGAACTGCGCGGGCGCNATGGGGAGCTTNGACTCGATGAGCGCCCGAAGCTCNGCGAGGCCGTCGCCGTTCTGNGCCGACACCGGNAANATCTCNGCGTGCGGCCAGAGCTCGTGCGCCCGCGTNAGCAGNGGCAGCATCCGGCTCTTGTCGGCNAACATGTCCACCTTGTTGGGCACNACGATGGTGGGCCGCTCGTCCTGGGCNATGGCCTCGCCAAGGGGGCCGAGGTCGCGCTCGAGGTATTCCGGGTGNCGGATATAGAGGTGCGCGTCCAGCACCAGCATGACCACNTTGGCCTGGCCGAGGCTCTGCCAGATGGCCTGCGTCATGGACTTGCTCAAGTGGCCGCGCAACTGCGCCACGCCGGGCGTGTCCATGAAGATGATCTGCGCGTGCTCGTCGGTGAAGATGCCCACGATCTGGTTGCGCGTGGTCTGCGGCTTGGGCGTGACGATGGTCACNTTCTGGCCCAGCAGGGCGTTGAGNAGGGTGGACTTGCCCGCATTGGCNGGCCCGGCGATGGCCACCCAGCCGCACCGGAAATCTTTGTCAGGGGAATCGCTCATTCTTCGCTCCTGGAACCGGCATCATGCCGTCCCCGCATGAGAGCATGTTTAGAGNTTTTTTACAATGGCGCAGCGCCCGCCCCTGCCGCAGATATGAGCCCCTGCCCGCCCGGCGNGGGGGCAGGCAGGGGAACGGATGCGACCGGGGATTTGCGCCCTAGCCTGCGGCGCGCGCTTCCAGCGCGGCCACCGAGGGCAGCACCTTGCCTTCGAGCAGCTCCAGCGAGGCGCCGCCGCCCGTGGAGATATAGCCCATCTTGTCGGCGAGGCCGTAGCCCTCCACNGCGGCCACGGAATCGCCNCCGCCCACCACCACGAAGGCCTTGCTCTTGGCCAGCGCCTCGGCGAGNGCCTTGGTGCCGGCGCCGAAGGGCTCGGTCTCGAANGCGCCCACCGGGCCGTTCCAGACNACGGTNGCCGCCTTGTCGAGGATGCNNTNNTANAGNNCCACGGTCTTGGGNCCNATGTCGAGGATCATCTCGTCCGCGGGCACATCGTCCACGGAATGCACNGTGGCCTTCTGGCCCGGCTCCAGCGCCTTGGCCGTGACCACATCCACGGGCAGCGGCAGCTGCTTGCCCTGGGCCTTGGCGTTCTCCATGATTTTCTTCGCCTCGGGGATGAGGTCCGGCTCATAGAGGGACGCGCCCACATTGTAGCCCGCNGCCGCNAGGAAGGTGTTGGCGATGCCGCCGCCCACGATGAGGCTGTCCACCTTGGCGAGCAGGTTGTCNAGAAGCCCGNGCTTGGTGGACACCTTGGAGCCGCCGATGACCGCCACCAGCGGCCGCGCGGGCTTGTCGAGCACCTTGGCGAAGGCGGAAAGCTCNGCTTCCATGAGCGGCCCGGCGCAGGCCACGGCGGCCTCGCGCACGGCNCCCTCNGTGGAGGANTGCGCCCGGTGCGCCGCGCCGAAGGCGTCCATCACATAGATGTCGCCGAGCGACGCGAGCTTTTTGGCGAGCGCGGGGTCGTTCTTTTTCTCNCCCTTGAAGAAGCGGATATTCTCCACNAGNACNACNTCGCCGGGCTCNGCCTTGGCCGCGTCGGGCGAAACGGCGATGCGCACCGGCTTGCCCAANAGCTTGCCGAGATGCGCGGCCACGGGCTTGAGCGAGAANTTCTCCTCGAACTCNCCNTCNGTGGGNCGGCCGAGNTGCGAAAGCACGATGACGCCCGCGCCCTTGTCCAGCGCCATTTTAATGGTNGGGAGCGCCGCGCGGATGCGCTTGTCGTTGGTGATGACGCCATCCTTCATNGGCACGTTGAGGTCCTCGCGGATGACCACGGTCTTGCCTTTGCAGTCCACATCGCGCAATGACTTGACGGACATGATGCCTCCTTGGCGTTTATGCGGAAAAAGCTCTTGAGAACCCAATNAACGGGCCTTGACCCCGTGCCGCGTGAGCAGGGCCACGGCCCGTTCCACCACATTGTCGGCGGTGAAGCCGAAACGCTCGAACAATACCGAACCGGGCGCGGACATNCCGAAGCCCTTCATGCCGATGATNTCNCCGTCGAGGCCCACATAGGCGGGCCACCAGCCCGGCGCCGCGGCNTCAACGGCCATGCGGCAGCGCACGGAGNNNGGCAGCACGCTCTCGCGCCANGCCTCGTCCTGCGCNTCGAACACCTCGGCGCAGGGCATGGAGACCACGCGCACCCGGTAGCCCCGGGCGTTCAGCGTGACGGCNGCCTCCACGGCNAGCGCNGTTTCCGAGCCNGTNGCCATGAGNAGCAGCTCCGGCTCGCCCGCGCAGTCGCGCAGNACATAGCCGCCGCGNGCGATGGCCTNGACCTGCGCCTCGTCGCGCGAAATCTGCGGCAATTTCTGGCGCGAAAGCGCGAGGCAGGTGGGCGTTGTGGCGCATTCCAGCGCCGAGCGCCAGGCCACGGCGGTCTCCACATCGTCGCAGGGGCGCCAGACATGGAGATTGGGCACCATGCGCAGGGTGGGTATCTGCTCCACGGGCTGATGCGTGGCCCCGTCCTCGCCCACGCCGATGGAGTCGTGCGTCAGGACCCAGATGACGCGCAGGCCCATGATGGAGGAAAGCCGCAGCGCATTGCGCGCCTGGTCGGAAAAGGCCATGAAGGTGCCCGCATAGGGGATGAAGCCCCCGTGCAGGGCGAGGCCGTTCATGATGGCGCCCATGCCGAACTCGCGCACGCCGTAATAGAGGTAGTTGCCGCAATAGGTGGCCGTGTCCAGCGCGGCCGAGGCCTTGGTCTGCGTGCCCACGGAGCCGGAAAGGTCCGCCGAGCCGCCCACAAGCTCGGGCAGCGCCGGCACGAGCACCTCGAGCGCCTTGCGCGAGGCCACGCGCGTGGCTTCGGGCGCNTCCGCGCNTTNGGCCTGCGCCATGAGCCGCGCCGACACTTGCGGCCAGTCCGCCGGGAGCTCGCCCGCCATGCGGCGCACAAATTCCGCCGCAAGCTCCGGGTGGGCCTTGCGGTAGGCGTCAAAAAGCGCGTTCCAGGCCTCCTCGCGGGCCAGGCCTTCCGCGCGCGCGTCCCAGGCGGCGCGGATGTCNTCCGGCACCTCGAAGGGCGGGGCCGTCCAGCCGAGGGCGCGCTTGGTGGCNTCGGCCGCGTCGGCGCCAAGGGGCGCGCCGTGGCTCGCNGCGGAATCTTTCTTGGGNGAGCCGAAGCCGATATGCGTATGGCAGATGATGAGCGCCGGCCGGTGCAGGTCCGCCCGGGCCGCGGCCAGCGCCGCGTCCAGCGCCGCGCTGTCATGGCCGTCCACCGGGCCGATGACCTGCCAGCCGTANGCCGCGTAGCGCTGGCCCACATTTTCGCAGAACCAGGCGTCCACCTTGCCGTCGATGGAGACGCCGTTGGCGTCGAAGAGCACCGTGAGCTTGCCGAGGCCCCAGGCCGCCGCCAGGGCGCAGGCTTCGTGCGAGACGCCCTCCATGAGGCAGCCCTCGCCGCANAANGCGTAGGTGCGGTGGTCAACGATGNTGAATTCCGGGGTATTGAACTGCGCNGCCAGCATGGCCTCGGCCAGCGCCATGCCCACGGCCGAGGCNATGCCCTGGCCGAGGGGGCCGGTGGTCATCTCCACGCCGGGGGTGAGCCCGCGCTCGGGGTGGCCGGGCGTGGCCGAGCCCCATTGNCGGAAATTCTTGATTTCCGCCATGGAGAGGTCATAGCCCGTGAGGTGCAGCACGGCATAGAGCAGCATGGAGGCGTGCCCGTTGGAGAGCACGAAGCGGTCGCGGTCCGCCCAGGCGGGATTGGCGGGGTTGTGCCGGAAGCCGTGCCGCCAGAGGGCCTCGGCCATGTCGGCCATGCCGAGNGGNGCGCCGGGATGNCCGGANTTGGCCTTTTCNATGGCGTCNATGGCNAGGGCGCGGATGGCATTGGCGCAGTCNCGGCGGCTCGGCATGGTCATNTTCCTTCTTTCTCGCTGGCGTGATGCCGCCAGGCTTCCGCGGCGACAAGCGAGGGACGCCGCTGCGTCTCGGGGGGGATGTCGGCCGCCGCGGCGGTAAAGGCGGCGAGGCCGGCCGCATAGTCCGGATTGCGGAAAAAGGCCGAGCCAGAGACGAGCACGTCGGCCCCCGCGGCCACGAGCGCCCCGNTATTCCNGAGCGAGACGCCGCCGTCCACCTGCACGGGCACGTCAGGCCTCTCCCAGGCGTCGAGCGCCTCGCGCGCGGCGCGCACCTTGGCCGTGGTCTGGGCCAGGAATGACTGGCCGGAAAANCCGGGGTTCACGCCCATGATGAGCAAAAGGTCCAGGTCCGGCGCNAGCCAGCGGGCGGCGGAAATATCCGTGCCNGGGTCCAGCGCGAGGCCGNCCTTGAGCCCCAGGCCGCGGATGGCCGCAAGCGCGCGCTGNGCGTGGCGCACGGCCTCCACATGGATGACGANGAGGTCCGCCCCTGCGGCCGCAAAATCCTCGAGGTAGCGGTCCGCCNCCTCCACCATGAGGTGCACGTCAAAAAAGAGCTCGCAGCAGGGNCNNAGCGCCTTCACCACCGGCGCCCCGAAGGTGATGTTGGGCACAAAGGTCCCGTCCATGATGTCGAGGTGCAGCCACGGGACGCCCGCGGCCTCCAGGGCGNCGACCTGTTCGCCCAGGCGCGAAAAATCGGCGGAAAGCAGTGAGGGGGAAAGAATCATGGGCGGCCTTCCTCCGNCGGNGCGAGCAATGCGCGCACACTGACGAGCTCCTGCCGGATCATCCGCATGAAGGCCGGGTCCGGCACGGCGGTGACGCCCTCGGGCACNGACTCGTCCAGCACGGCGCTCCCTTCGAGGACGCGGCGCGCGCCCACGATGGTCATGCCCTGTTCGTGCAAAAGCTGGCGGATGCGCCGCAAGAGCGCGAGGTCGCTCTCGGTATAAAAGCGCTGGCCCTTGTCCGTGCGGCGGGGCACAAGCTGCGAAAACTCGCTCTCCCAATAGCGCAGCACATGGGTCTTGAGGCCCAGCAGCTCGGCGGCCTCGCCGATGCGGTAGGTCTTTTGCGTCACAGCCCTNTCTCCCCGCTGCGGCANGGGCACCCCCTGCGGCTCCCGCGCACGGCGTTCGCCGAAAAGGCGCTAGATGCGGACGCCCAGCCGCTGCGTGAGGGATTCTGCCACCTTCTCCCGCACCTTGTCCACTTCCGCGTCGTTGAGGGTGCGGTCCGCATGGCGGAAGGTGAGCCGGAAGGTGAGATGCCGCTCGNCNGNGGNGTCNCCTTCGGGCTCGAAAGAGTCNACCAGGGTGACATCCTCCAGCAGGGGCAGGCCGAGGCCGTTNACCGCGGCGATGATTTCGCCCACCGTGAGCCCCGGCCGCGCGATGACGGTGATGTCNCGNCGCACCGGCGGATAGACCGGAAGCGCCCGGAAGNTCACCACAACCTTGTCATGCAGCTTGCGCAGCGTCTCCAGATTGAGCTCGGCGAGCCAGACCGCCTTGCGGGCGTGGAACTCCGCGGCCACGGCCGGGAGCACCCGGCCCATGACGCCGATCCTCTCCCCGCCGGCGAAAATNTCCACCGCCGGGAGCAGGAAGGGATGGNCNTCCACNTGGCGGCANTCCGGNGCGCCNANGTGNAGGAAGCCGAGNAGGTTCGCCACCATGCCCTTGATGTCGGCATAGTCCATGTCCTCGTTTCCGTGCGGCCACGCGGCCTCNTGCCTGCGCCCGTAAAGGAGGATGCCGAGCATCCCGGTCTCGCGGGCCGTGGTTTCGGAGGCGGCGTCGGCCTCGAAGACGGTGGCGAGCTCAAAGAGNCGCAGGCCCTGGGCGCCCTGGGCGAGATTGTTGCGCACGTCGCGCAAAAGGCCCGGCGCGAGCGCGGTGCGCAGCACGTCGAGGTCGGCCGAGAGCGGGTTCATGATGGAGATGCGGCCCGCNNGCGGCAGCTTGAGGAAGTCGAGGTCCTCATGGCCCACAAAGCTGTAGTTGACGGCCTCGTTGAGGCCGAGGCCCGCGCCCCACGCCCGGATGCGGCCCCAGAAGGCGAAGCGCGATTCCGGCGCGCCCGCGGCGTCGAGGCGGCGCTGCATGGGCGGAAGCTCCGGCTCGATGGCGTCGAGCCCGTAGATGCGGCCTACCTCCTCAATAAGGTCGGCCTCGCGCGTGAGGTCGGGCCGCCACGAGGGCTGGATGGCCGTCCAGGCGTCCGGGCTGTCTTTCTCCACGGCGCAGCCAACGCTTTCGAGCGCCTCCGCGCAGAAGGCGGGCTGAAGTTCCACCCCGAGGAGGGCGTCCGCGCGCGCAGGCCGGAAGGGGATGCGGCAGGGCCGGAAGGGTTTGGGCTCGGCCACGGAAAAGCCCTGGCGCACAAAGCCGCCGCCGAGCCTCGCCATGAGCGCGCAGGCCCGGTCAAGGGCCCAGACGGTGCGCCGCTGGTCCACGCCGCGCTCGAAGCGGTAGGAGGCCTCGGAGGTGAGGCCGAGCCGCCGCGAAGTGCGGCGGATGGTCTGCGGCCGGAAAACCGCGCTCTCNAGGAAGATATTGCGGCTTTCGTCCGTGATCTCGGTGTTCTGGCCGCCCATGACGCCCGCGAGGCCCACGGGCCTTTCCGCGTCGCAGATGCAGAGGTCATTGGCCGTGAGCACGCGCTCCTTGCCGTCAAGGGTGAAGAAATGCTCGCCCTCGGCAGCCGGGCGCACCACGATGCGGCCGCCCCNGAGCTTGTCGAGGTCAAAGGAGTGGAGCGGCTGGCCGCACTCAAACAGGATGTAGTTGGTCACGTCCACGATGTTGGAGATGGCGCGCACGCCCACGGCNAAGAGGCGGTAGCGCACCTTCACGGGCGACGGCGCCACCTTCACCCCGGAGATGACGCGGCCCGAATAGAGCCAGCAGAGCTCCGGGTCCGCAATCTCGATGGGCACTTCCACGGGCGGGGCCTGCGTCTCGAGAATGAGCGGCAATTCCGGCACCTTGAAGGGCAGCCTGAAGGCCATGGCCGTCTCGCGCGCGAGGCCGAGCACGGAGAGGCAGTCCGCCCGGTTGGGCGTGACGGAAATGTCCAGCACCTCCCGGTCCAGGTCCAGCGCGTCCACCATGCGCGAACCGGGGAGCAGCCCCTCGGGGAGCACGAGGATGCCGTCGTGGGCGTCGCTCAGGCCGAGCTCGCGCTCGGAGCAGATCATGCCCATTGAGGGCTGGCCGCGCAGCTTGGCCTTCTTGATGACCGTGCCGTCGGGAAGGCGCGTGCCGACCAGCGCCACGGGCACGATCTGGCCCGTGGCCACATTGGGCGCGCCGCAGACGATGTCGAGTATCTCGTCGCCGCCCACGTCCACCTTGCAGCAATGGAGGTGGTCCGAATTGGGGTGCGGCTCGCAGAGCGTCACCTTGCCGACGCGGATGTCGGCGATGTCGGCGAAGGGGTGGACGATGTCCTCGAGCTCGAGGCCGAGCATGGTCAGCCTGTCGCCGAGCGCCTCGGCCGTGCCTTCGTAGGGGGTAAATTCGCGGAGCCAGGAGAGGGAGAGCAGCATGGCCACATCCTTGCCGGGTGGGGAATGAACGGGACGCGCGAGCCCCCGCGGCGCAAGCCTTGGCGCGGGAGCGCCGCGGAGCAGTTATTTAAATGACCAGACCGGAGGCGCGTCGGCCGCCCCCGGGTCGGGCAGGGGGCGCGCTTCGGCGTTGCCTCCGTAGCCGCCATACGCGCCCGCGCGCGGACGCTTGCGCGGCTCCTTTTCGGGCGGCGGCACATCGTCCAGCGTATTGCCGTAGGCGTCCGTATAGCCCATGCCGCCCTCGGCCGTGCGCGTGGGGCCATTGCCGGGCATCACGTCCGAAGTGCGCGGCCCTCCCGGAGGCTCGAGGCCCGAATGGCGCGGGCTCAGGGCCGAGCGCGCGAGGGCCGGAGAGGCACCGAGCGCCGTGACCGCGCAGAGGAGCAGCGCGGCCGCCAGNGCGCGCGCCAGGGNCCGGCGGCCGCAGCGNANCATCCGGCTAGGCGCCNCGCCCGAACTGGGCNAGGAAGCGCACATCGTTCTCAAAAAACATGCGCANATCGCCGATGCCGTACTTGAGCATGGCGATGCGCTCCACGCCCATGCCGAAGGCGAAGCCGCTCACCTCGGGCGGATAGTCCACGGCGGCGAACACGGCCGGGTCCACCATGCCGCAGCCGAGAATCTCCACCCAGCCCGTGCCCTTGCACACGCGGCAGGGCTCGCCGTCCACATGGCCGGAACCGCCGCAGATGCAGCAGGAAATGTCCACCTCGGCCGAGGGCTCGGTGAAGGGGAAGAAGCTCGGGCGGAAGCGCACATTCGTATCCGCGCCGAAAACCGCGCGCACAAAGGCCGTGAGGATGCCGCGCAAATGCGCCATGCTGATGCCGTCGCCCACCATGAGGCCCTCGATCTGGTGGAACATGGGCGTGTGCGTGAGGTCGGAATCGCGGCGGTAGACCTTGCCCGGCGCCACCACGGCAAGCGGCGGCTTCTGCGCGAGCATGGTGCGCACCTGCACCGGCGAGGTGTGCGTGCGCATGAGCACGGTTTCCGTGATGTACAGGGTGTCCTGCATGTCGCGGGCCGGATGCTCGGGCGGCATGTTCAGGGCCTCGAAATTGTAGTGGTCGATTTCCACCTCCGGGCCGGAGGCGATGTCGAAGCCGAGGCCCCGGAAGATGCCGCAGACCTCGTTCATGACCAAGGTGGTGGGATGAAGGGAGCCCTGCCAGAACGAGCGCCCCGGCATGGAGGCGTCGAAGTGGGCGAGCGCCGCGGCCTCGCGCCCGGCCTCGATGGCGCCCTTGCGCGCGGCAAAAAGCTCGCTCAGGCGCGCTTTGACGCGGTTGGCGGCCTGCCCGGCCGCGGGCCTGTCGGCCGGGGCGAGCGAGGGGAGCTCGCCCATGATGCGCGCGAGGCGTCCCTTGCGGCCCAGGAATTCCACGCGCAGCTCTTCCAGCGCGTCCAGCGATTCGGCGCTGGCGAGCCCCTTTTCCAGTTCCGGCGCAAGGCCCTCCAGTGCCGCCATGAGATCCATGCCAATCCCCCATATTCGCAGGGTGGCCGGGCGGCGGAAAGGCCGCCCGGCAAAAGGGCAGCCCGCCTTTACTTTTTGAGGGCGGCCTTGGCCAGTTCCACCACGGCCGCGAAATCGTCCTTGTGCTCGATGGCGAGGTTGGAGAGCACCTTGCGGTTCAGGGCGATGCCCGCGAGCTTGAGGCCGTTCATGAAGCGGCTGTAGGAAAGGCCGCCGAGCCGCGCGCCCGCGTTGATGCGCATGATCCACAGGGCGCGGAAATCGCGCTTGCGCTGCTTGCGGCCGGCAAAGGAATTTTGCCACGCGCGCTCAACGGCCTCACGCGCGGTGCGGTAGAGGCGATGGCGCGCGCCGCGGAAGCCCTTGGCCGCATCAAGAAATTTTTTGTGCCGACGGTGGGTGGTCATTCCTCTCTTTACACGCATGGGTGTTCCCTCCTTCACCCGGCAAGGCGGAGGCGTGCCCGCCGGGGGTAGCGTACTTCATGTGCCCGTGCGCCGGGTATCCGGACGCGCCGGGAAGCGGACGCCGCAGGGCCCGGGCCCCATCGGGGGCCGGGCACGAACGCCCGCCGGGGCCGCACGGAACGCGGCCCGAAAAGTTCTAGCCGTTGGGCAGCATCCGCCGCACGGCCTTCTCGTTGGCCTGGTCCACCAGAGTGGCCTGGCCGAGGCGCATCTTGCGGCCCGGAGACTTCTTGGTGAGGATGTGGCGCATATTCTGGCGGCGGCGGCGGTACTTGCCGCTGCCGGTGAGCTGGAAACGCTTGGCGGCGGCGCGCCGGGTCTTGATCTTGGGCATGACGCACTCCTTGTGGTTCCGGCGGCCATCCCGGACGCCGGGGCTGCATAGTGCCGCAAAAACCTTGCGGCCGCAAGGGGATTATTTTTTCGGCACGAGGAGCATCTGGAGGGTGCGGCCCTCGGCGCGGGGCTCCTGTTCCATCTTGGCCACGTCGGCGAGGTCCTGCACCATGCGCTCGAGGATGGCGAGGCCGCGGTCCTTGTGGACGATTTCGCGCCCGCGGAAGAACACCGTCACCTTGCAGCGGTCCCCGTCCTCGAGGAAGCGGCGGATATGCCTGAGCTTGGTCTCGTAGTCATGGTCGTCGGTCTTGGGCCGGACCTTGATTTCCTTGATCTGCACGACGCTCTGGCGCTTCTTGGCCTCGGCCTTCTTTTTCTGCTGCTCGTACTTGAACTTGCCGTAGTCCATGATGCGACAGACAGGCGGCTCGGAATTGGAGGCCACTTCCACGAGGTCGAGCCCCGCCTCCTTGGCGAGCGCGATGGCCTCGTTGCGCGGCAGGATTCCCAGCTGGTCGCCCTCGGCCCCGATGACGCGCACTTCGCGCGCACGAATGGTCTCGTTGCGCCTCACGCCGTCCTGCGGCATGTCGCGGCGCATTCTCATGTTAGGAGAAGCTATAGCGCATCCCTCCTCGCTTGAAGGGCTCCTCGGCGTCCGCGCGAACGAGGGCGGCGACCTCCGCCACGGACTTGAGCCCCAGGTTCTCCCCGCTGCGCAGGCGCACGCTCACGCCGCCGGCCTGCACTTCCTTCTCACCGACAACCAACATGTACGGAACCTTGGCAAGCTGGGCCTCGCGCACCTTGAAGCCCAGCTTCTCGTTGCGCGTGTCCTCGCCCGTGCGGATGCCCAGTTCCAAAAGCTCGCCGCGCAGGCGTTTCGCGGCGGACGCCGCCTCGTCCGTCACCGTGAGCAGGCGCGCCTGCTCCGGCGCGAGCCAGGTGGGCAGCGCCCCGGCGTAATGCTCGATGAGCACGCCGATGAAGCGCTCCACCGAGCCCATAATGGCACGGTGCACCATGACCGGGCGGTGCCGCTCGCCGTCCTGCCCCACATAGACGAGGTCGAAGCGCTCGGGCAGGGTGAAATCCACCTGGATGGTGGAGCACTGCCACTCGCGGCCCAGCGAGTCCAAAAGGCGCACGTCGATCTTGGGGCCGTAGAAGGCGCCGTCGCCCGCGTTGATTTCATAGGGGAGGCCCGCCGCCTCTACGGCGCTGATGAGCGCGCCCGTGGCCTGCTCCCAGGCTTCGTCCGTGCCGATGCTGCTCTCGGGCCG
>JAAUYX010000076.1 GCA_014804905.1 Desulfovibrio sp. | reverse complement strand
TTGCTTCAGCCGTTGCGACGCAGGAAGCTACGGATGAAGACAGCAGTTAGTTACCGCGAAAGTCGTCCAACGCTGTCACTGTCGCCATCCGTAAGGCTCGCAAGCTCGCCAACGGCTGGCGCCGCAGAGTATCCGCCTGCTGTTTGCCCTTAGGAGGGGCGCAAGCAGTTTAGCGGGCCGCGCATCGGGGCGCAACACACAACGAGCCATGAGAGAGGAAACGGAGAAAGAAATCAGGTGCGGCCAGTGCCACGCTTCAGCCGTTGCGACGCAGGAAGCTACGGATGAAGACAGCAGTTAGTTACCGCGATAGTCATCCAACGATGCCACTGTCGCTATCCGTAAGCAGGCGAAGCCTGCTAACGGCTAGCGCAAGCTGCTGGCCCGAGGCTGGGCGCGCGACGCCCACATCGTCCACAAGTGCCCCCGCTGCGGGGCCTACAACACCCTGCGGGCCACGCGCCCCAGCTCCGAGCCGCATGACGGCCTTTCGGAGCCGAAAAATGGCAGGCAAGACTGACGCCCCGAAAATGTTAGGGGCCAATGGTTTCAAGTACCGCGAGCAGTTCGGCGTCATCGTCATCTGTAAAGACGAGGCCGAGCATAAAATCGTCTATGAGCGGCTCAAGGCCCAGGGCTACAAGTGCAAGGTGGTGCGCGTATGATCTCCGCATCCACTATCCGGCACCGGCCTATGACAGCTACCGCGCCGCGTGCGTCCAGAGCCTCTTCAATGCCGACGGCATCGGTTTTGACCTCGAGGCCGACCTTCCCATCGACACGCCGGACATCGCCCCGTGGCAGATCGGCCTTGTGGTCGGCCCTTCCGGTTCCGGCAAGTCCAGCATCGGCGCGCGCATATGGGGCACGGACGCCCTGCGCGGGGCCGTGCGCTGGCCGTCTGACGTGCCCATCATCGACGCCATTGCGCCGGAAAGCGCCGGGGGAAGTTGGCAGCAGGCCACGGCCGCGCTTTCGGCCGTCGGGCTTGGCGACGTGCCCGCATGGCTCAGGCCGTTTCGCGTCCTGTCCACGGGGCAGAAGTTCCGGGCCTCGCTTGCGCGCCTGATTTGTGAGGCTCCGGCCCGGGCCGTGGTCGATGAATTTACCAGTGTGGTGGACCGCCAGACCGCCAAAGTAGGCGCGAGCGCTTTTGCCAGGGCGTGGCGAGCCACCGGCGGCCAGGTGGTGCTTCTCTCGTGCCATTATGATATTGTGGACTGGCTTTGCCCTGACTGGATATTTGATACCGCCGGAGCCGGTTTCCGCTGGACGCGGGGGCGCCTTCGACGGCCTGCCGTCGAGCTCGAAATATGCCAGACTGGCTGGAACTTCTGGCCCCTGTTTGAGCTGCATCACTATCTAAGGCCGCCGCACATGGTCGCGGCGACCTGCTATGTGGCTTTTGCCGGGGGCGTCCCTGTGGCGCATCTTGCCGTCAGCACCCGCCAGGGCGGCATCGAGGCCCGTGCCGCGCGGCTCGTCGTGCTCCCGGACTGGCAGGGCATAGGCATCGGGACGGCGTTTCTCAACGAGGTGTGCCGCATGTGGCGCGCGGGAGAAAACCGCTTTTGCAAACCCATGCCCACGCTCTTCAACACCTCACACCCCGGACTGTGCCGCGCCTTGCGCCGTTCACCTCTCTGGACACAAGTGTCGGCACTCCTGCACGGGAGCAACAAAGCGCGCAGCGCACGGTCCATTACCAACTCACGGACGCGCTCGGGCAGCATTGCAATGCTCGGCAAGGGCTGGGGCTATGGCGGCCACTTCCGCGCCATCCAGGGCTTCCGCTACCTAGGAGAAAAGCAGGAGGTCTAAAAAAACCGCCGGGCCAATTTTCCCCCGGCGGTTTTTTGTGGCTCAACTTGTGCCATTCTATCCGCAAAACAGTGCCAACTTGCGCGCCCGCTTATTTCATGTTCGCGTAGTATCTATTTTCGGCTTTGACCTGCTCCTCCCACTCCGCTAAACTTCTCTACGACAAAAACGAAGTGGGGACAAAGTGGGGACAAATCGGGATTTCACGAAAAAAGGACTCACGGACAATAACCGTAAGTCCTTGTAATCACTGGAGCCAGCTAAGAGACTTGAACTCTTGACCTGCTGATTACGAATCAGCTGCTCTACCAACTGAGCTAAGCTGGCATGGCGTGAGTGTGTACCGGGCCACTTGTGGCAAAAAAGCGGCGCGCTGTCAAGTTGTCCGCCGGGGGCAGCTGGCGCGCGTCACTGCTGCACGGGCTTGCGGCTCTTGAGCATGGGCTTGCCGAGGCGCAGTTCCTCGGCGATGCGCGTGACTTCCTCTGCGCGGGCCGCGTCGCCGCGCAAGAGCACAAGCACCACATAGAGCTTGCCCTCGCGCTGCATCCGCGTGCGCAGGCCGCGGCCCTCGAGGCGCTGGCGCAGGCTGTCCACGCTGTCCTCGTCGCGGAAGGCCCCCATCTGGAACACATAGTCCTGCATGGGGCCCGGCTGCGCCATTGCCTGCGCCGGGGCCACGCTTTGCGACGCACCGGCGAGTTGAGCAGGCGCACCGGGCAGGGGCTGGGCCATCTGGCCCGGTTGTCCCGGAACTTGCACGGGGATTTTGCCCGGAATCTGGGGTACAGCCACGGGAGCCTGCGGAGCGGGCGCAACCGGCGCCGGCGCCGGCCGCTGCAAGGCCGGGGGCTCCGGCGCGCCGTCCTCATTACGCAAAGCGCGGGCGAAGCGGAGCTCCTCCGGGGCGAGGATGCCGGGGCCTTCCTGCTGGNGCGCGGCGGGCNCCGCTTCCCCGACGGCCCTTGCTCCCGGTACGGGAGCCTGCGGCGCGCCCTTGCCCGCCTCCACGGCGGCGAGGCGCCGCTCGGCGCTGGCCGAGGCGCGCCCNGTCATGACGCCGCCCACATAGGCGAGCGCAATGGCCGCCACGCCCAGAAAGGCCAGCGCCAGCAGGGAGGAAAGGCGCAGCCGCAAAAAGGGGACGCGCCCCGCGTTTCGGGAAGGGTTCACGGGCATCCTGGTCTCGCCGGTTCCAGCCAAGGACCTTCAACGCAAATGCCAAAATGGCCGCCACAGCATAGCAACGCAAGCCCGGCNCGTAAAGCGCGGGAGCCCACGGCGCCGCGCCCGCTTGACAGCCGGCCCCGGCCCTCTGCTACACTGGCGCAATGCCTGTGTTTGCGGGCNTTTCNGTCNGCTTCGGCCCTGCGGNGCACGCCGCCCCGGTGAGGCCGCGCACGGGCAAANATCNCCGGAGGCGTCCCCATGGTCTTTGTGCACCGCGCGCTCATTGTCGCGCTCGTCCTGCCGCTTTTGTGCCTTTCCGCCCCCACGGCCCGCGCCGCCGCGCCGGAGATGAGCATCGTCAACCAGACGAGCCAGGACATCCTCAATATCCGCTTCCGCTCCGGGCCGAAGGTGTTCTTCCTGCGGCTGGACATGGTTCCGGGCCAGCGCGACGAGGTGGAGAACCCCGGCGGCGTGGCCGACATGCGGGTGGANACGGGCCTCGAATTCTGGTCCTTCCCGGANGTGCCCGTGGGCGAGGCNCGGCGCATGACCTTTTGCGGCGACCATGCGGCCTGCNTGATCCTCGAGACGCGCGACGGCATTNCCCGCCATGTNCGCGGCGAGGTGCAGGAGCTGGTGCCGCAGCCCGGCAGCCGCCCGGTGTGCGAGCTGGACCAGTTCCGCCCCGGCATGACCATGAGCGACGTTTGCTCCCTGCTCAGTCCCGACGTGCCNCGCGACGACAATGACGCCCTGCTGGAGGGGCTGGGGTTTGCCGGGCAGCTCTGGGCCGCGCGCCTCATCCCCGGCGGCGCCACGCCCGCGGCTGAGGACGTGAAAAGCCTCGGCCATGAATATCTGGAGCATCTGGAGCTGCGCCGCCCGCTGGACAAGGGCGCGCTCGAGCAGCTGCTGGCCGAGCTCTACGCCCGCGGGCTCACGCCCTGGCAGGCGGAATTTCCCGGTATGGACATGGATTTTGCNGAAATGCCCGATATTTCGGCGGNAAAAAAGCGCGAGCTCCTGGACCAGACGCTCCAGCGCTTCCTCGCGCAAGGGCGCGGCGAGGCGAGCTTCATGCTGGCCCCCCAGGCCGAGCTCCCNGCGTTGGCGGACGGGGACGAGCCCCGCACGGANGTGCAGATATTCACCCTCACGCTNAGGCCCGCCTCGGGCGTGCTTNTGGTGGACCTNGCNGCCTANCGCGGCACGGGGGGCGCGACAGCCCACANAAAGGGCTGAGGCCGGGCTTTAGCGCAGGTCAGCCTGCTTNGNCTTGCGCATCNCGCGCAGCCAGTCGTACCAGGCCTCCATGCCGCTGCCGTCGCGCGCCGAGACCTCAAACACCGCAAGGTNCCGGTTGAGGCGCGTGGCATGGGCGCGGGCGCGCGCCNNGTCAAAGTCCACATGGGGGAGCAGGTCCACCTTGTTGAGCAGCATGGCCCTGGCGAGGTTGAACAGCAGGGGNTATTTCTCNGGCTTGTCGTCGCCCTCGGCCACGCTGAGAATGGCCACCTTGGCGTCCTCGCCGCAGTCGAATTCCACCGGGCAGACNAGGTTGCCCACATTCTCGATGAANAGGATGTCGAGGCCCGCGAGGTCGAGCTGCTCCATGGCCGAGAGCACGAGATTGCTGTTGAGGTGGCAGCCGCCGTCNGTGTTGATCTGCACGGCCTGCGCCCCGGTGGCGGCCACGCGCCGGGCGTCGTTGTCCGTCTGGAGGTCGCCCTCGATGACCGCCATGCGGAATTCGGGTGCCAAGTCGCGCAGGGTGCGCTCGAGCAGGGTGGTCTTGCCCGCCCCCGGCGAGCTGATGAGGTTGAGCGCGAGGATGCCGCGCGAAGCCAGCTCGCGGCGCACCTCGGCCGCCATCTTGTCATTGGCTTCGAGAACATTGCGGACAACGGGAATCTGCATCACGGCCTCCGGGGCTCCTGGAATGGACGCAAAAAGGCTTGGCGTCAGCTGGCCTCGACCTCGAGCAGGCGCAGTTCCTTGCCCTGCTCCACCACATGCCCGACCACTTCACCGCAGCCGGGACAGGGCGTGAAGCGCGCCTCCTGGCCATCGCCGCCGAACACTGTGCCGCAAAACACGCAGCGCAAGCGAAGCGGCAGGCAGACGAGCTCAAGGCGCGCGCCCTCATGCGGGGTTCTCCGCGTGACGGCCTCGAAGCACAACTCGAGCGCCTCGGGCATGATGCCCGCGAGCGCGCCGTACTCCACGCGCACGCGCTCAAGCCGGGTGCAGCCCCGGCTGGCCGCCGCCTCCTGGGCGAGCTCGAGCAGGCTCATGGCCACGGACATTTCGTGCATGGAAAAGGCTAGCCCAATCGTGCTTCCGCGTAAAGGGAGCTTGCGGCAAAAACCCGATTTTCGTGTCACTTGCCATGCGGCCGGCGCGGAGCGCCCCGGCGGCAATCTTGCTATTTGGGGCGAATAATGTACATTTCTGCCATGCGACAGCCCAGATACCTTGGCGTCTATTCCGAGCGGCCCCGCGCGGGCGCGTCCCGCGGCGGCAAAAAGGGCCATGCG
This sequence comes from Desulfovibrio sp., assembly GCA_014804905.1. GTDB lineage: Bacteria > Desulfobacterota > Desulfovibrionia > Desulfovibrionales > Desulfovibrionaceae > Desulfovibrio. Next base: position 11,813 of record JAAUYX010000076.1, on the reverse strand, counting down.
GCGCGCTTCTTCGTCTGGGAGCTTTCCCCGGCGGACTACGCCATCCAGGAGCTGGACGGCGCGCTCGAGCCCAGTTCCCGGGTGCGCCTCATCAGCGCAGGCCGCCTCCAGAGCGGCTTCCAGCTCGAGCCCTCCATCCTTGTGGCGCCCATCACGCTGCCCGACATCGCGAGCGCCGAGCGCGAGCCGGACCCGGCGGACACCGCCACCCCGCGCATGGCGGCGGAGCTCAATGACGACACCCTGCGCGAGCTGGAGCTCGCCCGCCGGGCCAAGCAGATAGAGAACGACCTGCGCGGCAGCTTCCGCAAGGCCATCCGCGGCCTTTCGCGTCCGCGCGAGCGCGAGGCCGCCCTGACGGCGCTGGAACAGATCGCCGAGACCAAGGACGGCATCGTGCCCTCCCACAAGCACATGTTCCGCGATTTCGGCGTCACCCTGCGCAAGAAGGACCTGCCGGAAATCGCCCTGCGCTGCGGACTGCGCGTGCTCGAACTTTCGCCCGACGACGACCACGGGCATTTCAATCTCGCGCGCATCCTCTGCGCGCTCGGGGCCTGGGACCAGGCGGCCGCCCATGTGGAAAAGGCCATGCACCTTGACGGGGCGGAACCGGTCTATCCCCGTATGCTCGCCCATATCCGGCGCGAGTCCCGCCGTCCGGCCCGGACGGCGCACAAAACCGGGAAAGCGGGCGCGGCCTGAGCGCCCCCTGCCCCAGCCTGTCACGGCGCTTCGCGCCGGAGAACGAGGAGCCTCACGGCATGAACAAGACCATTTTCTTTCTTATCCTGGCGGTCTGCATCCTGGGCATGGCGCTCATCCTGCTCAACCAGCGCCTGGGGCGCGCCCCGGAACCGCGGCCCACGGCCCGGAGCGAACAGACGGTGGTGGCCGACACGCCCATGACCGAGCCCGCGCCGGAATATCCCGTGCCCGCGCCATCCCCCGCCCCCACCCTTGCGCCCGCCGTTACAGAGGACGCGCCGCGAGTGCCCGACGTGCTGCCCGAGGCCGTGGAACGCGCGGCCGAGAGCGAGCGCGAGGCCAAGGCTGCCGCTGCCGCGGCCCTGGCCGTAGAGCAGCAGGAGGCGAACGCGGCCCTGCACGGTACCACCCCGACGCCTACGCCCCCGGCCGTCCCCACGCCGCCCGCGGTCGCCCCGGCCCCGCAGGCGCAGCCCAAGGCTGCGGCCCCGGCTCCGAAGGAAACGGCTCCGCGCAAGCCCGCACAGGAGCGCGCCACCGCCGCACCGGCTCCTGCCAAAAAGGCCCCCGCACAGGAGAAAGCCACAGGACCGCGCACCATCACGCGCTTTGTGGTCTTTGCCCGTGACAACGGGGCCACGGTGCGCCTCACGGGCAATGGCCCCCTGCGCTACAAGAGCATGAATCTCGAAAATCCCGACCGCGTGGTGCTGGACCTTGAGGGTGACTGGGAGGTCAAGGCCCCGGCCGTGCCCAAGAATCCGCTGGTGAGCGCCGTGCGCGTGGGCGACCTGGATGGCCGCACCCGCATCGTCATCGACCTCAAGGGCAAGCCGCGCACCGCGCGCGTCATCCCGGCCAAGACCGGGGACGGCGTGGATGTGCGCGTGGACCAGTAGCCAGCCCGCGGAAACAACTCCCGCTGAAATGCCAAGAGGCGGAGCATCGTGCTCCGCCTCTTTTCTTGTGGTTATGCTGGCCTCTCAGGAGAACGACCTTCCTTAAGTCCGTCTGAAGCGAAGCAAAAGACGGGTGCTGGTGCCGGAAGGATCCTAAAAAATAAGATTTTTTGCTGCTGGCAAGGAAGAAAAATAATTTCCGAAGGGAGTGTACTCAAGTACTCGACCGAGGAAATTTTTTTCTGACGCTGCCAGCAGCAAAAAGGCTGTTTTTGACGGATAATTTCGGCATTACTCTGACCGCACAGCCACGGCACGAACACGCGAGTATCGCGGAGCCCCCCTTCCCCCAGCCTTCACGCGCCGGTCCAGCGGCGCAGGAACTCGGCGGCGCTCCTGCCCTCGTCAAGATGGCGCAAAAGCGCGCTGCCAAAAACCGCCGCATCGGGCCGCGCTTCCGGGGGCAACGCCTCCAGCTGTTCCGGACGGCTCAGGCCGAAGCCCAGGGCCAGCGGCAACTTGCAGGCGCGCCGCGCACGCCCCATGGTGGCGGCCACCTGCGGGGCCAGCGACCCGCGCTCGCCGGTGACGCCCATGACCGACACCACATACATATAGCCCTCGCCGCTACGGGCGCATTCCGCCATGCGCTCCTCACTGGTATTTGGGCCCACCAGCGGGATGAGCGCCACGCCTTCCGCGGCCAGCGCCGCGCGCACCGGAGCGGCCTCCTCCTGGGGCACATCCGGGATAATGCAGCCCGACACCCCGGCCCTCGCCGCGTCACGGGCGAGGCGGTCAAGTCCGTAGCTCAAAAAGGGATTGAGATAGCCCATGAGCACCAGAGCGGCCTCGCCCGCCCGCGCCTTTGCGCGGCCTTCGCGCCGGGCCGTGAGCTCGGCCAGCAGCTCCTCCAGCCGGAAGCCCGCCTCCAGCACCCGGCGCGAGGCTTCCTCCACCACCGGGCCGTCGGCCACCGGGTCGGAGAAGGGCACGCCAATCTCGATAATGTCCGCGCCGCCCGCGTCCAGCTCGTCAAAGGCGGTCCAGAAGCAATCCCTGTTGGGAAAATGCGCGGTGAGGAAGGGAATGAGCGCCGGACGCCCCGCGGCGTTGGCCTCCCGAATCTTTGCTTCAAGCGTGTGCATGGCTGTTCTCCCGCGCGGCCAGGGCCGCCTCGATGATGTCCATATCCTTGTCGCCCCGGCCGGAGAGGTTGACCACCACCTGGTCGCCGGGCCTGAATTCGTCCGCGTGGGCCAGCACCCAGGCGAGCGCGTGCGAGGATTCCAGCGCGGGCAGGATGCCCTCGGCCCGGCAGAGACGCCCCAGCGCGTCGAGGGCCTCATTGTCGGTGATGATGTCGTAGCGGGCGCGGCCGATCTCGCGCAAATGGGCGTGCTCGGGCCCCACGCCGGGATAGTCCAGCCCGGCGGAAATGGAGCCCGAGGGCTCGACCCGGCCGTCCTCGGTCTGGAGCAGGAGCGAGCGGCTCCCGTGCAGCACGCCGGGGCGGCCGAGATTGAGCGAGGCGCAGTTGAGGCAGCCCGGCTCGCCGCTGCCCCCGGCCTCCACGCCGATGATGGTCACTTCCGCGTCGTCCACAAAGGGATGGAACATGCCGATGGCGTTGGAGCCGCCGCCCACGCAGGCCACCACCGCGGTGGGCAGCCGCCCGGTGAGCTCCAGCATCCGGGCGCGCGTCTCGCGGCCGATGACGCTCTGGAACTCGCGCACGAGTAGCGGGAAGGGATGCGGGCCGGCGGCCGTGCCGAAGCAGTAGTGCGTATCCTCCTGCCGGGCGATCCACACGCGCAGGGCCGCATTGATGGCGTCCTTGAGGGTGCGGCTGCCGCTCTCCACGGCGTGGACCTCGGCCCCGAGCAGGCGCATCCGGCGCACATTGGCCGACTGGCGCTCCACATCCTCCGCACCCATATAGACCGCGCACTCCATGCCAAGGCGCGCGGCCGCCGCAGCCGTGGCCACGCCGTGCTGGCCCGCCCCGGTCTCGGCCACCAGCGCGCGTTTGCCCATGCGCTTGGCGAGCAGGGCCTGCCCGAGGGTATTGTTGATTTTGTGCGCCCCGGTATGAAGCAGGTCCTCGCGCTTGAGCCAGAGGTCGAAGCCCAGCTCCCGCGAGAGCGTCGGGCAATGCGTGAGCGGCGTCTCCCGGCCCGCGTAGTCGTGGAGGAGGCTTCCCAGCTCCTCCTGAAAGGAGGGCGTGGGCATAATGTCGCGCATGGCCGCCTCCACCTCCTCCAGCGGCGGCATGAGCAGCTCGGGCACGAAACGGCCCCCAAATTCGCCGAAATATCCTTTCCTCATGGTTTTTCCCCAAGGTTCCCGGCTGCAGCGGCCAGGGCGGCCGCCAGCAGTTCCGGGGATTTTTTGCCCGGCGCTTCCTCCACGCCGGAATTGAAGTCAAGGCCGTCGGGCGCGCAGGACGCCACGGCAGAGGCCACATTGAGGGCGTTGAGGCCACCGGCGAGAAGCCAGGGCCGTGGTGATGCGAGGCCCGCAAGGCGCGTCCAGTCCTGCGGTCGCCCGCTGCCCCCCCCGGCCTGCCCGGCCTCGAGCAGGAACAGGGCGCAGCTTTCGGCATGGGCCGCCATGTCGGCCGCAAGCTCCGCGCGCCCGGCATAGCGCTCGGGCCAGAGGACGCGGATGACGCGGGAGGGCCCGATGCGCTCCGCCGAGGCGCGGTCGTGCCCGCCGTGGAGCTGGGCGTAATCAAGTCGCGCCTCGGCCATGATGGCGAGGATTTCCGTAGCACCGTGCCCCACAAAGACGCCCACGCGGGCCATGCCGCCGCTCTCAAGGGCGGCCGCGGCCGCGGGGCTGATATAGCGCGGGCTCGCCGGGTGGAAGATGAAGCCGCAGAAACTCGCGCCGAGGCGTGCCGCCGCGTCCACATCGCTCTGGCGCGTGAGGCCGCAAACCTTAATTCGCATGGGGCGCCTCCCCGGCGAGCAGACGGCCGAGCGCCGCGCACGGCTGGCCGCCGGCCATGAGCGCGGTGCCCACCAGGGCCGCCCGGTAGCCTGCTTCCGCGGCACGAGCCAGATGGGCGAAGCTGTCCATGCCGCTGGCCGCGATCCAGACTTCGCCCGGGAGCGGCGGGTGCTCCCGGATGAGGGCGAGCGGCGCTTCCCGATCCACCTTGAGGCTCTCGAGGTCGCGCGCGTTGACCTGGATGATGCGGGCACCGCTTTCGCGGGCCAGCGCCAGGTCGGCCGCGTCGAACACCTCCACCACGGCGGCCATGCCGAAGCTCTCGGCCTGTTCACGCAAGGCCCGCAAGACCCGGGCCTCGGGCGTGAGCCGCACGATGAGCAGCAACGCCGCTGCGGGCGTGGCCGCGGTGGCCGCTACCTGCAAGGCATCGAAGATGAAGTCCTTGCGCAGCAGGGGGAGCGCCGGCTCACCGGCCTCCTCCAGCGTGCGTGCGGCGCGGGCGAGGAAGGCGAGGTCGCCGCGGAACCATTCCTCTTCTGTGAGGATGGAGAGCGCGGCCGCCCCGGCTTCGGCGTACTGGCGCGCCACGGCCTCCACGTCCAGCGCCTCGCAGATGACGCCCCTGGAGGGCGAGGCCCGCTTGTATTCCGCAATCACATTGAGCGGCCCGTGGTTGGGGCGTGCGGTGAGGGCGGCCGCAAAGTCCGGCCTCGGCCCCAGCCACGGCCTGGGCAAGGTCCCGGCCGCTTCGGCCCGGCGCAGGGCCATAAGCTCCGCCGCCTTGGCGGCGCGGAAGCGCTCAAGCCGCATGGAGCACCTCCCGGCCCGCGCCCGCGCGCACGGCCTCCTTGGCGCGGCGCATGGCCTCCGCAAGGTCCATGTCCTCCTCCAACAGATAGACCGCGAGGCCCACGTTGAGGGCCACCATGTCGAGCATGGCCTCGGGCCCGCGCCCGGCGAGCAGTTCCTTGAGGATGGCGACAGCCTCCTCTCGGTTCTGCACGGCGAGGTCGCGCGGGCGGCAGGTGTGGGCGAGGCCGAAATCCGCCGGGTCCAGCCTGAGCGGCCGCACTTCGCCGTTCCGTAGCAGGGCCACGGTGGCGGGCCCCATGGGCGTCACCTCGTCATAGCCGCCAGCACCGCAGACCACGGCCCCGCTGCGCAGCGGCGTCTGGCGCAGGGTTGCGGCCACAAGGTCCACCAGTTCCGGCCGGGCCACGCCCATGAGCAGGTGGCTCGGACGCGCCGGGTTGATCATGGGGCCGAGGATATTGAAGAGCGTGCGCACGCCGAGCTCGCGCCGCAGCGGCCCGATATTCTTGAAGGCCGGATGGAAGCGCGGCGCGAAGAGAAAGGCGAAGTTGCGCCGCGCCACGGATTCGGCCACGGCCGCCGGGTCGGCGTCGAGGTCCACGCCCAGGGCCTCCAGGGCGTCGGCGCTGCCGCAGGTGGAGGACACGGCGCGGTTGCCGTGCTTCACCACGCGGTAGCCCATGCCCGCCAGCGTGAGCGAGGCAGCGGTGGAGCAGTTGAAGGAATGGCGTCCGTCGCCGCCGGTGCCCACCACGTCGATGCAGGTCCCGCCGATGCCTTCCACGGCCACGGCGCGGGCCAGCGCCGCCCGCGAGGCGTGGGCCAGCTCCAGCGCGCTCTCGCCCTTCATGCGCAGGCCCATGAGCAGGGCGCCGGCCTGCGCGGACGTGAGGCGCCCGTCCATGAGCGCGGCAAAGGCCGCGGCGGCCATGTCCGCCGTGAGGTCCTCACGGGCGGCGAGGCGGTCGAGGATGGCGGCCATGTCCGGCGTGGCGGCCACGGCATCCACCAGGCTGCCGGGGAAGTTGGCGAGCAGGCGGTCGCCGTCGGACGTGAGCACGGATTCGGGATGGAATTGCACGCCCACCCAGGGGCGGTCGCGGTAGCGCAGGGCCATGACCTCGCCCTCGGGGCCGCGCGCCGTGACTTCCAGCCTTTCGGCGGCGTTCCCGGCAACGCGCACCACGAGCGAATGATAGCGCCCCACGGTGAGCGGGTTCGGCAGGCCCTCGAAGAGGCCCTTGCCGTCGTGAACGATGTCCGACTGCTTGCCGTGCATGACTTCCGGGGCGAGGCAGATCTCCGCCCCGGCGTGCAGGCCGAGCAACTGGTGCCCGAGGCAGACGCCGAGCACCGGGGTTTGCGGGGCGCGCGCCTCCAGCCTGCGGAGAAATTCCGGGCAGAGGCCCGCATTTTCCGGCCGGCCCGGCCCCGGCGAGATGCAGACGAGCTCAAGCTCCGGGCTTTCGGCGAGCTCGAGCAGGGCCGGGTCGTCATTGGTCAGCACCACGGGCTCGCGCCCCAGGCCGTAAAAGGCCTGCACGAGGTTATAGGTAAAGGAATCGTAATTATCGATGAGCAGGAACATCTTCTTCCTCCTCGCAGGCAAGCGCGGCGCGCATGATGGCGGACTTGTTGAGCACTTCCTTCCATTCCAGTTCCGGGTCGGAATCGTGGACGATGCCGCCCCCGGCCTGCCAGCAGAGGCGGCCGTCCCGCTGCCACATGGAGCGGATGGCGATGCCCATGTCGAGATCGACCGCGGCCGCGTCGCCCTTGCCGCCAAGGCCGATCCAGCCGATGCAGCCCGCATAGGGCCCGCGCGGGGCGCCCTCAAGCTCGCGGATGATCTCCATGGCGCGGCGCTTGGGCGCGCCGGAGACCGTGCCCGCGGGGAAAGCCGCCGTGAGTACGTCCACGGCGTCGAGCGGGCGCGCTGAGCCGTCCTCCGCGTCACCGGGGAGGGTGTCGCCAAGCTCGGCGGTGACCCGGCTCGTGAGATGCATGACATGGGAGAAGCGTTCCACCTCCATGAAGCGCTCGAGGCGAACGCTGCCGGGCCTGGCCATGCGGCCGAGGTCGTTGCGGCCGAGGTCCACCAGCATGACATGCTCGGCGCGTTCCTTGGGGTCCGCGAGGAGCTCGGCGGCGAGCGCCTCGTCCTCGGCGTCGGTGCGGCCGCGCCGTCGCGTGCCCGCAATGGGCGAGAGCGTGAGCCGGCCCCCCTCGCAGCGCACCATGACCTCCGGCGAGGAGCCGAAGAGCGTGAGGCCGGGAAAGCGCATACAAAACATGTAGGGCGAGGCGTTCAGGCGCCGCAGACGGCGGTAGCAGTCAAAGGCGTCGCCCGTGTAGGGCGTGGAGAAACGCTGCGAGGGGACCACCTGGATGGCCTCGCCCGCGCGCAAAAGCTCGCGGATGCGGCGCACCATGCCCTTGTAGTGCTCGGCTCCGGCCGTGGCGCTGGCGTCCGGCTCAAGGCAGGTGTTCTTGCCGGCCTCGCCCGGCGTTTCGCGGGCCGAGCCCGGCTCGCGGTGCTCGCCGAGGCTCACCTGGCAGAGGCGGTGATAGAGGTGGTCAAAGAGGAGCACCGTGCCGGGAAGCGCCAGGGCACATTCCGCTTCCTCCGGGGGGAGGGCCGGGGCCAGTGCGGGCTGGAAGAGCCCGGCCATGCCGAAGCCGAAATAGCCATAGAGGGCGCGGGTGATGGGCGGAAGGTCCTGGGCCTTGCTGTCCTTCCCTTCGGGCGGCAGGATGCGGATGCGCCCGATGAGCGCGCGCAGGCCCTCCACAAAGGGCGCGCCCACAAGGTCGCGCAACGGGGCCAGGCGCTCGTCCCGCACATCGAGGGCGAGCCTTCCCTCCCGGCAGGAGACGATGAGCGCCATGTCGCAGCCGAGCACGCTGTAGCGGCCCCAGCGGCCATCCACCTCGGCGCTTTCCAGAAGGATGCCCTCGCCGTCGCCCACCATGCCGAGCCAGAGGCTGATGGGCGTGTCCATGTCCGCCGGGAGCCAGCGCGCCCGCTGGCGGATGCTCACCGTGTTTTTGTCCTTTTCCATGTATTCCATCCATCTTCGGCGCAAAACGCCGGCACAGGGGAATAAAAAAGCGCCGCCTCCCCGAAGGGAGACGGCGCTGCCAGTGCCGTTTTGGACCGCGAACGCCTAAGCCCGCGCCACTCCCTTCAGCAAAAGAGAGGGACGCCACCAGAGACGGAACGAGGAAGCCGCGCCGCAGGAAAGCCCGGCATTAACGCCGCGCACAGCCGGGGCCTTGGAGCCGGGCCGATGCTGGCGGGATGCGGAAGCGGCAAGAGACATGGAAACCTCGTTCAGTTCGCGTTGAAAAAAACCTAGCCCCGCTGGCGAAGTCTTGTCAAGCCTGCGGAGCAGGAAAAACAGCGCCGCATGGGCGGACGCGAAAAAGGCCGGAGCAGGGGCGGCCTTTTTCGCAATTTCCGGCCCGCAGCCGTGTCGCGGCGCCCCGGCCGGGCGTGGACAAAGGCNCGCCCAGTGCNGCGGCGCGANGCCTGNNGCGGNNGCGCTCAGTCCTGCCACTCCTTGCCGTCGTAGCGGATGAGCTCGTTGAGGTTGCGNGCGCGNACCTGNGTGCAGGGCGCGGAAAGCGCGGCCTGNCGCGTGGCCCCGCGGCATTCAAAGACGCGCTCCTGGTAGCGGATGAAGCCCACATACTGGCCATTGGCCCCNGGCTTCATTTCCGTGCTCACGTTGTTGGTGTCCACCTCAAGATAGGTCGCCACATACTCNNTGCCGACCTTCTTCACTTCCTTGTTGGCCTTGTTGGGCAAAAGGGTGCGCTTGGACTGGTTGACGAGCTTCTGGCCCATCTTGTCCAGTTCCGCCTTGATCTGCGCTTCGGACTTGGCGCCCTTTTTCGCCGCAGTCTTGGCAGCCGCCTTGGTGGCCTTCTTGGCGCTCGTCTGGGCGGGGGCCGCTTCGGCCGCGGGCGCGGGCTCGGCGGCCGGGGCCGCCTCCGCCTGGGCGGCGGGGGTGACGGTCTCGCTTTCCTCGGAGCTGGTGAACCAGGCGCAGCCGCCGGCCATCAGGGAAAGGGCAACAATGAACACCAGTGATTTACGCATCGGCTACCTCGCGTCAGGATGGTTTGAACATAATCAAGGCCGGGCGGCAGCTGCCGCCCGGCCGGAATCATCGCTGGTCGCCCAGGTCAGCCTAGTCGAAGGAAATCTCGACGCGGCGGTTCATGTAGCGGCCTTCCTCGGTGTGGTTGTCATACTTGAAGGACTTGCCGCAGCCGATGGCCGTCATGCGGCTGGCCGGGATGCCCTGCTTCTCGAGGTAGTTCTTCACGGCATTGGCGCGGTTCTGCGAAAGGACCTTGTTGTAGGCGTCGGAGCCGATGTAGTCGGTCCAGCCCTTCAGGACCACGTGCTTGTTGGGATTGGCCTTGATAAGCACGGCGGCCTCGTTGAGGATGCCCTGGGCCTTGCTGTCAAGCGCGTAGGAGTTGAAGGCGAAGTGCACGCCGCGCAGGACGATGACGTCCTCGTCCTGGCAGAACACGGAAAGGACAAAGCGCTCGACGGCGGCGTCGCTGGTGGCGAGCTCTTCGCCGCGCACCACGATGCTGTTCGGATTCAGGGCCGCGAGTTCCTTGATGATGGCTTCGCCCTTGGCGTTGTCGGCAAGGGAGATGATGTGGATGGTGAGGTCGCGCTGGCTCGCGTAGAGCTGGCGGGCCACCTCGACCACGCTCTCGCCGCGGTTGTTGTCGCCGTCGGTCACGAGGATGAGGGCGGACGGGGTCTGCATGGAGCTGACGAAGGGCTCATACTTGTGCAGGCCGTTGCCCATGCTGGTCATGCGGCCGAAAATCTGGAAGCCGCTCTTCAGCTTGTTGATGCCGGCGCTCATGGCAGCGCGGTCCCAGGGGCCCTGGGGGATGATGACGCCGTCGGGCGTGATGGTGTGCAGGCCGCCGTTATAGTCAAGGGCAGGAATGGCCGCGTTGACGCGCTGCAGAACGTCTTTCGCGATGACGATCTTGTCCTTCTTGAGCTGCTTGTTCTGCATCATCATGGAGCCGGAATAGTCCACGACGAAGTCGAAGCTGTTGATTTTCTTGTTGCAGGTCGGCGTGGCAGCGGCAGCCGCTACGGCGTAGCCCAGAACAAGAACCGCCGCGAGGGCGAGAAAACGGAGCGATTTCATGATGCCTCCCAAAAACGGTTTGTGTGTCGGCCTTGAAGCTGTTTGCCGACAGTTGTCACGATTTGCCCGCCAGTAAGGACCGGCTCGTCGCCCCGCTCGCCTGAACGCGGCAACTGGTTTTTGATACTCCCCTTCCGAAAAATCTGCAAGTCATATTCGGCGATTCCGAAAAAGTGGCCTCGGGAGCCCCGGCCGCCCCCAAAAGCGGCGGCGCCCGGCCCGCTGGACACGGCCCGGGCCGTGGGGCATACTTTCGGCCATGCACCACGAGGACGGCCCATGCCGGAGCTGACCTTCTCCAAATGGAGCTCCGGCGGCAACACCACCATCTTCCTGCACGATGCGGACGCGCCGCCCCAAGGCCGGGCCGCCCTTGCCCGCGCCGTCCTCGACCCCGCCATTCTCGGCGCGGAGCAGGCGGGCACGGTGTCCCTCGCCGGGCGCAGCCTCTCCATGGCCGGCGGCGAATTTTGCGTCAACGCAAGCCGCGCCTTCGGCGCGCTCCTCGCGCTTGGCATCCGTGCCCAAGGCGGGCCGCTGCAGGAGGAAATCCGCGTCTCCGGCTGGGAGGGCCCGGTGCGGCTTACCGTGCGCGGCGCGGCGCCCCGCTGGCAGGTGGCGGCCCGCCTGACGCTTCCGCCAAAAACCGGGCCTGAAATGCTGCCGGGGCTCCCCGCTGGGGCGCGCCTCGTGCGGCTTCCGGGCATCAGCCATCTCCTCCTGCCGCTTGAGGGCGCCCAACTGCCACCGGACCTTGCCGGGAGCGCCCGGGCCGCGCTCGAGAAGGCGGCCCTCCTCGGCGAGGCCGCAGCCGGGGTCATCTGGTGGCGGCCCGAAGGCTCGGGCTTTGCCATGACCCCGGTGGTGCATGTACGCGACGCGCGCACCCTTGTGGCCGAAAACGCCTGCGGCTCCGGGGCCCTCGCCCTGGCGCTGGAACTTTTCGCGCGCCACGGCCTCGCCGAATGCCGGCTCGCCCAGCCTTCCGGCTCCCTCCTTCAGGTGCGCGTGGGCGCGCCCGGCGCGGACGGCCGGGTGGAGGCCCACATCGACGGCCCGGTGACACTGATCGCCCGCGGGCGCGTCTGGCTGGATTGAGCCGATGCCTAAAACTGCTCGCCCGCGGCGCGAGGGCTTCACCACGGGCACCGCGGCCACGGCGGCGGCGCTGGCCGCCCTGAGCCTTCTTCAGGAAGGGAGCCCGCCGCCCACGGTCACGACCTCCAGCGATGGCCATGGA
>JAAUYX010000075.1:17983-28555 GCA_014804905.1 Desulfovibrio sp. | reverse complement strand
GGGAGTTTTGCCATCGTGGTGCCTCCTTACTCGGCAGCCTTTTCGGGTTGCTTTTCCAGGGGAAGCCCCGCCTCGGCCATGGCGTCGCGGTAGGCGTCCTCGTATTCGGGATAGGTGAAGTACTGCTTGGGCGGGTTCCAGGGATTGATGTGCCGGATGCGCCGCGAATTGTTGGCCATGTTGCGCGTGGGGCTGAAGAACACGCCGGGCATGTGCGCGAGCTTGGAGAAGGGGAAATACATGAGCAGCACACAGACGAGCGTCAGGTGGATGAAGAAGAGCCCGTTGATGCCCGCGGCCGAGACGGGCGCGAAGTGCGTGAGGCCCATGAGGTAAATCTTCACCTGCGAAATCTCGGTCTTGTCGAAATAGCGCAGGCAAAGGCCGCTACAGACGATGCCGAGCAAAAGCCAGAGCGGGAAATAGTCGTTGGCGAGGGAGATATAGCGCAGGCGATAGTTCCACACGCGGCGCGCCAAAAGGAAGAGCAGCGCCACGAGCGCAAGGCCGCCCGTCCAGTAGAAGCGCGGGCTTCCCACCTGCATGATGCCGTCGATGGTCTCCACCCAGGTGATGGGCGCGGGCACGGGCTCCATGAAGAAGCGGAAATGGCGGATGAAGATGACGAGCACCGAATAGTGGAAGATGAGCGCGAAGGCCCAGAGCCACAGGGAGGAATAGTAGATGAGGCGGGGGCCCTTGTTCACGGGGTCGTTTTCCACGATTTCCGCGCTGGTGTTGCGGAAGAGCGAGCGGAAGAGAAAGACCTCGGTGAACATGCGCTTGACCACGCCCCAGGTGGTGCTGGGACAGTCGATCTTGGCCTGTTTGATGAAGTCGAGCGACTGCTCCTGGCCGCCCGTGGTGGGGATGCAGAAGGGCACCGGGGATTTCGCCCAGTACGCCATGCGCCAGATCATGCCGCCGATGAAGACGAGCACCGCCGCATACGGCAGCACCACGCCGAAGAGCGGCGCGAGCCCCACGCTCGCTCCGATCCAGGCGATGGCCGCGATGAGCAGCACGAGGACCAACGATGCAAACATTCCCTACCTCGCTTGGCTGGGGTTCTGGCCAGGGTCCGCGTGGTCCCTGGGGGCCTTTTCCGGGCTCTCGGGGCCCGCGGCTTCCGCCGAATCGGGCCCGTTTTCAAGGCGCTGCGCCCAGCGGGCGAGCTGGGCGTGCTGGTTCCTGATCTCTTTGATGCGCGACTCGGCCACGGTCTCCCGCGCTTCGGCATAGATGTCGAAGGCGAGGAGCGCCAGGGTGTCGAGGCGCGATTCCGCGTCCAGATAGTCCTCGAGGCGCCCCTTGAGGCGCATCTCGGGCATGACCTTTTCGCGGAGGATGGGCTTCATGAGGTAAAAGACCGCGAGGCTCTGGCTGGGGGCGAACTTCTGCACGGCGCGCAGCTTGACGAAGCGGTCCAGCGAGGCGCGCACCGTGGCGGCCTCCACATCCTCCCCGGCCACGGCGTCGAAGAGCACGCCCGCGGCCTCGCGCGTCATGTGCGCCACGGGATTGGTGAAGGGGTCGCTCGCGGTGCGCAGAAAGCCCGTGGTCTCCAGCGGGTAGGTGGCGAAAACCGCCTCCACCCAGGAATCCACCACTTCTTTCTTGTGCGCGCGCAGAATCTTGAGCGATCGCATGTTCGGCCCGGGTTTGCGCGAAAAGAGGCGCCCGGCGCGTCCGCCGGAGCGACATCTTTCGCGTGTACATGGATTCCCCCCATATACGGGGGAAAGGGGCTTTGCGTCAAGTCCTCCCGGCGCTTTTGCAGGAGCGGAACAAGCCGGCATCGCTCGCTTTTTCCTGAAAGATGCGAAAAGCCGCGTCCATAAATTGTCGCGCGCCGCGGGCCCGGAATTTTCTTGAAAAAGTATAAAAACTGGTCTAGGCTGCTTCCCTACTTTCTTTAAAGGAGTCATCACCGTATGCGCACCAGCCGAATCATCGCGCCCCTTCTCGTGGGCCTCTTTGTACTCACGGGCTGCCAGCAGCAGGAAAGCCAGGTCGCCCAGCCCAAAATCGCCATCGTGGACATGGGCCGCGTCATGCGTGACAGCGAGCCCGGCAAGGAAGGCGTGAAATTCCTCGAGGCCCAGCAGGCCGGGATGCAGGCGGAGCTCGACGCCATCCAGGACCGCCTTGAAAAGAACCCCAAGGACGAGGCCGCCATGCAGGAGCTCCAGCGGGTCTATGCCGCCTCGCAGCAGCGGATGCAGGCCGAGCAGCAGAACGTGGTCAACCTGCTCTTTGACAGCGTGCAGCGCGTGGTCAACAGCTACCGCGAGGCCCAGGGCTACGACATGATCCTCGGGGCCGAGGCCGTCGCCTCCTTCAAGCCCGGCGCGGATGTCACCGCGGCCGTCATCGCGGAAGTGAACAAGCAGAAGGTGGAGTTCAAGCCCGTGCCCGAAAGCGCGCTTTCCGGCATGGCCCCCGAGAGCGCGCCGGAAGCGGCGCCGGCCCCGGCCGTGGTTCCCCCGGCCCCGGCGGAAAAGCCCGCCGAAGCCGCCCCGGCCAACTAGGCCGCGAAAAATTGCCGCCGCGCCAACGCGGCCGCCACGGCAACGAAAAACGCCTGCCCCCCGGCAGGCGTCTTTCATTGGCGGCGGGAAATTCCGGTCAGCGCTTAATGGGCTTTTTGGGCATCACATCAAGTTGCCGCGTATCGTCCCCGATGCCCAGACACTGGTATTGCTGGGAGACCAGCATGTCCACACACTGACGCCCGACGATGGGGTCATAGGCCCATTGCTGGCAGGTACGCTTGACCATGCCGAAAGGCTCGGCCTCGGAATAGCCCCAAAAGCGGCATTTTTCCTCCGCCACCTTGCGGCCCTGGGCTTCATTGGTTTCCGGTATTTCCAGATTGGGATTGTAGGTATAGCCGACCTCCACCGTGGCGTCCGCGCGGCTCCCTCCGGCGGAGGCCCAGCTCTTCACAACCTTTCTCGCGCAGCCGAGGCTGCAGGCGAGCGTCAACGCCAGAATCAGGTTCAGCCAGATCTTCATTGTTTCCCCTCCCCATTTTGGTGGCGTTTACTCTAATATATTAGAGGGGAAAGGGCAAGCGGCATGGGCTATAGCAACATGCGATACGAGGTGTCGCATGTTGCGGAGCAATCTCAAGCCGCTCATGGAACAGCGGGGCATTACGCTGAGGCAGATGGTGGAGGACACCGGCCTTGCGGAAATGACCCTCATCCGCGCCCGGCGCGGGCAGATCGGCGCCTGCCGCCTGGACACGCTGGTATGTATCGCCAGCTATCTCGGCTGCGAGGTGAATGACCTGTTTTCCGTGGAAGAAGGGGAGGGCGCGGGCCCGCAGCGGAAAGAGCCTGTCCGTATGGCAAAAGAACGGGTCTGAAATTCCCGCGCGCGCCGGCGCTCCCGCCACGGCAACAAAAAACGCCGGCCCCGAGGGGCAGGCGTTTTGTCATTTTTTCCGGCCCGTTTTTCACTCCGGGCGCCGGAACAGGGCCATATATTCCTGGTTGCCCTTGGGCCCCTTGATGGCTGCGGGCAGTACGCCACGGGCCTCAAGCCCGAGTTCCGCGGTGCAGAAGCTGACGATCTTGTCCACGGCGCGCTGCCGCGCTGCTTCGTCGCGCACCACGCCGCGCACGGCCTCTCCGGGGCCGAGCTCGAACTGGGGCTTGATGAGCAGCGCCGCGAGGCCTCCGGGCCTGAGCCACGCCATGCAGGGGGGTAAGATGAGGGTGAGCGAGATGAAGGACACGTCGCCCGTGAGCAGGTCCACGGGCTCGGGAATAAGGCCCGGCTCGGCGTAGCGCAGGTTCACGCCCTCGAGGTTGATGACGCGCGGATCGGCGCGCAAGCGCTCGTGCAGCTGGGCGCGGCCCACGTCCACGGCATAGACGCGGGCGGCGCCGCGCTGGAGCAGGCAGTCGGTGAAGCCGCCGGTGGAGGCCCCGGCGTCCACGCACTTAAGGCCCGTGACGTCAAGGTGGAAATGGTCCAGCAGGGTGAGCAGCTTGTACGCGCCGCGGCTCACATAGCGCTCGCCGGGCAAAAGCGCGAGGCGCGTGCCCGCCGGGTAGCCGTGGCCCGGCTTGGGCACGGCCACGGGCTGCATCCCCGGCGGCGCGCCTTCGGCNGGCGCGAGCACGANGCGCCCGGCCATGATGAGGCTGCGCGCCTTTTCCCGGCTTTCGGCCAGGCCCTGCTCAANGGCGAGCTGGTNNGCGCGCACNCGNGGCGTGGCCATGCGGCTCAGTANACCACGCTGTAGGACATGACCTCNGGCCGGTGGAAGAAGAACTCCACGCGGCGGTTNACGGCGCGGCTNTCCTCGGAGATGCCGGGCTTGAGCGGCCGCGTNTCGCCGTAGGCCACGCCGCGCAGGCGCGTGGGCTTGANGCCGTGGTCCGCGAGATAGCGGAGCACAGCCGCGGCGCGCGCCCCGGAAAGCTCCCAGGGCGAGTCATAGGGCGGCCTGGCCTCGCTGCCGTCCGCATGGCCGCGCACGACGAGATAGAGGTTGTATTCCTTCATGATGTCGAGCACGTCGCCGAGCACCTTGATGCCCTCGGGCTGAAGGGNCACCTCGCCGGGCTTGAACATGATGTCCGAATTGACGCGCAGCTGCACGCCCACGTCGTCCGCGCTGATGCCCGAGGCGTTCTGCGGCACGGCGTCGGCCATGAGCATCTGCTTGAGCTTCTGGGCGATGGCGTAGTGGGACTTTTCCACCTCGCTGATCTTGAGGTCGCGCGTGTCGATCTTGTCCGTGTTCTGGATGAANGGNTTGTTGGAGACNGGCGAGGTGGCGCTGGANTCGAAGTTGCGCTCGCCGCTGAAATAGGCNGCNAGGCCNGCNCGNGTCTCCGGCGGGACCATGTTCAATATCCAGAGCAGGAGAAAGAAGGCCATCATGGCCGTNACGAAGTCGGCGTAGGCGACTTTCCATGCGCCGCTCATAGTGCCTCCTTGNANNGNAGGGCCGTNCGGGCCCGAAAACGNCNTTCCCGCATACAGGGTACGCGGGAACGGACGATGCTTTGCAAAATGCCTGCCGGGCCTAGTTGCTCCTGAGCTTCTCTTCCATCTCCGAAAAGGCGGGCCGGAAGGGGTAGGGGATGGCCCGGCGCCCGTATTCCACGGCGATGAGCGGCGTGGAGCCGCGGATGGCCGCGGCCAGCGCCTCNTTCACCGCATTGTAGTAAAAATGCTCCTCGGCGACGTAGTTCTCGAGCTTGGAGCCCATGGGCCCGAAGAGGCCGTAGCAGCAGAGGATGCCGAAAAAGGTGCCCACGAGGGCCGCGCCGATGTGGTGGCCGAGCACGTCCGGCGGCTCGTTGATCATGCCCATGGTNACGACCACNCCGAGCACGCAGGCCACGATGCCCATGCCCGGCAGGGACTCGGCCATGTGCGTGACGAGGTGCGCGGGCAGCATCCCNTCCTCGCGCATGGTGTCCATGTCCATGTCCATGAGGCTGTCGATGTCCGCCGGGTCGCCGGTGGTGAGGTAGACGCGCAGGGTGTCGCCGATGAAGTGGACCAGGGTGCTGTTCTTGGAGATATTGGGATANTTGCTGAAAATGGGGCTGGACTCGGGTTTTTCCACGTCGCCTTCNATGCTGATGACGCCCTCGCGGTGCATCTTGGAAAAGAGCGCGTAGAGCAGGGCCAGGGTCTCGAGATAGCGGGCCTTGCTGGAGCCGGGGTCGGCGAAGAGGTGCTTGAGGCTNTTNAGGATGAGCCCGAAGGTGTACTTGGTCTGGCTGCCGAAGAACGCGCCCATGGCGCAGCCGAGGATGATGATGAATTCCGCCGGCTGGAAGAGCACGCCCCAGTCGCCGTGGGACATGGTGTAACCCACGCCCACGGAGACTGCGACAACGATGAGGCCTATGAGCAGATACATGCCGTACCGCCTGTGCGGACGCCCCCGCTGGCCGGGAGCCCGCGTGTGCTGCTTCGACTGCGGGCAAAAAGGCCCGTGAGCGGAACTCTATACTATTCCGCCCTCCAGCTCAACGGCGGAATGGGGCGAAACTTTAGGGCAGAGGGACCTTTAGCGCCCCAAAAGCCCGCGCACGATGCCNCCGGCCGCGCCGAGGCCGTCNCGCACGGCGTTGCCCGCGCCGCGCGCGGCACCCCCGCCCGCCGCTCCGGCNGCANTGCCCATGCCGGGGATGCCGCCCAGTTTCGCGCCCAGCTCCATCGCGAANNTNGGGTCGACGCCGACGCGGATGTCGCTGAAGGGCCCCTTGAAGGTGAGGGGGATGTTGAGGCCCGCTGCCGAGACCGTGGCCGAGCCTTGCAGATATTCGCGCGCAAGGTTCGCGGCCGCTTCGCCACGGGCGGAAAGGCCCTGGGCCGTGAGCGTAACGGGCCGCGCCGTGATCTCGCCCCTGCGGGCCGTGAAGGGTGCGGATAGGGCGGTGATACGCTCCGGGATGCTCAGGCCGCGCACGGGCAGAGCTTTCAACGCAGCCGCGGCGTCGCGCAGGGCCGGGGCGGAAAGGTCCCGCGCCTCCAGCGTGCCCGAGCCGTCAAGGCTCGCCACAAGGGCCCGGCTGTCCGCGCCGGCGCAGCGCAGGTCCACGCTGAAGGCCGCTGTGCCGGAGGCGAGTCCGGCCTTGCCCGCGGCGGCGCAGAGCGGCCCGATGTCCACGCCCGTGCCCGTGGCCCTGACGCTGTAGGCGGCGGCAGCGAGGTCCGCGCTGAGCGTGCCCTTGAGGCTGCCCCCCGTGGTCAGGCGCGTCGAAAGGTCCTCGAGGCTGTAGCGTCCGCTCTTGCCGGTGAGGCGCGCGGTGAGGTCCGCAAGGCCCAGGGCCCCGTAGCGCAGGGCGGCGATGCTCAGGCGCAGGTCAAGTGTGGGCAGCCCGTTCAGGGACTGCTTCATCCCGGCGCCCGGCGCGGGGGCTGTTTTACCACCCGGCGCGCCCTTGGCGGCTGCCTTGGCTCCCGCGGGCGCGGGCGCCTTTTCTCCGGCGAGCCAGGGCGCCAGGTCCACGGCCCCGAGCCGCAGGCTGCCGCGCACGGCCGGGGCCGCTTCCGCCGCCGTGGGCATGGTCACGGCAAGGTCGCCCCCGAGGGCGACGCCCGCGCCGCGCGCGTCCAGCCCGGCGAGGCGCAGGGTATTGCCGGAAAAGTCCAGCCGCAAAGCGGCTTCCACGCTGTCCCCCGCGCCCCTGGGCACGGTGAGGCCCGCCAGCGCCGCCAGCGCGGGCGCCTCCCCGGAGAATGCTCCGCCGCCCGCGAAGGCCGGGGGCGCCAGCGTGCCCTCGCCCTGCACGGTGAGCCGGGCCTGCGGCGTGGTCAGGCGCGCCTCGGCAAGGTTGAGGCGAAGGCTTGCGAGGTCCAGCGCGCCCTCGCCCGTGAGCTGGAGCGGGGCCAGCTCGCGCGGGATGAGGCCCGCGAGCGGCGTGAACGCGAGGGAGACCTGCCGGAAGGTGAGGTTGGGCGCGTAGTAGCGCAGGCTCCCCTTGAAGGCGAGATTGCCCGAAAGCTCAGGCTCGCCCCGCTCCGCCAGCTCCAGCACCATGTCGCCCTGAATGGACGTTTCTTCCCGGCGGCGCAGGTTTTCCAGCGACAGGTTGAAGCCCGTGACGCGCGTCACGCGCTCGCCGTCCGTGAGCTTGAGCGCTCCCTGGGTGACGGTGAGGCGCCCGAGCTCGAAGGGCAGGGCGTCGTCCGGGGCCTTGCGGGCGGCTTTTTCCCTATCCGCCTCCGCTGGAGCCGGACCCGCGGGCGCGGCCTCCCCCACATGCTCCCGAGTTTGCGCGGACGCAAGCCGGATGTCGGCCTCGGGCCGCTCGAGCCTGATTTCGCTGATGACGATGTTGCCGGAAAAAAGCGGCGCCAGTTCCAGCCGCGCCATGCCGCCCTGCAGGGACACGGTCACGGCGTTGCCGCCGGGCTCGCCGCTCCAGCGGGCCGCGCCGAAGCGCACGCCGGGGGGCAGCAGGGAGAGTGTGGGCGCTGCCTCGAGCGTGAGGGGCGCGCCCGTGGCGCGNTCCGTGGCCTCGGCGATGCGGCGCACGATGAAGTCCGCGTCCAGGCGGCTCAGGAAGAAGGCCCCGGCCCCGCCGAGCAGGACCACGATGCCCAGAACGATGAAGAGGACTCGCTTCATAGGCCCTCCGCCGCGCCGTGCGTTTTCAGGCCCAGCGCGGCAGCGTACATGCAAGAAGCTCTATACGGGAAGCGGCCCGCGCCCGCAAGCGGCGAGGGCGGTTTACCGCTGGGGCAAAAGCCGCTACAAGAACGCATGGTCTTGTTGCAGGCATTCGGGGGCGTCCTGAGCCTCCTCATCGTGGTGGGCGTGGGCTATGTGCTCGCGGCGCGGGGCTGGTTCCCGCCGGCGGTACGCGCGCTCCTGCCACGGCTCGTCACCAATGTGGCCCTGCCGCCCTTCCTCATGTGCACCATCCTGCGCACCTTCGCGCGGGAGGACCTCGTGCATATGCTCACGGGCACCCTCCTGCCGTTCGTGGGCATGATCATCATGTACGGGCTGGCCTTTATCGTGGGCCGCGCCGTCGGGGTGGAACGGCGGCATTTCGGGCTCTTCTGCGCCTGCGTCTCCAACCCCAACACCATCTTCATCGGCATCCCGGTCACGATGGCGCTTTTCGGAGAGGAGGCCGTGCCCTATGTGCTCCTCTATTATTTTGCGAGCACGTCCTTTTTCTGGACAGTGGGCAACTATGCCATCAGCCGGGACGAGCGGACTCCNGGCGTCCCGGCCCGGCAGGCGGATGGCGCCACTACCCAAGCCGGCCGGCCGGGGGGCAAGCGGCGTGCCCTCGTTTCCGCGCCGCTGTTCGGCTTTCTCGCCGGGATATCTCTCGCGCTCCTGAATGTGGAGCTGCCCGGTTTCATCCTCACGGCGGCGCGGCAGGTGGGCGATCTCACCACGCCGCTCGCCCTCATCTATATCGGCGTCACCCTGCAGGANATGGACCTGCGCCNNNTGCGCGTCACNCGCGACATGGCGCTGGCGNTNNCNGGCCGCATGGTGGCGAGCCCGCTCCTNNTCTGGNCGCTGCTGCCNTTTTTCNGCCTGCCCGCGCTCATGGGCAAGGTNTTCGTGATGCAGGCGTCGCTGCCCGTGCTCATGCAGGTCGCCATCCTGAGCGGCTACTACAATACGGACCCGGAGTTCGGCTCCGTCATGGTCTCGCTCTCCACCCTCGCCAGCGCGGTGACCATCCCCCTCTATATGGTGCTGTTGTCGCTGTGACGGCGCGGGCCTACGCCGCTCCCGGCTCCGGGCGGGATGCGGCTCCGCGCGAGAGCAGCCAGGAGAAGGTCGCGCCGAGGAGCGCCACGCCCGCCAGCACCCGGATAGCCACGGGCAGGCCCGCCAGGTCGGCGATGCTCCCGAGGAAGGGCTGGGCCACGCCGCCGAGGCTCGTGGCAAGGCCCAGGGTCACGCCCGAGGCGAAGCCGATATTGCGCGCGAGCAGCCGCTGGCCGAGCACCACCTGCGAGCTGAAGGGCGCGTAGAGCACGAAGCCCAGCAGCGGCAGGCAGGCATAGGCCCAGGCCACGCTGGGCGCGAGGCTGAAGGCGAGCACNGCNAANGGCATCACCGTGAAGGCGAGGCGGATGACGGGCACGCAGCCGATGCGGTCCGAGAGCATCCCGCCGAGGATGTTGCAGCCCACGCCGCAGGCNCAGAAGATGACNAGCGCCACGGCCCCGGCCGCCTTGGACTGCCCGAACACGTTCACCCAGTAGAGCGGGATAAAGGCGTTGCAGCCCACGAACACCGTGGACCGCGCCACGATGACCACGGTGAGCCGGGAAAACTCGTGCCAGTTGTTGACGGGCTTCGGGCCGTCCGCCGGGGCTTCGGCCGCGCTTTTTTTCGGCNCTTGCGGCGCCCCGCGCCCGAGGCGCGTGATGGCGACGAGGAGCACCGTCGCCATGANGAGGCCGAGCACGGCGAAAACGCCCATGCCCTTCATGCCGAAACCGCCCACAAAGCCCGCCACCAAAAGCGGCCCGAGGATGAAGCCCGTATTGCCGCCGATGGAGAAGATGCTGAGGCCGACGCCCTTGCTTTCGCCCGAAACGCGGTTGGCGTGGCGCGCGCCTTCAGGATGGAACAGGGCCGCGCCCACGCCGCTGATGGCAATGACCGTGAAAATGGTCCAGTAGCTCGAGAAAAAGCCGATGCAGGCGATGCCGCAGCCCGCCAGCGCCACGCCCAGCGGCAAAAACCACGGCTTGGAGAGCTTGTCGGCCAAAAGCCCGAAGAGGGGCTGGATAATGGAGGAAAGGCAGGAATAGGCGAGCATGAGGCCGCCNGTCGCCTGGTAGTCGAGCCCGTAGGCCGAGCGCAGATAGGGCAGCGCCGCGGGCAGCGCCCCGGAATTGACGTCGCAGGACATGTGCCCCAGGGCGAGGAGGAAGATTTTCTTTTTTTCCATGGCGCGAAGCTACGCCTGCGCCCGAAAAATTCAAGCCGTTTTCCNGCCGGGCTCCGCGCCGCTCGCATGGCTGTAGCCCCGCGGGGTGAGCATGTAGGGGCCGGCCAGGCGGCTCTCGGAATTGCCGATGATGACGAGGGTGAGCATGTCGGCC
>JAAUYX010000075.1:0-17977 GCA_014804905.1 Desulfovibrio sp. | reverse complement strand
GNNTCNGCCTCGGCNAGCGTGGTGAGGANGACNTCCTGNCCGGGGCGGTAGGCCTTNCNCACCATGCCCACCGGGCAGGAGGGCNNNCGGTGGNNCCGCGCCATGTCGAAGGCCATGCCGAGATAGTCGGGCCTGCCGTGGGAGCGCGGATTGTAGATGACGCAGACGAAATCCGCGGNCAGCGCGGCCNCAAGNCGNNCCCGGATGCGCTCAAGCGGGGTGAGCAGNTCGCTCAGGCTGATACAGGCGAAATCATGGGTCAGCGGCGCGCCGAGGAGCGANGCNGCGGCGCAGAGNGCGGGCACGCCCGGCACCACGCTGAAGGGCACGGTGCCGATGAGGCCGCGCGCCTCCAGNATTTCCAGCGCGAGCCCGGCCATGGCGTANATGCCCGCGTCGCCCGAGCTCACAAGGGCCGTGGGNTCGCCGGAAAGCGCCGCGTCCACGGCGGCGGCGCAGCGCTCCCGCTCCTGCCGCATCCCGGAGCTGATGCGGCGCTTGCCCGCGAGNAGTTCNGGNGGNANNAGGTCGAGGTAGAGGCCNTAGCCCGCCACGCAGGCGGNGNNTTCCAGCGCGGCNCGGGCCTGCGGGCGTGAGCAGGNCGGNGTCGCCGGGCCCGATGCCGACCACGGTGAGCGGCGCGGGAGCAGCGGGAGTGTTCAGCATGGAGGTTCTCCTTGGCAAACGGCGACGGCCACGGTGATGCTGCCCTGGAACACGGTTTTGGGAGCCAGCAGCACGGAAAGGCCGTCCGGGCGAGTCTCCTGCGCCGCCAGCAGGGCGGCCGCTTCGCAGACGCTGAAGGGGGGGAGGCCGAAGTGCGCTCCGGCTGCCGGGGATGGATGCGGCACGGCCACGGCCGCGAGGCGTGGCGCAGGGAACGCCAGGAGGGGCACGCCGAGGCGGCGGGCGGCTTCCGTAAGGCCCGGCTCGGCCGCCTTTTCCGTCACCGTGGCGAGGCTCGCCAGAGCCGCGGCTTCCAGCCCGTGCTCCGCAAGGGCCGCGCGCACCGCGGCCACGATGTCCCCGGCCGGGACGCCCCGGCGCGCGCCCACGCCCGCATGGAGCAGCGGCGCGGCCATGCGCAGCACCCCCGGTCCGGGCGGCGTGTGCTTCCAATGGATGCGCACAAGGGGGATGTCCCCGCTGGCAGTTTCAGCTCCGCGCCTGAAGCGGGGCGGGGCAGCACCGGGCAGGCAGGAAAGCGGGTCGGAGAGAGGCACGGCGTCGCCCTCCAGCAGGGCCGCGGCCACGCGCGGGAGCTTGTCCCAGTCGAGGATGCGCAGCCCCGCGCCCCGCGCGAGCTCATCCAGCGGCGGCGGGCCGTCGGAAACTCCGTCCGAGGCCGTGGTGATGATCGCTTCCCCGCCAAGCAGGGACGCCACATGCCGGGCGAGGCTGTTGCCGCCGCCCCAGTGGCCGGAGAGCAGGCTCACCGCAAAGCGGCCGCCCGCGTCCAGCACCACCACGGGCGCGTCCACGCTCTTGTGGCGCAAAAGCGGGGCCAGCGCCCGCACGGCGATACCCGCCGCGCCGATGATGACATGACCGCGGAACGTGCGGAAATCCCGCGCCAGCGCATCGGCAAAGCGGGCGAAGGGAACGAGCCCGGTCTCACCAATCGTTCCGGCAAGGGCGCGGATACGCGCCGGCGCCAGGAGACGGCACTCGGCAACCGTCGACCCGTCGGGGGCCACCCAGGGCATTTCCGCGAGCGCGGCCACGAGCCTTTGCCCCGTGGCGAGGCCCGGCAGGCTGAGGGCCCAGCAGGCGAGCGCTGAGGCCGGGCTTTGCGCCCGCGCACGGCCCCGCGCCCGGCGCAAGGGACGCCGCACCGGGCTCACGCCGGGAATTTTACCGCCCTGGCCGCCTCCAGTGCGCGGTCGAAGTCGTCCTTCGTGTGCACGAAGGAGACCATGCCCGTCTCGAAGCCCGAGGGCGCGAGATAGATGCCCGCGGCCCGCATCTGCTGGTAGAAGGCGGTGAAGAGTTTCTGGTCGCACTTCTTGGACTGCTCGAAATTGGCCACCGGCGTTTCGCTGAAGAAAGGGCAGAACATGGAGGCGATGGTCGGCATCTGCACGGGAACGCCCTTGGCGCGGAGGATGTCGGCGAGCTCCCTGGCGAAGGCCTGGGTGCGCTTTTCGAGGGCCGCATAGTCCTCGGTCTTGAGGCGCCGCAAGGTGGCGAGGCCCGCGGCCATGGCGAGCGGATTGCCCGAGAGCGTACCCGCCTGGTAGACGTCGCCCGCCGGGGCCACGCGCTCCATGTAGCGGCGTTTGCCGCCGAAGGCCCCCACCGGCAGGCCGCCGCCGATGATCTTGCCGAAGCAGGTGAGGTCCGGGTCGATGCCGAAGCGCGCCTGCGCGCCGCCATAGGCCAGGCGGAAGCCTGTGATGACCTCGTCGAAGATGAGCAGGCTGCGATATTCCTCGGTGAGCTGGCGCAGGCCTTCGAGGAAGCCGGGCAGCGGCAGCACGAGGCCCATGTTGGCGGCCACCGGCTCCACGATGACGGCCGCGATATGCTCGCCATGCTTCTGGAAGCAGGCCGTGGCCGCCTCAAGGTCGTTGTAGGGCACGAGCAGCGTGTCCTCCACCACGGCCTTGGGCACGCCGGGCGTGCCCGGAATGGAGAGCGTGGCGACCCCCGAGCCCGCGGCCGCGAGGAAGGGGTCGGCATGGCCGTGGTAGCAGCCGATGAACTTGACCACCTTGTCTCGGCCCGTGACCGCGCGGGCCAGGCGCAGGGCGCTCATGGTGGCTTCCGTGCCGGAATTGACCATGCGCACCATCTCGAGGCCGGGCATGGCCGCGACCACTTCCTGGGCGAGGGCCACCTCGTCCGGGCAGGGCGCGCCGTAGCTCGTGCCGCGGGCCACGGCCGCGGTCAGGGCCGCGGTCACCGAAGGCTCGTCATGGCCGAGGATCATGGGCCCCCAGGAGAGCACGAAATCCACATAGACGCGGCCGTCCACGTCCTTCAGGTGCGCGCCGTGGGCCTCGGCGATGAACAGGGGCAGGCTCTCCACGTTGCGGCAGGCCCTGACAGGGCTGTTGACGCCGCCGGGGATGAGGGCCAAGGCCGCTTCGTAAAGCTCGCGTGAACGGTCGTCCATGGGGAGTTCCTTCTTGCTCGATGCCGGGACGCCCCGCGGGCGCTCAGGCGAAATAGGTCATGGAGGTCTTTTTCAGTTCCTTGAGGCTGCGGAGCACGGCATAGTCGCGAAGCGGCCACGCGGCCAGCAAATCCTCGGCCACGCCGAGGCATTCGGCCTCGCTGCGCCCGTGGGCCATGGTGTACAGGGTATAGGGCCAGTCGGCGGCCGGGCTCGGGCGGTAATAGGCGTGGGAGACGCGCGGATGCGCGGCAGCGATGGGCCCGCAGGCTGCGGCCTCCTCCTCGCTGGCCACCCAGGCGATCATGGCGTTGTGCGTCCAGCCGGTGCGCTGGTGGCGGATGCTCGCGCCGAAACGCCGGATGGCACCGCTCTCCTTGAGGTGCGTGAGCAGCCCGATGACCTCCGCCTCGGGGAGGCCCGTCTCGGCGGCGATGTCCGCATAGGGCGTGAGCGAGTCGGGGATGTTTCCCTGCACGATGGCGAGGGCCGCGCGCTCGGCGGCGCTGAAGCTGGGCGGCATCATTGCGGTTCCTGCCTCCGGTGGGAGACGGCGCGGTCCGGCCGCGCCGCCCCGCGGGGGATGCCTAGCGCTTGAAGGAGCGCGCGAACAGGTCCTGAATGGCGATGCGGCCGTTATCTTCCAAAAAGCGGGTTCCCGTGGCCGCGAAGTGCGGATGCTCGATGACCGGGGCCTCCACCTGCTTCCACACGTCCTTGTCCCAGAAGAACCAGGCGCTGCGCGGCTGGTCGAACACATGCAGGGGCTTGTTGCAGATTTTGGCGAATTCCGCGCCCCAGCCGGTGCCGCCCTTCACCGTGTTGTCGGGCTGGATGGCGCCCACCACGATGACCTCGTCGCCGCTGCTCACCTGCCAGCAGATGGACTGGAGCACCTTGCGGAAGAGCGGGGCGCGCGTGTACTCGCGGTTCATGAGGCGCGAGACATAGGTCAGGCTCACGTCCTTGAGGCCGAGCTCCTCGGTGGTGAGGACGCGCACGCCGCGGCTGCGGTCGATCTGGTGGCCTTCAAAGCTGTAGTTGACTTCCTCGATGCCCCAGCTTTCGGCAAGCGCCCCGAAAAACTGTTCCGTACCGGCGGCGCCGCCGCTGTAGAGCACGCATTGCGCGGGATTGAGCATGACAGACTCCTCAAAGTGGTGATGGCCCGAAGGGTGTTATGCAGTATGGCAGAATTCCGCCGCCGGGGCAAGGCGCGGGGCTGGGCCGCAGCCTAGCCGCCAGCCTAGCCGCGCCCCCTCCCGTCCTGGGCGAAGGTGGCGCTGAAGCGTTCGATGCCCCAGGTGAGCGCCAGCACATAGAGCGCCGCGAACACGGCGAGCCCGGCGCAGAGATAGGGCGGCGCCGAGAGCGCCAGCCGCATGAGCAGCGTCCCGATGACAAAGCCGGAATTGCGGAACACCGCGAAATAGCTCGGCATATAGCGTTGCGCGATGAGCACCATGGCGATGTCCGCGAAGATGAGCACCGTATAGATGGTCTCGAAAAAGCCGGAGCCGCCGGGCGCGGGGCGCCCCTCGAGAAAGGCCAGCACATGCTCCACGCCGATGCCCGCGAAAATGCCGAAGAGGATGAGCGCCACGAGCTTCTTGCTGAGCACATAGCCCTCGCGGCGGCTTTCGTCCCGGATATAATTCCGCCCCTGCTGGAGATGGCGGTAGATGCCGAGGCAGAGAAAGACGAGCAGCGCGGCCCCGGCCGAGGCAGCGATCTCGCCNATCTGGAAGAGATTGCCCATGCCGATGTCCACGGGCTCGCCGAACTTGGGCAGTTCCTTGAAGGCGTTGCGCAAAAGGATGAGGGTCAGGATTTCAAACTGCTTGCCCATGGAGCGCGAGAGCGAGTCCGGCAGCACGAAGATGAGGCTCAGAAGCTCCATCACGAGGATAAGGGTGAAAGCGAGCTCGATGGACCAGAAGTGGCTTGTGGGCGGCTGGGGGAGCCACGCCGGGAAGAGGCCCTTGCGCTGAAGCTCCACGGCGGCGAGGGTGAGCAGGTAAATCCAGAGCAGGCCGAAGGCGAGGCGGCGCTGGGTGGCCGTGCCTTCCCAGAAGTGGTGCAGCCGGTCATAGAGGCGGCAGAGCGAGGGGGCCAGGGTGCCGGGCATGGGGTCTCCGGGAATGGGTGGGTGTCGGTGTGTTGAGTTGTTGGCGCGGAGCGGACCGAGCCGCTCCTGCTTGCGCCATGCCGAAATTATCCGTCAAAAACAGCCTTTTAGGTTCCGGCTGCGTCAGAAAAAAATTTCCTCGGTCGAGTACTGAAGTACACTCCCTTCGGAAATTGTTTTTCTTCCTTGCCGGAACCTAAAAATCTTATTTTTTAGGATNCTTCCGGCACGAGCCCCCGTCTGTCGCTTCGCTCCAGACGGAATTAAGGAAGAATCGCCGANGGATAAAAGTTGCGGATGAACCNCNGNNATTNCGGCGCGAGGCGCACCATAGCGCGNNNGGCGCAAAAGTCAAAGGCTCGCCGCGTCAGGCTGCCTCGGCCGCGCGCTCCTCGCCGGGCGCTTGCCGGCTCTGGCGCCGGGCGACGAGGCAGGCCAGCAGGAAATAGGCCCCGGCGAGGATGAGGAGGTGCGCCATGTAGGATGCCACTTCGGCNACATCCGCCCCGCACTGCGAGGCGCGGATGATGCCGTAGGAGCCCGGCGTGCTCGGGAAGAGCGCGCCCAGACAGCGGAAAAAGAGCGGGATNTTCTGCGTGGGCCAGAGATTGCCGGANATGAACACGCAGGGCAGCGCCGAGACNACCACCGCCTGCATGACGAANTGCGTGGGCCCGAGCAGNAGNGCNAGNANNNNGGCGAGCGAGCTCACGGCGAGNGAGAANGTNGCGCACATGCCGAGCGTGGCNGGNATATTCTGGAAGGAATTGATGCCCTGNAGGTAGAACACCGGCCCCTCGACGAACAGGGTCCAGAACAGGCAGANGAAGAACACCGNCATCTGCACGCAGAAAAGGCACAGCGGCGAGCCGAGCGCGGCCGTGAGCACCTGCGGCCGCTCCTTCGNCATGTACCAGGCGTTGAACAACATGCCGAAGCCCGCGCACATGAGCGTCTGGAANACGATGACAAAGACGATGGGCACCGCGAAATTGAGATAGCCGGAAATGGTGTTGTAGGCNGGCACGGTGANNAGGNCNGGNGCCTCGCNTCTCCATGNGGGCNAGCTNTGNCGNCGGAGGCGCCCTGCTCCGCAAGCCAGGACGCGACGGCGCGGCTGGCCGCGGCCTTGAGCGGGCCGCTGGCCCCGGCGGTGGCCATCCTGCCGCCCACGAGATAGGCCCCNTCGGCCGTGAGAGTGATGGCCGTGGGNANGCCTGCNGCCACATCCTCGGCGAAATGCGCCGGAATCTCCACGATGGAGGAGACCTCGCCCGCCTTCATGGCGAGGATGGCCTNGCCNCGGTCCTCCGTCACNTGCAGCACATTGAGGTCCGGCGTGGCGCGAAATTCCATGATCAGNCGCCGCGAAAGNGCCGTGCCGTCCGCATCCACNATGGCGCAATGGATGTGGTCCGGGAGCTGGGCCATGTAGGGCCAGCAATAATAGGCGGCATAGAGCACGATGGCCGCCATGAAGAGCGGCGCGCAGGCCATGTTGGTGCAGCACTGGCGNAAGGCCGTGGCNAAGCAGCGCGCGGGCGTCATGGCCGGGNCGCCCCNTCGCGCTCGCTNNTGGCGAAGCCCGCGNATTTGCGCCGGAAAAAGGGCAGGCCGATGATGAGCGGCACNACGAAGAGCAGNCCGAAGGCCATGAAGGTGGAGCCCAGCTCGGCGAGCCCCGCGCCCAGCGCCCACACCTGCGCCTGGCCGCGGATATACCAGGTGAGCGGCAAAAAGTCGGCGTAGAAGCGCACGCCCGCGTCCATGGANTCNAGCGGGATGGAAAAGCCGGAGAAAGGCAGGGCCGGGGCCGCGTAGCCCACGGCGATGACGAGCGCGAGCCGCCAGGTGGGGGCCACGCCTGTGATGAGCACGCACATGGCGGCGAGCACGGCCAGCATGGCCGCGCCGCAGAAAAACCAGGTGACGANGGAGCCCGCGGGCGCGAAGCCGCCCCAGCCGCCGAAGAGCGCCATATAGAACAGCACCACGAGGCAATAATAGACGAAGTGGGGCGTGAGCTTGCCCACGAGCCCGGCGGAAAAGCTGCCGCCTGCCGAGGCGAGCCAGTCGCCCACGCGGGCGTTCCANCGCTCGCGCAGGATNGCGGTCATGAAGGCGAAGGTCGCGCCGATGGCGATAAGNCCGGGGATGAGCGTGGAGGANAGGAAGATGAGGAAGCTCGAGCCCATGTTGGCGAGGCGGTAAAAATCGGCGTGGACAAGCCCGAGAATGCGCCGGCTGCCCGTGACCCCGGTCCCGGCCTGCAGGAGCTTTTGCGCGAGGCGTTCCTGCCCGATGGCATCCATGACAGCGGCGGTCTCGATCTCGAAGGTGCCNCCCACGGCNTAGCGGTTTTCATCGGTATGGATGACNACCGTGCCCCCGGCCCCGGAAAGCTCGTCGCGCATGTAGCCCGCCGGGATGACGATGACCCCGTAGACCGCGCCCTGGCGCATGGCCGCGAGCGCCGNNATGCTGTTCTCGTAGCTTTCGAGCCCNAGGGCCCGGTTGGCGTCNAGCGCGCGGATGACCTCGCGCGAGAGCGGGCTCNTGTCCTCNTCCACNAGCGCCGCCGGGACNNTNGTCATGATGCCCTCGCCGAGCAGGCCCCAGACGATGAGCATCCACACNAGCGGCATGATGTTGCAGAAGATGACNTCNCGNGCGTTCCCGGCCCATTCCCGGCACTCCCGCGCAAGGGAGCCCATGACGCCGTCGAGCCAGCGGCGGACGGCGCTCATCGCTCCCTGTCCACCAGGACGGTCATGCCGGGGCGCAGGCCCTCCACCNTTTCCACGGGCCTGGCGCGTACCTCGAAGGTNTTCATGTCATAGCCCGAGTCCTCGCGGGTGCTGCGCCAGGTGGCGTAGGAGGCGCGGGGGCTGATGTAATAGACCTTGAAGTCGATGCCTTCGCGGCCGAGGGCGGGCACGCGGGCCTTCAGCACATGGCCGATGCCGATGCCGGGGAGGCTTTCCTCGCGGATGTTGAAGCTGGCCCACTGGTCCGCGAGGTCCACGAGGGTGAGCACGGGAAAGCCCGCGCCCGCAAGCTCCCCCGCCACCAGCACCACNTTGTCCACCTGACCGGAGCGCGGCGCTGTGAGGGCGCGGTTGTCGGCGAGGGAGGCCACTTCGCTCACCGCGGCCGNCGCCTCGCTGGTTTCGGCGCCAGCGGCCTCCTTCTGCTGCGGCCGCGAGCCAGCTTGCGCGAGGTCAAACACCTGCTTCGCCGCGGCGGCCTGGTCCGCGCTCGCGAGCCTCCGGGCGCGCGCCTCGTCAAAGCGCTCGCGCGAGACGAGCCCGTCCNTGAAGAGCGCCGCGATGCGNTCATAGGTCTTGCGGTCNAGGTCGGCCGCGGCCTGGGCGCGCTCCCATTCCGCGCGGGCGGCCTCCTGTTCCTGCGGGCGCAGGCCCTCGTCCACCATGCTCTGCTGGGCCTCGGCCGCGCGGTCCCGGGCGCGGGCCTCGCTCAACTTGGCCTCGACCTCGGGGAGGTGCATCCGCGCCAGCACCTGCCCNGCCTGCACATTGTCCCCGGCCTCCACCAGCACCTCCTGCACGCGGCCCGGAACCTTGGAGGAAATGCTGATGGTGCGGCCCTCCATCTGGCCCTGGAAGGGGGGNAGCGGCGGAAAGGCCGCGCGCCAGATGCCCCAGATGACNAAAAGCCCCACCGCCGCCACNGTGGCGAGCAGGAGGATGAGGCCCAGCTTGNCGCCGAGGCCNGAGTGTTGCTGTGACTCGCTCATGGTCACCTTTCCAGGATGAGGTCTTTTTGCGCGCAGGCGTTGAGGAAGTCCGGCATGGTGCCGGAAATGAGGTGCAAAAGGGCGTAGTTGACCACNAACTCGAAGGCCGCCACNCGGCGTTCNACCTCGGCCGCGAGGAGCTGGTCGCGGGCGTGGGTCACGTCCAGCGCGGTATAGAGTCCCTCGCCGAAGCCCTCGTTTTTCAGTTGCAGGTTCTCACGGGCNAGCGCCACGTTGGAGGCCGTGAGGCTGTACTGCTCGCGCGCGTTCTGGGTGTTGANCCACGCGGTTTCCGCGCTGGTCCGGACCATGTTCCGNGCGTCGGCGTGACCNGCGCGCGCCTCGCGCAGGGTGGCCCTGGCGCTGCGGTAGTCGGCNGCGCGGTCGCGCGAATCCCAGAGGGTGAGGTTGATGCCCACGCCCGCNAGCCACTCGGGCCAGATGTCGGCCTGGTGCGGATGGGCGAAATAATACTGCCCGAAGGCCATGACCTGCGGGAACCACGAGCTGCGGCTNGCCGTCACGCCCTGGTCCGCNTGCTGGACGCGCGCCTCCACGGCGGCAAGCTGCGGGTTGCTTTTGAGGGCCTGCTCCACCCAGCTTTCCATGGGCGCGAGCGGCTTTTTCAGCACAAAGAGCGGCGTCGAGAGGCTGCCGAGGCTGTCGCTCCTGAGCAGGCGCTGCAATTCGAGCTTGGCCGTGCGCACATTGTTGCGCGCCTTCAGGGCCTCGCGCTCGGCGGCGTCGCGCGCCACCTTGACGCTCATCACCTCCACATGGCTCACCATGCCCTCTTTCTCGAACTTGCGGGCGCGGGCGAGCTCCCTGTCCTCCTCGGCCAGNGTGGCCTCGCGCAATTTCTGGAGGGAGAGCGCGAGCTGGAGCCCGAAATACNTGGTGACGAGCTCGGCGTCGAGCTGGTTGGCCGTGCTGCGGAGCTTCGCCCTGGCCTCCTCGGCGCNGTANTTGGCGGCTTTTTGCGCCGCGCCGATCTTGCCGCCCGTGAAGATGGGGAGNGTCCCGGTGACGGCCGCGCGCGGGCCGCTGAAATTGTAGGTGTCCTCGATGTCGAGNGGCATGGAGCCGAGCGGCGTGGANACNGAGCGCTCCACGTCGATTTTGGCCTCGCCCCACATTTCCACGGCGCCCACGCCGATGGTGGGCCCGTGCAGCCACTTGAGCGAGTCCGCGGCCTCTTCCTTGCTTTCCACATTGGCGGCCGAGGCCTTGAGGGCGTCGCTNCGCTCCTGCAAAAGCTCGCGGGCGCGGCCGAAGCTCAGGTCCGCGGCCGCGGCGGCGGGAAGCGGCGGGAAGATGAGGCCCGCGAGCAGNCCCNNNAGNAGCCCCNNGAGCAGGATGTGNNGNGCNAGGCCCCGGCCAACGCGGCCGCCCTTGCCACTTGCGTGGTGAGGCGCAGAGTTTCCGGTGTTCCGCATACACGCCCCTTCTGCGCCCGCCTGCGCGAGGGGACGCCCTGGAAGTGGCGGCTCCTGTGGCCGCGCTCTTGAAATTCTCTGGAAAGTTTTCGGATATTCTTATGAGCTCGCCCGGAGAAGTCAAGAAGCCGGGCCGGGAGGCCGGGCTTTCGGGGCCATGTGTAAAAAAGGACCCCGGCGGCGGCGCCGCCGGGGTCCGGGAAAAGGCTCTGTCCCGAAAACCTAGAAGCCGAAGCCGTCGGCGTCCGGCCCGGAAGTGCCGAAGCCGAAATCGTCGGGCACGCTCGAGGCGGCTTCCTCCTGCACCTCGGCCACGGCCTCGCCGCCGGCCGCTGCGGCGGCAGCGCCGCCCACGACCATGCCCTTGAGGCCGTCCTTGATGGCGTCCTTGATGGTCTGCATGAGCTCGTCGTGGTTCACGGCCACCTTGCCCTGGAATTCGGCCACCTGGCGGGTGAGGCCGCCCACTTCGGTCTTCATGGCCTTGAGCTTGCCCTCGAGCTCGTCGCACTTTTTCTGCACGGCCTGGGCGTGGGCCTCGAAGGGCGTAAGCTCGCGNACGCGGGCCTCGAGCTTCGCCACGGCCTCGCTCTGGCGCGTGGCCGCGGCATTGGCCTCGGCGAGCGCGTCCAAGGCCTCGCCGGCCAGCGCNTTGGTGCGGCCGTCCATGGGCGTGAGCGACACATTGTCGCCGAGGGCCTTGCGCCATTTTGCCACGAAGGCGTTCCAGTCCTGGCCTTCGGCCCAGTCCATATCCATGAATTTCGGGTACCAGCGCGCGAGCCACGCGGCCGCGAAGGGCCCCACGGCGGCGGCGCAGGCCGCGCAGGTGACGGGGCGGCCCGCGATGAAGCCCGCGAGCTCCTGCACGTTCACGTCCTTCTTGCCGGTCACGAGGGCGAGAACCGTTTCCAGGGGAAAGACTTTACGATCATCAGCCATGGCGGCTTCCTCCTCAAACTTGGGTTGGTGTATGCCCGTGCCGTGGCTGCGGGTCAGCTTCTTCCGTACATCCGCACATAGACCATGGCCGCCACCCGGTACACGAAGTGCCCGAGCTTGGACCACGGCGCATAGGCGAAGAGCATCCAGACAAAGACCAGGTGCAGGTAATAGACGATGAAGGCCCCGTGGATGCAATCCATGAGCCGGAACACCTGCGAGAACATGCCGGTCACTGCCACCAGCCAGATGATGCCGAGCAGGTACCAGTCATAATAGCTGGAGGACTGGTATTTGGGGTTCAGCCGCGCGCGCCGCCAGGTGAGCAGGGCCAGCGCCACGAGCAGGAGGATGGCCCCGATATTGGCGAGCACCTTCACCGGGAAGGTGAGCGGCATGGGCGTCTCGATGAGGATGCAGGGGAGCACCTTGCCGCCCCAGTGCCCGATGGCCACGATGGTGGTGACGAGCGCCAGGATGGCGAAGCTCCAGACGAGCATGGTGTGCGAGACGCGGCGGCTCTCCTGCGGGACGCCCGTGGCCGGGCCGTCCTGGCAGTCGTCGAACTTGCGGCCCGTGATGACCTCTTCAAANAGCACCTGCCAGAGAATNTTGAGCCAGCACTGTTTCGGCCCCAGCACGAGGAGGCTCCCCTTGGGCTTGAACATCTGCCACAGGCGCATGCAGCCCCAGGCGAGGATGGCGAGCGCCCCGAAGAAGGTGAGCATGAAGATGGGGTCGATGGTGTAGTCGCCATAGAAGATTTGGCCGAACACGATGCGGCCGTCGGCCGCNCGCGGGAACCAGTTGCCGTCGTTGAAGCCCGCGCGGATCCACCAGACGACGAGCCAGAGCAAGGCCGGGATGNCGAAGAGCCAGGGCAGCCCCTTGCAGGAGCTCATCCACTTGCCCACGATNGNAGGCGGCGTGAGGTCCCGGTAAATCATGTTGCGGGCCGCGGACATCATTTCCGCGGGCTTGGCGCCGCGCGGGCAGAGGTCCGAGCAGTTGCCGCAATTGTGGCAGAGCCACAGGTCCACGTCNGCCGCGAGTTTTTCCTTGAGGCCCCACGAAGCCCAGACCATTTCCTTGCGCGGATAGGGCGCCACCTCCGGCGAGAGCGGGCAGGCCACCGAGCAGGTGGCGCACTGGAAGCACTTTTTGAGGTCGCTACCCCCTGCTTCCATGAGCTCCCGCGTGAAGGCGGGATCGGTGTGCAGCGTCATTTGCGCCATGAGACCTTCCTCCTACATGCCCTTGAACGGGTTGGGGCCAAGGGCCGTGATGCGGGCGACAAAGCCGTCGATGAGGTCCGGCACCCTGTCATATTCGTCGATGGCCACCTCGAGCTGGTCCACGCGCTCCGGCTCCACGCCGAGGCGGCTCAGGGTCTCGGCGATGTTGTCGCGCCNGCGCGCGCAAATCTCCGAACCCTTGATGAAGTGGCACTGGTAGTCGTCGCCATACTTGCAGCCGAGGAGCAGCACGCCGTCAAAGCCCTTGCTCATGGCGTCCGACACCCAGATGGCGTTGACGGAGCCGAGGCAGCGCACCGGGATGACCCGGCAGTAGGGGCTCCACGACTTGCCGCGCAGGCCCGCCATGTCGAGGGCCGGGTAGGCGTCGTTCTCGCAGGCGAGGATGAGGATGCGCGGGCCTTCCTTCTTGAAGTCCTTGGGCACCTGCACCTCGCGAATCATGGAGCCGATCTGGTCGATGCTGTAGTTGGCGAAGGAGATGACGCGCTCCGGGCAGGCCCCGAAACAGGTGCCGCAGCGGCGGCAGCGCGCCGGNTTGGGCTTGGGCGTGCCCTTNTCGTCGTCGTCNAGNGCGCCGAAGGGGCATTCCTCGGTGCAGCGCTTGCACTGGGTGCAGCGCACGAAGTTGAAGAGCGGGTGCGANNTGTCGCCCGAGCGGGGCANNACGGCCACGCCGTGCTCCGCGGCCTCGATGCACTGGATGGCCTTGAGCACCGCGCCCGCGGCGTCCTCGGCGCAGGCGTCCAGCGTCATGGGCTGGCGCACGCAGCCGGCGGCNTAGACGCCGGTGCGCCGGGTCTCNTAGGGGAAGCAGATGTAGTTGGAGTCGGCGAAGCCGTCNAAGAGGTCGAGGTCCGGGAAGTCCGGGCCCTGGCGATAGTCGAAGTTGACCGTGAGGTCTTTCGCCGTGGTGGGCACGAGGCCGCAGGGGAGGACNACGAGGTCCACCTCGAGGTCGAAGTCCATGCCNAGNAGCGTGTTGGCGCAGGAGACCACCACGCGGTCGCCCAGGTCCTTCACGCCGGTCACGTCGGCCTTGGTCATCATGATGCCGAGCCGGTCCTGCATCTTCTTGTAGAAGCGCTCGAGGATGCCGGGGATGGCCATGTTCTTGTAGATGACAAAGGCCTGCACCGCGTCGTTGGTCTTGTCGCAGATGATNTTGGCCTGGCGCANCATGCCCACGCTGTTCACGGCGTTGGAATACTGGAGGTGGCGGATGCTCTCCAGGTCNTCCTTCACATAGGGCGCGTCCATGTTTTCGCCGTCGCTCTCCACGTTCTCGCCNTCGTCCTCCTTGAGGGCGTCGGCGGCCTCNTAGACGCCGCCGTCCCCGGCCTCGCGGGCGAGCGCGCCGGCGCCGAAGGCCTGCTCGGCGAGGGTGGTGTCGAGCACGAAGGCGATGCGCCTCGCCGTGACCTTGCCCTCCACGAGCATTTTTGCGAACTGGCCCGCGTGGATGACGGACGGGCTGCCGTAGCCCATGGGCTCGAGATACTTGCCGNNNAGCGGCGTCCAGCCCGTGGCGAGCACCACCGCGCCCACCTCCACGNTNACCNGGCCTTGCGGCGTGGCGATCTCGGCCTTGAATTCGCCGGGCTGGCCCTCGAGCTTGGTCACCGTGGCCTCGAGGTGGCGGGTGATTTTCGGCTCGGCCTCAAGCTCGGCGATGCGGTCGGCGAGCTCCAGCGGCTCCTTGTCCGTCCACGGGGAGGAAAGCGGCGAGGANACCGGGATATTGTTGGCCGCGCCGCCGAGCCTGTCCGACTTTTCCACCAGCACGACCTCATAGCCCGAGGCCGCGGCCTCCATGGCCGCGTGCATACCCGTCCAGCCGCCGCCGATGACGAGGATGCGGCGCGTGCCCGGCCCNGTGGCGGGCTCCGGCGTTTCGGTCTTTGAAAGGCGCACCATGCCCATGTTCACATAGTCGGTNGCCATGAGGCGCAAAAGCTCGGGCGCGTCGCCGGGGGGCAGCCCCAGCACGGAGGCGCCGTCCGGGTCGCGGAAGGCGAGCACGCACTGCTCGCGCAGGTTGACGTGCTCCACCTGCACGGGCGTGCCGTCATGCGGCGGGAAGCGGTAAAGGTCCGCGTCCACGCGCGGCGAAGCGCCGCAGAGGAGCACGCCGTCGAGGCCCTGGGCCGCGATGTCGGCCTTGATCTCGTCCACGGCGAGGGCGAGCACGGGAACCACCTTGACCGTACAGGCGAGCGCGCCCCATTTGTCGCGCACGCCCTGGGCCAGGGCCTCCGCGTCGAGGCCGCCGCCGATATTGGACTCATCGAAATAGACGCCAATCTTGCCGGCCATGCCGCCTACCTCCCTTTCACCGTTTGCACCGCCTTCAGGGCGGCGGCTGTGCCGGACTGGGCCGAGCGCGTCACATCCAGGGGCATCCGCGCGCAGCCGCAGGCGAAGATGCCCGCCTTCTCGCCGCCGGCCACGAAGCCGTCGTCATCGAGCGGGAGCGGCAGGGGGAGCTCCTTGCCGGCGAGCGAGGGCTGCATCCCCGTGGCGAGCACGGCGAGGTCAAAGTCGAGGGAAAGTTTTTCGCCGCGGATGGCGTCCTCGCAGGTGAGGCGCACGCGGTCGCCCTCGATGGCCTCCGCTTCCGCCACCTTGCCCTTGATGAAGGTCACGTTGGGGAGCGCCTGCACCTTCTCCAGCACCTTCACATAGCGGCCGGGCGCGCGCAGGTCGATGTAGAACACCGTGATTTTCGTATTGGGCGACTGCTCGGCGAGATAGAGGCACTGCTTGAAGGTCGCCATACAGCAGATATAGGAGCAGTAGCCGAGATGGTTCTGGTCGCGCGAGCCCGCGCACTGCACAAAGCCCACGGAAAGCGGGGCGCGCCCGTCGGAGGGGCGCACGATCTTGCCGCCCGTGGGCCCGAAGGAGGAGGCGAGGCGCTCCATCTGCATGTTGCTGATGCAGTTCACGATGTCGCCGCCGCCGAGATTGACGAGATTCTGCATGGCGTAGGGCTGCCAGCCCGTTGCCACGATGATGGCCCCCACGGAAAGCTCGATCTCGCGCGGGCCCTCGTCGATGGAGAGGAAGCGGTTGCCCGCCACGCGCGCGGCGTCGGCGCGGGTGAGGGTGGCGGGGTCCAGCACCCAGCGGGCAGGATACGCGAAGGGCATGGCCTTGTAGAGCGCCTTGCGCGAGGACAGGCCGAAGTTGAACTCGCTCTTCGTCTCGCCGTCGAGGGTCTGGGCGAGCAGGCTGAAATCCACGTTNTGCGGCGCCGTGTGCCGGGGCGANAGGCGCACNGTNGCCGTNTAGTCGCCCTTCTTGCCGGAAAGGCCCACCACCTCGGCGAGCGTNAGGCAGGTGATGCGCGGGTTCTTCCTGATGCGCTGGAACTGAATCTCCAGACCGCAGGAGGGCGGGCAAAGTTTGGGNAAATACTTGCTGAGCTGGGCCACCCGGCCGCCGAGCCAGGGCGATTTTTCCACGAGAAAGACNTCGTGGCCCAGTTCCGCCGCTTCGAGGGCGGCGGTAAGGCCCGAAAAGCCCCCGCCCACGACGAGTATGGCGTTGGACATCCTGGAGATCCTCCTGCGTTGCGCGGCGCACGGATTGCGGGCTCCGCCGCGGGAACTGCCCCGGAGGCCGGAGCGGATGAAAGGAGGGCGGCCTTGCGCCGCCCTCNCCGGGCCGCCGACCTTTCAGCGGCCCCGAANATTGCGAGGAGGCTGCGGCTTTGCCGCGCCGTTNACCGNGCGATTTTCGNGCATGTGCCGCCNNCGGGGGAGGGCGGCGNNNNGCCGCCCTCCCCTCTGGGCGTGATGCGGTTTTTCCCTAGTCGGGGATGATCTGGATATAGGGCTTCTTGAAGAAGGTGGTCACACCGGTGGTGGGATCAAACTTCGAGTTCACGAAGCACTTCCACTTGCTGTCGTCGAGCGCGAGGCAGTCCGCGCGATAGTAGAAGCCCGGATAGCGGGTCTCTTCGCGGAAGGCGATGTGCTGCATGTGCAGGCGCACCGTCCACAGGCGGTGGTAGTTCTCCCAGCAGCGGAGCAGCTCGTGCAGGTCGCGGGCGGCCAGCTTCTGGGAGTCCACTTCCAGCATGTCGAGGAGGTGGAAGCCCGTCTTGAGCATGGCGTCCGAGGTCATGTAGTAGGTGGCGACGCCGCCGCCGTACTCGTCCGTGTGCTTGATGAGCCGCATCATGAAGTTCTTGGGCGCGATGTAGCTCGGGTTGACCACCGGGTCGGTGGAAACGCCCTTGCCGGCCAGGAAGTTGTCATAGGGGCGGTAGACGAGCTTGCGCAGCTCTTCGTCGCTTTCCTTGATGGTGGGCTGGAAGTCCTTGTGGTCCACGCAGAAGCGCACCATCTGCTTGCCCGCGATGCGGCCCTCGGCGTGCGAGCCGGAGGAGAACTTGTGGCCGGAGGCGCCCACGCCGTCGGCGCAGGTGAACAGGCCCTCGACGGTGGTCATGCGGTTGTAGACCTTGCCGTTGCTGGCGCGGACCTTGTATTCCTCGGGCACCCAGTCCTCGTCCGGGCCGGACACCCAGATGCCGCAGCAGCCGGAATGCGAGCCGAGCAGATAGGGCTCGGTGGGCATGATTTCGGAGCCGCGCTCCTCGGGGAGCGTGTCGGTGCAGGCCCACAGGTTGGCCTGGCCCACGCACATGTCGAGGAAGTCTTCCCAGGCCTCGCTCTCAAGGTCCTTCTGCTGCTCTTCGTTGAGAGTGGCGAAGGTGGTGTTGAGGGCGGTCTTGGTGTCCATGTAGATGGGGCCGCGGCCTTCGCGCATTTCGCGGAGCATCATGTGGTTGCGCAGGCACGTCGGGATGACGTTGCCCTTGGCGTAGCCGCGGTCCTCATAGGGCTTGAGCATGGCCTTGTTGGTCACGCAGTAGTCCTCGCCCTTGGAGTTGGTGGCCTTGGCCTTGAAGAGCAGGAACCACGCGCCCACCGGGCCGTAGCCGTCCTTGAAGCGGGCGGGGACGAAGCGGTTTTCCATCATGGTCATCTCGGCGCCGACCTGGGCGCAGAGCGAATAGGTGGAACCGGCGTTCCACACCGGATACCAGGCGCGGCCCATGCCTTCGCCCATGGAGCGGGGACGGTACACGTTGACGGCGCCGCCCGCGCCCACCATGATGGTGTTGGCGCGGAAGATGTGCACCTCGTTGGCGCGCAGGTTGAAGCCCACGGCGCCGGCGATGCGGTTGGGCACGTTCTTGTCGAGCAGGAGCTTGACGATGAACATGCGCTCCATGATGCGGTCTTCGCCGAGGGCGTTCTTGGCCGCCTCGGCCACGATGCACTTGTAGGACTCGCCGTTGATCATGATCTGCCAGCGGCCGGAGCG
>JAAUYX010000074.1 GCA_014804905.1 Desulfovibrio sp. | reverse complement strand
TTTCCATCTGCACTTCTATCTTGTCCACCTTGATGCCCTGCTGCTCCAGGTTGACCCGGATGGTGTCCAACTGGCGGCTGACCATTTCGGCGGTCTCGCTCTTTTCGGAGCGGATCTGCGCGCTCACCTCGCCGTTGCGCGCCACGAGTGTGATGGTGATGGCGCCAAGCTCCGCCGGGTGCAGCTGGAGGTCGAGGCGCGTGGCGCCGTCGCGCATGGCGGTGAGCATGCCCTGCTCCACCTGCTGCGCCACTTGGCGCGTGATCTGCGGGAGCTGGCTCGCGTCCTGCGCCTGCACGGCATCGGGAATATTTTGCCCGCCCTGAAGCATGGTATAGAGGAAGGAGCCGCTGGCCGCGGTGGTGGGCTGCGAGGGGGCGGCGGTGCGGGTCTCCACCTTGCCGAGGAGTTCGTTCCACTCGGGGTTTTTGTTGTCCCTGCTGTCGCGCGTGGCGGAATCGTCAGCGCCGTGGCGGGCGTCATTGCCCATGTCGCGGGCCGCGGCGGTGTTGCGGGCGCCCTCGGCATTGGAGGCGGCGCTGGCCTGGCGCTCCTGCGCCGTCTCGGCCACATTCTGGCGGCGCGAAGCGTTTTCCACGGCTTCCGCGCCGGGGCGGCGGCTGGCGCTTTCTTCCTTGCCGGCATGGCCCACCATGGCGCTTTTTTCCGCATCAGCCTTGCGGCTCATGACATCGGCCATGTCGAGCTGCTGCTTGTCGGCTACGGTCTCGGCGTCGGCGGCCAGCGTCTCGTCAAGGATGCCCCGGCTCTTTTCCTGCACGGTGCGGTCGATGAGGATGCGGCTTTGCTGCACGCGGCGGTTTTCCAGCTCGCTCGCGGCCTTTTCCTTTTCCATGCGGTCGCGGGCCTTGCTGATGATGGGCTTCAGGGTCTTTTCCACGGCCGCGTCCAGCTTTTCCTGGTTGGCGCGCTGCTGCGTGAGCTTGGCCGTGGCCGGGGCCATGAGGTTGCCGAACTGCTCGGCCGTGACCTTCAGCGCGGGAAAGCCGCCGAAGTTGCCGGCCAGGTTCATGAGGCTGCCCGCATCAAGACCGAGGCCGCGGCCGAGGGCGAGGGCCTCGTCCACGCTGATTTCGATGGAGCTTCCCGCATCCATGTTGGCGAAGCCCTGGGCGATGAGCTCAAGGGCCGCTTCGCCGTTGCCGTCGCGCATCTTGGCGAGCACGTCCTGGGCGAGGTCGCCCGTGGGGTCGATTTGGCCGAGCAGGGCGATGATGGTGTGCTCGTCCTCTTCATTGAGGTTGGGAGTGGTTCCGGCCACCTGGAGGCTCGCCATGACCTGCGCGAGCGTGGCGCCGTTGGGCTGGGAGGCGAGGATGTCGAACTGCTTCAGGGCCTCTTCCGGCGCGCCTTCCTTGACGAGCTGCTGGCGCAGTTCGGCGAGTTCCTGCTTGGTGAAGCAGACTTCGCTCAGGGTATAGGTCACGCCGTCAGTGGTGGTGCGGGTATAGGGGCTTTCCACCACCGGGCGCCCAGCCTCGGCGTCGGCCTCAAGGGCCGCGCTCACGGAAACTTCGCTCCCGTCCTGCACGGATTCCATGGCGTCCTGCATGGACTGGAGGAAGTCGCCCCTGCTGGCGGCGGTGTTGGTGCTTCCGAAAAAGCCCAGGCTGGCATCGGCGGAATCAGTAGGCATAATTTGCATGGTCCACTCCTTGCGGCCCTTGTTATTCAAGGAATGTTCCAGTGCCGAAAGATGCCGCCAACGGGCTGAAATATCAGGAAAGGTGGATGAGATTCGAACCCGCGGGCGCCCGCCTTCGGCGGCAAAGCCTGCCGGGCGCGGGGCCCGGCTTCGCGGTTGACAGGGCGCGGCTTTTTCAGGAACGTGGGCCCGAAGGGCCGGCCCTCAACTTCCGGGGCACGGCCAAAGGAGTGGACCGTGAAAGTGCTTGTGACGCCGCGTTCCTTCGGCAAGACCGACCCCGGCCTGTTCGACCGCCTCAAAGACGCCGGGCTTGAGGTCATCCGCAACGAGACCGGCGGCATCCTCGACGAGGCCGCCATGAAGGAGCTCATCGCGCCCTGCGAGGGCGTCATCCTCGGGGTGGACCCCATGAACGCGGCCGTGCTTGCGGCCGCGCCGAAGCTCCGCGCCATCGCCAAGTACGGCGTGGGCCTCGACAATATCGACCTTACGGCCTGCGAGGCGAGGGGCATCAAGGTCTCGCGCACCGTGGGCGCCAACAGCGACGCCGTGGCCGACTACGCATTCGCGCTCATGCTCGGCGTGGCGCGGCGCTTGGCCTTTATCGACCGCCGCTGCCGTGAGCGCGACTGGAGCAAGATCACCTCCATCGATGTGTACGGCAAGACGCTGGGCATCATCGGCCTGGGGGCCATTGGCCGGCGCGTGGCGAAGCGGGCCAAAGGTTTCGACATGCGCGTGCTCGCGAGCGACAGCGTGTGGGACGCGGCCTTCGCCGTGGAGCAGGGCATCGAGCGCGCGGACGCGGACCGCATCTGCCGCGAGTGCGACTTCATCACGCTCCATTGCCTGCTCAACGACGAGACGCGCAACATTATCAATGAACGGCGCATCGCCTCCATGAAGCCCACGGCCGTGCTCGTCAATACCGCGCGCGGGGGCCTCATCGACGAGGCGGCGCTGCTCGCCGCGCTCAAGGAAGGGCGCATCTGGGGCGCCGGGCTCGACGTGTTCGCGCACGAGCCCCCCGAGGAGCCGGACTGGTATATCCTTAATAATGTCATCATGGGCTCGCACTGCTCCTCCTCCACGGCCGGGGCCGTGAACCTCATGGGCACCATGGCCGTGGACAACCTTTTGCGCGACCTCGGCCTGCCGCTTTAGAACCGCGTTGACAGCGGGCGCAGGCCCGCATAGATTGCAGGCGGTTACGGTTGCCGCGCTGGGTGCATCCCCGCGCGGCCCGAGGGGGCGAGACCCCCGAGAGGGAATCCCGTGAAAATCGGGAGCGGACCCGCCGCCGTGAGGTCCTTCAACCCTGCTCCATTTTGCGCCACTGGCAACGGGAAGGCCGGAGCAGGGGGATCGAGCCGGAAGACCTGCCGTGCCCCAGCCATGCGCCGGAATTGCCGGCCATGGCGTGTTCCGCCGCCCGGAATACCGCGCGGCGGCTGTCCGGCAACGGGTTTTTGCCGGTCCTGGCGGAGGAAATACGGGCCTCTTCCCGCCGCGTTCCCGGAAATTCCGGTGCGGCGAGGAGGGGCCTTTTTGTGTGCCCGAGGGGCTTTTGCCCCGCATTTCCCGTGCATGGGTGGGCATGGTCGTGGCGGCATCTTCCCCGATTTTCGCGCATGACGGCGCCCGCGTGCGCCTTTCGCTGGCGGCGCTGGCGCTCCTTTGGCTCGTCTCCGCGCCACTCGCCTGCCTGCCCGGTCCCTATCCGCTCGCGCCCGGCGAGGTGCTCGGCGCGCTCAAGGCATTTTTTGCCGGGGAAGGCGCGGGCGAAGTGCCCGTGCTCGTTGTGGGGGGCATCCGGCTGGCGCGCGTCACGCTCGCTCTCTTCTGCGGCGCGGCCCTCGGCGTGGCGGGCGTTGCCCTGCAAGGGGTGCTGCGGAATCCGCTGGCCGATCCTTTCACCCTGGGTATTTCCGCGGGCGCGGCCTGCGGGGCGAGCCTCGCCATCGCCCTTGGCGGGGGCCTCGCCGTGGCGCTCGGCTTCTCGCACACGGCCCTTGTGGCCGGCGCGGCCATGCTGGGGGCGCTTGTGGCCCTGGCGCTGGCCCTCTGGCTCGGTCGCGGGCACGGCGTTTTCAGCCGCGAGAGCGTCATTTTGGCGGGCATCGCCGTGGCGGCCTTTCTGGGGGCGCTGGTGGCCCTCGTCAAGGCGCTCAATGAGGAATCCGTCACCAGCATCGTTTTTTGGATTTTGGGCTCCTTTCAGGGCCGCGGCTGGGAAAGCATGCCGCTTTTGCTGGCGGCGTTCGTGCCCGGCCTCCTCTGCGTGGGGCTTTCGTGGCGCAGGCTCGACGTGCTGGCGCTGGGCCGGGAGGAGGCGGCGCATCTCGGCCTTGCGGTGGGCCGCGCGCGCTTCTGGCTGCTGGCCGGGGCGAGCTGCATGACCGCGGGCTGCGTGGCCGTGGCCGGGGTCATCGGCTTTGTGGGCCTGGTGGTGCCGCATGTGCTGCGCCTGCTCATGGGCCCGGCGCACGGCCCCCTGCTGGCGGGGGCCTTTTTCGGGGGCGGCGCCCTCCTGTTGTGGGCGGACGTGGCGGCGCGCTGCGTGCTCGATGGCGGCCGGGAATTGCCCGTGGGCGTGGTCACGGCGCTTTTGGGCGGTCCCTTTTTCGCCCTGCTGGTATGGAAGCGCTGACGCCCGCGGCTACGCCGCTGCTCATCGAGAACGTGGCCGCCGGCTATGGCGGGGAGCGCACGCTCTCGGGCCTCTCCCTCAGGGTTGAGGCGGGCGAGAACGTCATCCTGCTCGGGCC
Source organism: Desulfovibrio sp. (assembly GCA_014804905.1). Lineage (GTDB taxonomy): Bacteria > Desulfobacterota > Desulfovibrionia > Desulfovibrionales > Desulfovibrionaceae > Desulfovibrio. The sequence goes on along the minus strand of JAAUYX010000074.1, from coordinate 30,399 downwards.
CAATGGCAGCGGCAAGACGACGCTTTTGCGCTGCGCGGCCGGGACCTTGCGGCCGCTTGAGGGGGGCGTGCGACTTGGCGGGGAGCCGGTGGAGGGCTTGAACGCGCGGGCGCGGTCGCGCCGCGTGGCCGTGCTGCCGCAGCAGCCGGAACGCCCGCAGGGCCTCACCGTGCGCGCGCTCGTTCTGCTCGGGCGCTTCCCGTGGCTGGCGTGGTCCGGCATCTACAGCGACGCGGACCATGCGGCCGCGGGCCGGGCCCTTGCCGCCGTGGATGCGGCACATCTTGCCGGGCGCCCCGTGGAAACGCTTTCCGGCGGGGAGTGGCAGCGGGCCCTGCTCGCGCGCGCCCTCGCCCAGATGGACGGCGTGGCTGCGCCACTCTTTTTGCTGGACGAGCTCACCGCGAGCCTCGACCCGGCCCGGGCCGAGGAAGTGTTCGCCCTGCTCGGGCGGCGCAGGCTGGCGGGCGCTGCCGTGCTCCAGGCGGCGCATGACTGCAACCTGGCCGCGCGCCACGCCACGCGCCTTATCGGGCTCAAGGCCGGGCGCATCCTCTTCGACGGGCCGGTCGACGACGTATTCACCGAGGAGAACCTGAGTGCCCTCTATGACTTGCCCTGCCGCGTGTTCCGGCATCCCGACGGCCCTGTTCCGCAGGCTCTGCCTGCCCTTGCTGCTGACACTGCTTCTTGCGGTGCCCGGTTTCCCGGCTCTGGCCGCGCCCATTGAGGTCACGGACGACACGGGCTACACCCTGCGGCTCGAAAAGCCCGCGCAGCGTATCATCCCGCTCTACGGGGCCTTTGGCGAAATGCTGCTGGCGCTCGGCTGCGGCGACAGGATGGTGGCGCGCACGGATGCCGACGCCGGCGTGCCGGAGCTCGCGAAGCTTCCCGCCGTGGGTACGCACATGCGGCCCAACGCCGAGCTTGTGACTGCGCAAAAGCCCGACCTTGTGCTCCAGATGAGCGGGCGCGGCGAGGCCCTGCTCCAGACCGAGGCCCTGCGCAAGCTGGGCGTCCCGGTCCTGTGCTTTGAGGTCAATTCCTTCGCGCAGCTTTTCCGGGTGATGGAGGAACTGGGGCGGCTCTGCGGGCGCGAGGCGGAAGCGGCTGCCCTTGTGGCCGACTGGAAGGCGAGGCTGGAGGCGCTGGCGGCGGAAAACGCGGGCGAAAGGCCGTGGCGCATGTTCTATGAGGTGCGTTATCCCAACCTGCTGGCGGCCGGGCAGGGCGGCATCGTGTCGGAAATCATGAAAGCTGCCGGGGGCGAGAACGTGGTCGGCGAAAAACGCAAGCTCGCCCGCCTCAACGAGGAGGCCGTCATCCTCGCGGACCCGGATGTCTATCTCGTGCAGCGCGGGCCCATGAATCCCGCGCCGGAGCCGCTTGCCGGGCGGCCGCATTTTCGCGGGCTTCGCGCGGTGCGCGAGGGGCGCACTCTTGAGGTGGACGAGGCGCTCTTCTCGCGGCCGGGGCCGCGCTCCGTGGAGGCAGCGGAACAGCTCGCCCGCTGGCTAAGGGGGCTCAAAAAGCCAGATGGCGGAAAAAACGGGGAGGGGAACTGATGGGCGGCACTCTCTATGCCGTGGGCGTGGGGCCCGGCGCGCCGGACCTCATCACCCTGAGGGCGGCGGCCGTGCTGGGCAAGGTCCCGGTCATCCTGGCCGCGGCCTCGCCACGCAACGACGCCTCGGCCGCGCTTGAGACCGTGCGGCCGCACCTCTCGCCTGCGGCGCGCATCCTGCGCCTCGACTTTCCCATGACGCGCGAGCAGGCGGAACTTCGCGCGGCCTGGCGCACAGCCGCCGAAACCACGCTGGCCGTGCTCGCGGGCGGGGAGGATGCGGCCTTCCTCACCATCGGGGACCCGCTCATCTACAGCACCTTCGGTTATCTTTTGCGCACCGTGCGGGCGCTGGCGCCGGAGACGCGCGTGGAGATCATCCCCGGCATCACGTCCTTTCAGGCGGCGGCAGCGCGCACCGAAACCATCCTTTGCGAAGGGGAAGAAAGCCTGCGCATCCTCCCCGGTATCCGCCGGGGGGAGGACCTGGCCGCGGAGCTCGCAGGGGCCGATATGGCGGTCATCCTCAAGGCCTACCGCAATTTCCCGGCCATCGCGCGTGCGCTCGTGGCTACGGACCGCGCGGACGACGCGCTTCTGGCGAGCCATGTGGAGCGCCCGGAGGAGGCCCTGCGCCGCGGCGTGGACGAAGGCGACGCCCGGCCGCCCTATATGTCGCTCATCCTGAGCGCCGGAACCAGCCGCAAGGGGTAATCTTTCAGCAGATGCGCGGCAGTTGCGCGCCCTCGAGCATGGAGAGCAGGCGCGAGCCGCCGATGCGCGTGCGCAGGGAGACCTGTCCCGCCGGGCCTTCCGTCACCGTGCCGATGCGCGCGGCTTCGCGGCCGTAGGGCGACGCGCGCATGGCGTCAAGGGTGGCTTCGGCCTTGTTTGCGGGGACGATGCAGATGAGCTTGCCCTCGTTGGCGAGATAAAGCGGGTCCAGCCCGAGGAAGGAGCAGCCGTCGCGCACGGCCTCGTGGACGGGGAGCTTCGCCTCCTCGATTTCAATACCCACCCCAGACTGTTCCGCAATCTCGTTGAGCGTGGTGGCGAGGCCGCCGCGCGTGGGGTCGCGCAGGGTGTGGACCTCGCCGCAGGCGGTGATGATGGCGTGCACCATGTCGGCGAGCGGCGCGGAATCCGAGCGCACGTCCGTGAGGAAGGAGAGGTCCTCGCGGCTCGCCATGACGGTGAGGCCGTGGTCGCCGAGGCTGCCGCTCACGAGCACCGCGTCGCCGGGGCGCGCCGCGTGGCCCGAGGGCACGGGACGGGCGTAGATTTCGCCCACGCCGGAAGTGTTGATAAAAATCTTGTCGCAGGCCCCGCGCGGGACCACCTTGGTGTCGCCCGTGACGATGGCGACGCCGGCGCTTTTGGCCGCTTCGCCCATGTCTTTCGCCACGCGCTCCAGCGTTTCCAGCGGCAGCCCCTCCTCAAGGATGAAGGCACAGGTGAGCCAGCGCGGCCGCGCGCCGAGCATGGCGACATCGTTGACCGTGCCGTGCACGGCCAGCGTGCCGATGCTGCCGCCGGGAAAAAAGAGCGGCGACACGGTGTAGGAATCCGTGCTCATGGCGAGCGGCCCGCGCACCAGGGCGAGCTCCGCCGCGTCGTCCAGCCGCTCGAGGAGCGGATTGGCAAAATGGCGCAAGAAGCACTGGCTCACCAGCCGCTGCGAGGCGCGGCCGCCGCTGCCCGCATCCAGAAGAAGGCAATCGTCCATGAGAGGTCCTTGGTGGCAGGCCGGGCTTAGGGGAATGCCTAGCGGCCTCCGTACTTGAAATAGGCCGCGCAGCTCCCCTCGGTGGAGACCATGCAGGGCCCCACGGGCGANGCCGGGGTGCACNCCTTGCCGAAAAGCGGGCACTCGCGCGGCGTAATACGGCCGCGAAGCACNGCGCCNCAGCGGCAGCCGCGGATGGGCGCGGTCTCGGCAAGCTCGATGCCGAAGCGCGCCGCGGCGTCNAAATCGGCAAATTCCGGCCTCAAGCCAAGGCCGCTCTCCGGGATGCGNCCGAGNCCGCGCCAGAGNGCGTCNCCGGGCGCGAAAACNTCGTCCATGAGCGCGCGGGCGCGGGTATTTCCGCCATCGTCCACCGCGCGCGGATAGGCGTTGACCACGGCCGGGGCGCCGTCCCGCCGCATCTCGGCCATCTCGCAGAGGGCCAGCAGGATGTCGGCCGGGGCGAAGCCGCCCACGGCCGCGGGGACCTTGTGCTCCTGCGCGAGGAAGCGGAAGGGCGCAAGCCCGATGACCGTCGCCACATGNCCGGGCAGGAGGAAGGCCTCCACCTTGCATTCCGGGTCGTCGGCCAGANNNCGCAGGGCCGGGGGCACGAGCTTGTGCATGGAAAGNACGGAGAANTTCCNGAGCCCCTGCGCCCGCGCGGCCAGCACGGANGCCGCCACCGTGGGCGCGGTGGTCTCGAAGCCCACGCCGGCGAACACCACTGTGGCGTCGGGATTTTTCGCGGCGAGGCGCACCGCGTCCAGCGGGGAATAGACGATCTCCACCCGCGCCCCGGCGGCCTGGGCGTGCTTGAGGGAGCGGCCGTCGGGCCCCGGCACGCGCAGAAGGTCGCCGAAGGTGGCGAAGATGACGCCNTCGCGCCCGGCGAGGTCGAGCATGGCCGCCACTTCCGCGTCATGCGTCACGCAGACCGGGCAGCCGGGGCCNGAAAGGTGGGTGACGGAGCCGGGCAAAAGCGAGCGCAGNCCGCTCTGGAAGATGGACACGGTGTGCGTGCCGCAGACTTCCATGAAGCGCAGGCTCGCGCCGTCNAGCGCCNTCTCCAGGCGGCGGAGNAGNCCCGCGCAGAGCTCCGGGTCCTGCACGGCGGCTTCGAGCCNGGCGCCCGTGTCANGCTGGGTCGCGGNCATGGCTTANGCGAGNGGGGCCAGNTGTTCNATGCCCGTTTCCACNGGCAGGCCGCACATGAGGTTGGCGTTGGCGAGCGCCTGCCCGGCCGCGCCGCGGCAGAGGTTGTCGATGACGGACAGGATAACGAGCCGCCCGGTGCGCGCGTCCACGGCGAGCCCCATGTCGCAGAACATGCTGCCGCGCACATACCGCGTTTCCGGGAGGCTCCCGGCNGGNAGCACGCGCACCCAGGGGCTGGCNTCCCAGGTNCGGGCGAAGGCGTCATGCGCCTCCTCCAGCGTGAGGCCGGGCTTNTTGATATTCGTATAAATGGTGGAGAGGATGCCGCGGTTCATGGGCACGAGATGCGGCGTGAACTCAAGCCGCACGTCCACGCCCGCCACGCGGCTGACCTCCTGCTCCATTTCCGGGGTGTGCCNNTGCCGGGGNAGGCCGTAGGCGCGGAAATTGTCCGACACCTCGCAGAANAGCGTGGGCACGGCGGCCTTGCGGCCCGCGCCGCTGGCCCCGGACTTGGAATCCACGATGATGCCGTCNGTCTCCACNAGGCCGTTCTTGAGCGCCGCATAGAGGCCGAGGATGACGGACGTGGGNTAGCAGCCGGGGTTCGCCACAAGCTCGGCGCGGGAAATTTCCGCCGCGTAGAGCTCGGGCAGGCCGTAGACCGCGCGGGGCAGCACCTCGCAGCAGGTGTGGGGCGCGCCGTACCATTCCTCATAGACCTTGGCGTCGCGCAGGCGGAAATCGGCGGAAAAATCCACCACCTTGANGCCNGCCTCGAGCAGGGGCGGCGCGAGCCGCATGGCCGTGCCCGCCGGAACGGCCATGAACACGAGGTCGCACTTTTGGGCGGCCTCCTCCGCGTCAAAGACGCTGATAATCACGTCCGCGCCGGGGAGATGGCGCANGAAGGGATAGAAGTCGCCCANGCGCTTGCCCGCCTCGGCGCGCGAGCAGGCGAGCGTGAGGCGCATGNCCGGGTGCGCCGTCAAAAGGCGCGCCAGCTCCATGCCCGCATAGCCGCTGATGCCCACAAGCCCCACATTGATGCTCTTCATGGCGTTCTACCCCTGNTNNTCCTCAATAATGNNNNAANNNGCCGACCGNCAGGNCCCCGNGCCTTTGCCGGACGCNCCGGNANCNGCCCCNGAAGNTGCCTTNGTATCGCTGTTGATGACGTACTTCAGGTGCAAATCGCAGAGGAGCTGGTCCAGCAGGGCTCGCTCCTTGGCGTTGAGGCCGCCCTCGGTCTTTTGACGCAGCATTTCCAGCACGTCGATATTGTGCCGCGCGAGCAGAAGGTCGCGCGACACCCGGCCCGTGGCCGGGTCCGCCACTTCGCCGAGGCCCACCAGGGCNGCCGAGGCGAGCGAAATNATGAAGGCGGAAAAGGTCACCTCGGGGAGCACGCTTTCCNGTCCGCAGCCGCAGCCGCAGGCCCCTGCGCTTTCCTGGGCCGGCCCTTTGGAACTCGTCTTGTCAGTCATGAAAACCTCGTTGGCCGATGTGCCGCGGCGCGACTTCCGCGCCCGCTCCCCTAAACATAAGGCGCATCCGGGCCGAGGCAAGGCCTAGCTGCGCACCTCCGCCTCGTGCGGCAGGACGCCGGGCCCGGCCTCCAGCGCGCCGCGATAGGCGGCCATGGCCGTTTCCAGATAATCGCGGCTCGCCGAATAGCCGCCCATGCCGATGAGCCCGCGGTCCAGCGCGTAGAGCCCGGCGAGCGCGTCCGCCCAGTCCACCCAGCCCATGTGGCCGATGCGCACGATGCGGCCCTTGAGCTGGTCCTGCCCGCCGGCCATGCACACGCCCCAGTCCTCCATGGCGAGGCGGAGCACGTCGCTCCCGTTGACGCCTTCGGGCAGCCACACGCTCGTGAGGCCCCAGGCGAAATGCTCGCGCGCGAGCGGCGAAAGCCCCATGGCCTTGGTGCCCGCGCGGACGAGCATGGTGAGCGCCCACTGCTTGGCATAGACGAGCTCGAGCCCGTTTTCGAGCAGCATGTCGAGGCTCGCCTCCAGCCCCACGATGAGGTTCACGGGCGTGGTGAAGAGCGTCTGTCCCTTGAGCACATTGTCGCGCTCGCGCGGCAGGTCGAAATAGAAGCAGCCGGGGCGCGTGGCCTCGGTCTTTTTCCAGGCGCGCGGCGAGAGCGCCAGCAGCGCGAGGCCCGGCGGCAGCATGAGCCCCTTTTGCGAGCCCGTGAGCAGGCAGTCGATTTTCCAGTCGTCCATGGGGCAGGGCGAGATGCCCACGGCCGAGATGCCGTCCGCCACCAGCAGGGCCTCGCGCCCGACCATGAGGTCCGCCACTTGGCGCACGGGATGGAGCACGCCCGTGGAGGTCTCGCAGACCTGCATGAGCACGCCCTTGAAGGAGGGGTCCGCGTCCAGCGCGGCGGCCACGTCATCCGGGCGCACTGCCTCGCCCCAGGGCACGCGCAGGCTCGCCACGGCGAGGCCGCGCGAGGCGGCGATGGCGCGCCAGCGCTCGCCGAACTTGCCGCCCTCCACCACGAGCACCTTGTCGCCGGGCTCGAAGAGCGAATACACCGCCGCGGTCATGGCCCCGGTGCCGGAGCAGGAAAGCGGCAGCACCGGACCCTCGGTGCCGAAGAGCAGGCGCAGTTTTTCCTGCACGCGGCGCATGATTTCGCCGAACTCGCGCTTGCGGTGGTGGATCATGTCCTTGGCGAGGGCGAGGCGCACCGGCTCGGGGAGCGGGGTGGGACCGGGGGTGAGCAGGCGGACTTTGTTGAACATGGAAGTCTCCGGGATGTGCCGCTCAGTCGAAACGGACCAGGCGGCATTTGAGGTAGGCCGTTTCCGGCATGGCCACATGGACGGGATGGTCCGGCCCCTGCGCGCCGGTATAAAGGATGCGCGCGGGCCGCCCCAGCTTCGCGGCCGCGTGGGCGATGGCGCGGCCGAGCTCGGCCCCGTCCAGGTGGTGCGAGCAGGAGGAGCTGGCGAGCACACCCCCCGGCGCGAGCAGGCTTGCGGCCAGAAGGTTGATCTTGCGGTAGGCGGCGAGGCCCTGGGCCGCGTCCTTCCTGCGCTTGATGAAGGCCGGAGGGTCAAGGCTCACGAGCGAAAAGCGCCGCCCGGCGGCGGCGAGCTCGGAAAGGCGCTGAAAGGCGTCGCCCTCGATGGTCTCCGCCGCCACATCCGGGGCGTTGGCCGCCATGTTGCGGCGGCAGAGGGCAAGCGCGGGCGCGGAGGCGTCCAAAAAGGTCACGGATTTCGCTCCGTTGGCCGCCGCCGTGACACCGAAGCCCCCGGCATAGGAAAAAATGTCGAGCACGTCCGCGCCCCTGGCATAGCGGGCGAATTCGCGCCTGTTGGCCCGCTGGTCATAGAACCAGCCGGTTTTCTGGCCAAGTGCTGCGGGCACCGTAAAGCGGCAGCCGTTTTCCGGCACTTCCAGCAGTTCCGGCACGGGGCCCGAGCTCTCCGGCTGGCGGGAAAGCCCTTCAAGGCCGCGGGCCGGAATGTCGTTGTCAAAAAAAAGGGATGCGGGCCGGACAAGCTCCTCCAGCGCGCTCACGAGAAGCGGCTTGCGCGCTTCCATGGCCGCCGTGCCGAGCTGGAGGGTGAGGTGGTCGCCATAGCGGTCGATGACGAGGCCGGGGAGATAATCGCCCTCGCCATGGCAGAGGCGATACCACGGTCCGGCGAAATACCGCTCCCGCGCGCTGAGGGCCGTGGCGAGGCGCTCGCGGATGAGCACCCCGTCGAGCGGCGTGTCGGGCCGGCGGCTGTGGAGGCGCCCGCAGATGAGCGAGGCCGGATTGACGCAGAGGCTCCCGAGGGCCTTGCCGCGCACGTCGAGCAGGGTGGCCTCCTCGCCGGGGGCGAAGTCCGTGAGCGGGGTCTTTTTGGTGTCGACCTCATTGGAAAAGACCCAGAGGTGCCCGGCGCGAATGCGCCGGTCCTCATTTTTCTTGAGCGTGAGGCTGCGCATTCTAGCGGCCCCGATTTTCGAGCCGGCGCATGGCCTCGGCGAGGGTAAGCGGCCCGGCCGTGGCGCTGGCGTCCATGAGCGCCCCGGCATTGCCTTCGCCCACGGTGACGATGGCCTCCATAAGGTTGAAGGGCTTGCGCGCCGTGAGGGAGAGGGTTCCGGGTCTTTCCACAAAGGTCTCCAGCGCGGCGCGCAGGGCCGCGTTTTCCGGCGTGGGCAGGGAGCAGAAGCGGGCGAGCCCCACCTTGAGGGCCATCATGGCCGCTTCGGGGGAGGGCATCACCCCGGCCGCCAGCCGCGGCAAGAGGCCGTCATCCGTATAGTTCAGCGAAGCGCCGGCATAGGTCCCGCGCAGCATGGCGAGCTCCGCGGCATAGCCCTCCGGGTCCAGCGTGAAGGCATAGTTGAGGGCGCAGAGGCCCTGCGCGGCGAGATTGCCGCTGTACTGCTCCGGGCCCCCGGCCCCGGCGCCCGTGCCGCGCACGGCAAGCCCGGCATTGAGCGAGAGCGTGTTGAGCCCCGCGAGCACGATGCCCGCCTCTTGCGTGAGCGCGGCCGTGGGGAGCGACAGGCCCTCGAGGGAGAGCTCCTGATCCACCGGCGAAACGGCCCGCCAGGCGAGGGCCGCGCGCTCAAGCCGGAGGGCGCTGCCTGCCGGGGCGTCCGCAAGCGGCAGCACGAGCCCGGTGAGGACCGCCTTGCCCACCAGCGGCTCAGGACCGGAAAGCGCCGTCTTGAGGGCGGCCTGCAAACGCGCTTCCGAAACTTCGGGCCGGACGAGCTCCACGGCGAGGGGCCGCAGCAGCGCCTTTTCGGGGAGCGCAACGGCCTCCTCCCTAAGCGAGGCGATGCTGATGGCCTGCCCGTCCGGGAGATTGCAGCGGATGTCGCGCGCCTCCTGCTCCGCCAGGTGGCGGCGGGAAAGGCCCCGCAGGGAGGCTTCCGCGCAGCTGGCAGAAAGGCTCTCGCCCGTGGCGGGCGCGTCCAGCGAAAGCGCGAGCCCGGTAAGGCGGAAGTCCGCCGCGGCGAAGGCATAGAGCCAGTCGATGACATCGGGCCCCGCCGGGAGGCGCTCCCCGGTGAGGAGGCCGCGCAAAAGCGCGCCGTCCACGGCCACGTCGTCGGCCGTGACTTCTGTGGCCGAAAGCGTCATGGCGAGGGCGGGCTCCGCGGTGGAGGTGGTGAGCTCACGGGCGTTCAGGCGCTCCGCCACGGGGATGAGCTCCGCGCCCGGCTGCCCTTGGGGCAGGAGGAAGCGGCCGAGCGGCGTGNCCAGCAGCACGGCGNGGATGGTGAGGCNCACGGAAAAATCCTCGGCGGTGGCGAGAAAACTGCCCCGGCTGCCGCGGCCGTCCTCACCCACGAGCTTCCCGGTGAGGCGCACATTGCCGAGNGCAAGCTCGCGCGAAAGCAGGGAAAAGTTCACCCTCTCCACGTCCGGCGGCTCAAGGGCGATGCCCTGGTCCGCGAAGGCCGAGGGCAGTTCCGCGAGGCGCGCCCGCGCGGCGTCCTCCACCAGGGTGGGCGTAAGCGCGCAGGCAAGGCCCGCGAGGGCAAGGAGCGTGAGGAGGCAAAAGGCGCCCACGCGGCGGGATGCGGTCTTCATGTTCTGTCCTCCAGTGCGGCGCGGGGACCTTCCCGGCCGGGGGCGCGCAAGGGGGCTTGTCCCGTGTCGGGGCGCATGGTAGAAGCGGCGTTTGCAGCAGCGGCAAATGCCGGGCNGGCGTGAGCCGTGCCGGGCTGTTCATAAAATGCCCTGCGCCGCGCGTCAAGCAAGGCCCGGTGCGGGAAAGGGAAGCCATGACCGATACAGGCGTCGAGCAGCAGCGCCCCCATGCGGAGGACCCGCAGGGCCCGGGCGCGTCCGCGCAAGCGGGCGCTCCCGGCGTTGCGCCCTCGGATGACGCCGGGATTGATTGGGCCAGGGACGGGAAGGGCGAATCCCGCACCCTGACCATGCCCGAGATTTGCCGCGACGCCGGGGAGGAGGCGGAATTCATCCACCCGGCCGACCTTGCCGACCACCTCGAAAATCTCAGTCTTGAAAAGCGCGTCTGCGCGCTCCGCCACATGTCCACCGAGGACGCGGCCGAGGCCCTCGCCGAGCTGGAAGGCAACGCGGCCGTGGACGTGCTCGAAAACCTCGACGCGGACGTGGCGGCGCAGATCATCGCCGAAATGGCGCCGGACGACGCGGCCGACGTGCTCGACGAGCTCGACGAGGAGCACCGCGACGTCCTCCTCGAAAGGCTCACCCGCGAGGATTCCGAAGAGCTCCGCAATCTCCTGAATTTCGATTCCGACTCCGCCGCGGGCGTCATGAACACGGAGATCATCCTGCTCGAGCAGGACCTCACCGTGGACGAGGCCATCGCGCATATCCGGCGCGAAATGTATGCGGACAAGGAAAGCCCCTATTACGGCTATGTGGTGGATGACCGCGACGTGCTCGTGGGCGTGCTCTCCCTGCGCGACCTCATGCTGGCGCGCCCCGGCACCGTGGTGGGCGACGCGGTTTCCGGGCAGAACGTGGTCAGCGTCACCTATGACACGGACAAGGAGGAGGTGGCGAACCTTCTCTCGCACTACAACTATCTCGCCATGCCCGTGGTCGACTACGAGGGCCACATCATGGGCGTCGTCACCTATGACGACATCATGGACATCATCCACGAAGAGGCCAGCGCCGACATGCTGGGCATGGTGGGCGCTGACCCGGAAGAAAACGTGGACACCCCCTGGCTCGAGAGCGTGCGCAAGCGGCTGCCCTGGCTTGCGGTGAACATGCTCAATTCCGCCCTGTCGGCGTCCGTGGTCTACATGTTCGAGGGGACCATCGCGCAGATGGCGGTGCTCGCCGTGCTCATGCCCATGGTCGCCAACCAGGCGGGCAATACCGGCCAGCAGGCGCTCGCCGTGATGATCCGCCAGCTCGCCACGGACCGCTTCGACCACAGAAAGGCCTGGAAGGCGGTGTTGCGCGAGGGCAAGATCGGCCTCGCCACGGGCCTTTTCATGGCGCTGGCGTCCTTCCTCGGGGCGTGGTGGTTCACGGGCAATCTCATGGTGGGCACGGTCATGGGCGGGGCCATCCTCTGCGACATGTTCCTCGGGGCCGTGGCCGGCGGCTCCATCCCGCTCATCTTCCGCGCGCTCGGGCGCGACCCGGCCCAGGCCTCGAGCATCTTCCTGACCATGCTCACGGACGGCGCGGGCTTCTTTATCTTTTTGGGGCTCGCCTCCATCATCCTGTTCTGAGTGGGGTGCATATGGCGCTTTCCCGCAAAACCAAGGGCCTCATCATCGCCGCCCTTGCGCTCGTGTGCCTCGGCGGCGGCATCTGGGGCTGGCAGCTCTATGAGGGGCGCAAGCCGCAGGGGCTCGTTCTCTACGGCAATGTCGATATTCGCCAGGTGGATCTGGGCTTTCGCGTGGGNGGGCGCATCGAGTCNGTGCTCGTGGACGAGGGCGACNNCGTCACNGAGGGCCAGCCGCTGGCCCGGCTGGATGCGGACATGCTGCGCCAGCAGCGGGACCAGGCNGCCGCGNGNCTNGCCGGGNAAAAGGCCGACCTCGCGCGCCTTGAGCGCGGCTACCGCACGGAGGAGGTCGCCCAGGCGCGGGCCCAGGTGGCCGCGGCCCGTGCCGTGGCGGAAAACGCGGCCATCAACCTNCACCGCGTCATCTCCATGCGGCAGAGCAACGCCATCTCCCAGAAAGAACTGGACAATGCCCGCGCCGCGGACAGGGAGGCGGCCGCGCGNCTGCGCTCCANNNAGGACCAGCTCGACATGCTCCTTTCCGGCTACCGGGAGGAGGANGTGCTCGCCCAGCGCGCCGCCGTGGCCGCGGCCGAGGCCGAGCTGCGCCGCGCCGACATCCAGCTCGCCGACGGCGTGCTCCATGCGCCGCAAAAGGGCATCATCCTCACGCGGGCGCGCGAGGCCGGGGCCATCGTGCAGCCGGGNCAGACNGTCTATACNCTCACCCTCACNGANCCNGTNTGGCTGCGCGCCTATGTGGACGAGCCCAATCTCGGCAAAATCAAGCCCGGCATGGCCGTGCGCGTGGCCGTGGACGCGGCGCCGGGCAAGACCTTTCCCGGCACGGTGGGCTTCATCTCGCCCACGGCNGAATTTACGCCCAAGACCGTGGAAACGCGCGAGGTGCGCACCGCCCTTGTCTATCGCCTGCGCGTGCAGGCCGAGGACCCGGAAAATGTCATGCGCCAGGGGATGCCCGTGACCATCTTTGTGGATGCGCCCGCGCCATGACCACGGCCCCCGCCGCGGCTCAGCCTGACGGGGAAAGCGCCCCGGCCNTCGTCCTTCANGACCTGCGCATGGACTTCGGCGAGGGAGCCCACCGCAAGGAGGCGCTCCGGGGCGTCTCGGCCACCATCCCGGCCGGGCGCATCACCGGGCTTGTGGGGCCCGACGCCTCGGGCAAGACCACGCTCATGCGCCTGCTCGCCGGGCTTATGGTGCCCACGGGAGGGAGCCTCAGCATCTTCGGGCTGCCCGTGGCCGAGCTCCTGCGGCGCGAGCCCAACAGCATCGGCTACATGCCGCAGCGTTTCGGCCTGTATGAGGACCTCACGGTCATGGCCAACTTGCGCCTCTATGCCAGCCTGCGCGGGGTGGAAGGCGAAGCGCGCGAGGCGCTTTTCCGCCGGCTGCTGGCTTTCACCGCGCTCGCGCCCTTCACGGAGCGGCTGGCCGGGCGCCTTTCCGGCGGCATGAAGCAGAAGCTCGGCATCGCTTGCGCGCTGCTGGGCGCGCCGCGCCTGCTGCTTCTGGACGAGCCGGGCGTCGGCGTGGACCCGCAATCCCGCCGCGAGCTCTGGAGCATGGTGCAGGAGCTCTCCAAGGGCGGCATGACCGTGCTCTGGTCCACCTCCTATCTTGACGAGGCCGCGCGCTGCCCCGGAGTGGTCATGCTGGACGAGGGCGCCACGCTCTTCGCCGGGCCCCCGCAAGAGCTCACGCGCCGGGCGGAGGGCCGGGTCTTTCTCATCCGCGACAAGGCCCATGCCGCGGACGGCGGCAACGCCCACCGCGAGGCGCTGGCCTACTGGACCATGAAGCCGGGCGTCATCGACGTCCTCATTCAGGGGAGTTCCCTGCGCGTGGTGCTCGGGGCGGACGCGCCGGCCGCAGTGCGGCAGGAGGTCATCGCCAGGGGGGGCACGCCGGTTGCCCCGCGCCTGGAGGACGCCTATATGGGCGAAGTGGGCGGCATCGACAAGCGGCCCTCGCCCTATGGCAAGCTGCCCGGCGCGGCGGGGGGCATGGGTGCATCCCCCGAGAGCTCGCGGGATTCGGGGCCGCGCATCCTCGCCAACCGCCTCACCCGGAAATTCGGCGACTTCGTGGCCGCACGCGACATCTCCTTCAAGGTGCACGCCGGGGAAATTTTCGGGCTGCTCGGCCCCAACGGCGCGGGCAAGTCCACCACCTTCAGGATGCTGTGCGGGCTCTTGCGGCCCACCTCGGGCGACTGCGCCGTGGATGGCGTGGACCTGCTCCGCTCCGGNAGCGCCGCGCGCGAGCGCCTGGGTTACATGGCGCAGAATTTTTCCCTCTATCCGGACATCACGGTCCGGGAAAACATCACCATTTTTGCGGACCTCTACGGCCTTTCCGCCNAACGGCGCGACGCGCTTTTGCCCATGCTCGCGGGCGCGCTGGACCTCGACTCATGGCTCAAGGCCCGCACGGGCACATTGCCGCTCGGGCTCAAGAAGCGGCTGGCGCTNCTCTGCGCCACGCTCCACGAGCCGCCGGTGCTCTTTCTGGACGAGCCCACCTCCGGCGTNGATGTGCGCACAAGGCGCGATTTCTGGAAGCATATCTCGGCGCTCACGGCGGCGGGCGCGGCCGTGCTCGTGACGACACACTTCATGGANGAGGCCGAATACTGCGACCGCATCGCCCTCATCTACCGCGGCTCCATCATCAGCGTGGGCACGCCGGACGAGCTCAAGGCGCAGGCGACGGGCATGAAGGACCCCACGCTGGAGGACGCCTTCATCGCCNNCATCGAGCGCTATGACANGGAGCATCCGCTCTGAGCNNGCCCGGCGCCGCGCCCGCGGCGTCCTCCTATGCTGGCCGNNCTTGACGCCACCGCCGGCNTGGCCTAGGCTGCCCGCATGTATTCGCTCTTCACCTATATGGCGCTCATTGTCGGCGTCAACTGGGTCTTTGCCGTCACGCCGCTGCTTGAACTCCCCAACGGCGAATTGTGGTCCCCGGCCTCGCTCATCGTGGGCTTCGTGTTCGTGGTGCGCGATTTCGCCCAGCGCCGCGTGGGGCATCATATCCTCTGGGCCATGCTGGTGGGCTGCGCCGTGAGCTGGTGGATGGCCTCGCCGGAGCTCGCCATAGCGAGCGCCGTGGCCTTTGCCGTGGGCGAGCTCGGCGACTGGGGGCTCTTCACCTTCACCCGCAAGCCCTTTTCGCAGCGCATCCTGCTCTCGAGCCTTCTGGGCGCGCCGCTGGACAGCCTGGTCTTTTTGCTGCTCATCGGCATCGCCTCGGCAGAGGGTATCATTGCCATGAGCCTGTCCAAGCTGGCCGGGGCCTTTGTGGTCTTTTTCCTGGTGCGCCGCCGCGAGCGCCGCGAAGCGTTGGGGGGAGTGGCCGCCGCCTAGGTCAGAAACCCGGCACTTCCGCCCTGGCCGCCTCGTCGGGATAGAGGGCGGCGATTTTCGCCGCATAGGCGGCGAAGCGGTCCTCCAGGATGGCCGTGCGCGCCCCGCGCACGAGCCGCAGGAAATAGGTCAGGTTGTGCAGGGAGTTGAGCCGGAAAGACAAGAGCTCCTTGCTCACAAAAAGATGCCGCAAATAGGCGCGCGAAAAGGTGCGGCAGGTGTAGCAGTCGCACTCCGGGTCCAGCGGGCCCTGGTCCTCCGCGTATTCCCGCCTCTTGATGTTGATCTTGCCTGCGGACGTGTAAAGCGTGCCGTTGCGAGCGTTGCGCGTGGGCAAAACGCAGTCGAACATGTCCACCCCGGCCTGGATGCCGAGCACGATGTCCAGCGGTGTGCCCACGCCCATGAGGTAGCGGGCCTTCTCTTCCGGCAGCAGCGGCGCCGTTATGCGCAGCATGGAGTGCAGCTCGGCCTTGCTCTCGCCCACGGAAAGGCCCCCGATGGCGTAGCCGTCAAAATCGAGCGCCCGGAGCTCCTCTGCCGAGCGGCGGCGCAAATCCTCGAAAAAGCCCCCCTGCACGATGCCGAAAAGCAGGTTCGGCCGCGAGCCCACGGGCCACGCCGCGCGCGCCCGCGCCGCCCAGCGCGTGGTGAGGCCCACGGAACGCTCGGTATAGGCGTAATCCGCGCCATAGGGCACGCATTCGTCGAGCGCCATCATGATGTCGGAATGGAGGTTGCGCTGGATTTTCACCACCGATTCCGGGGTGAAGAGGTGGCGGGAGCCGTCGAGGTGCGAGCGGAATTCCACCCCCTCCTCACGGAGCTTGCGCAGGCCGCTCAGGCTGAATACCTGGAAGCCGCCGCTGTCCGTGAGGATGGCGCCGGGCCAGGAGGCGAAGCGGTGCAGGCCGCCGAGGCGCCCGATGAGCTCGTCGCCGGGGCGCAAATAGAGGTGGTAGGTATTGCCGAGGATGATGGGCGCGCCGATGGCCTCAAGGTCGTCCGGGGCCAGCGCCTTGACCGAGCCCACCGTGCCCACGGGCATGAAGATGGGGGTGAGGATGCTGCCGTGCGCTGTGACGAGCCGCCCGGCCCGCGCGGCGCCGTCCCTGTGTTCGAGCGTGAAGACGGGTTCAGTCATGGGCGCGAGACTAGCCGCAAGCGCGNCCGNGCGCAAGCGCGACTTTNCAGGGNNGCAAGCNNCGCCGNNTGCCCCGGCCNGCCGCTCAGTCCAGCTCNANGACGGGGATGCGCGCCTTGAGCGCCGCGGGGAGGAGCTTCACGAGCGCGGCGAGCCGCTCATAGTCCTCCCCCTGGCGGTGCTTGAGGAGNTGGCANATNTTTTCCTTCCAGCAATGCGTGGCCGCNGTGGGCATNGGGCAGTCGAGCTGCCACATGGGATTGTTTTCTATGCTGAACAGCAAAAATTCCTCCCANTCCGGCGTGGCGATGCCCGCNAGCTCGCAAAGCAGGCTGAAGGGCATGGGCGTCACGGCGTCCCAGGGCCAGGCCCAGGCGAGCGGCAGGGTGTCGCCGCTNGCCCAGGCGGGCAGCGACTCGTTGGCNGGNATNTCCTTNTGGCAGCGGATGACGCGGATGAAGTTCTCCCAGGCGAGGCGCGCGCCGTGCGCGGGCAGATGCCCCTGCCGGTTGCGCAAAAAGCCCCAGGGCTCGTCATGGGTGACGAGCCGGAAAACATAGGAGACATTTTCCCGCGCGGGCCTGGCAAGGTCTATCCACAGGATGCCCCGCGGCCCCTCGGGCTGGGACGAGAAGCGCCGCATCCCTTCCTTTTGCAGGCCCTCCCAGGCNTCGGCATTTTTCTCCCAGGGGTCATAAAATCCCAGGGCAACCGCCGTGGCCCGCTGCTCGCCGTCCTCGAGCACGGGGAGGCCGGCCNCGCGCCTGAGCGTGAAGCTCCCNAGCGGNCGNCCGCTGACCACGGCCTCCCAAAAGGCNTCCACNNCCTGCGCGGACCAGTTGAAGCCNTGCGAGTCCGGCTTGAGGGCNATTTTCTGNTCGCCCGCATCCGGGCAGTTCACCTTCCAGGAGGCCACTTCCTCGAGGTCGAGGGCGCGGCCGGTGTCGGCGCTGTGCATGGCTACACCCCCATATAGGCGGGCTTTTCNTCGCCCACGCTGGTGGGNGGCGTGTGCCCGGAATAGAGGGTGGTGGCGTCCGGCAGCGTGAGGATGCGGTNCATGATNCTCGCATACAGGTCGCGCTCGTTGCCTCCGGGGAAGCGCGTGATGCCGGGGCTGCCGCGGAAGATGGTGTCGCCCACGAAGGCCGCCTTTTCCGTGGCGCTGTAAAAGGTGACGGAATCCGGCGTGTGCCCCGGCGTGGCGATGACTTCAAGGCCGAAGCGTGGATTCCCCGGCAGGGAGATGAAGTCGCCTGGCTTGAAAAACTGCGCTTCCGTGAGCACGGACCAGCGGCCGCATTCCTGGCTCAGGTTGAGCGCCGGGTCGGTAAGGTAGGCTTCGCCGGGCGGCGAGATGTAATANGGCACGCCGAGGCGCTCGTGNAGGAAGGGAATGGCCCCGGTGTGGTCGAAATGCCCATGCGTCAAAAGGATGGCCTGGATGTCGAGGCCGTTCTGCTGNATGATCTGGAAAAGGCGCTCGGGCTCGGCGCCGGGGTCGATAACAAAGCCCTGGCGCGTTTGCGGGTCGATGAAAAAATAGGTGTTTTCCGCAAAAACATCNCGGACTTCCACTCGCTGAATCATAGGGTTTCTCCTGAAAGGGAGTGACGTCGGGCTGCTTGCGGCGTCCTACTTGTTGCCGAAATTGACCGCGCAGCCCTNGGGGCCGCACTGCTGCGCNGCAGGGGCGCTCTTGCGGTTGCGCTGGAGGATTTCCTTGAAATCGCGNTCGGAGATGGCNCCTGGAATGGTCATGCCGTCCGGGAAGATGAAGAAGGGCACNCCGCGCACCCCGCGTTCGGCCGCGGCGCGCTCGTCGGCGCGCACTTCGGCCGCAAATTCGTCGGAATGGAGCATGGCGAGGATGCGCTCTTTCGCGAGGCCAGCCTCCTCACCCACTTGAAGAAGAGTGGACTCCTCGGCGAGCTTGAGATTTTTGGTGAAATAGGCGGCGAACAAAAGCTCGTTGGTTCTGGCGGCGAGGTCTCTGTCCCCGGTNGAGAGCGCGAGCTTCATGAGGCGGTGGGCGTCAAAGGTGTTGGTGTACTGGGTCTCCGCATAGCGGAAGTCGATGCCCGNCTCGCGCCCGAGCGCGGAAATATGGGCAATCTGGGCCTTGGCCTGCTCGAGCGGCAGCCCGTACTTGAGGGCNAAGCGGTGCGCCGTGTCGGACTGCACGGTTTTCGCGGCGCCGGGGTCCAGCTCGAAGGCCCGGGGCTCGAAGGTGACCTCGCCTTCCATGCCCAGCGCCCTGATGGCGTTGTGCAGCCTGCGCTCGGCGATATAGCAATAGGGGCAGGCGTAATCGCTCCAGTAGATGATATGCATGTGCTGGCTCCATTTGCCTTGAAGGGTGATCTGAATTAAGGTTGGCAAAACCCGCCGTAGCGGCGCGGTTTCCACCACTGGAGATTTTATACCGCATNGCATAAAATTATGCAATGCCGTCCACNGGGCGTAAANNGCGCCGCCATGAGCCANAAGAGGGNAGAGCCCATGAGCCTGGAAAAAGCCGCGGACAAGCCCGCCGCAAGCCGCCCCGNCCGCGGACGCCCCCGGGAGTTCGACAGGGAGCTCGCCCTGCGCAACGCCCTGCGGCTCTTTTGGGAGCAGGGCTACATGCAGACCACCNTGAGCCAGCTCTGCCGGGCCATGGGCATCAAGTCNCCGAGCCTTTACTGCGCCTTCGGCAGCAAAGCGGAGCTCTTTCTGGAGGCGCTGGCCTTTTACAAGGCCACTTATTGGGGNCCGGTCTTCGCNCGCTACCTCGAGGAGAAGAATTTGTATGAGGCGACAAAAAATCTGTTTGCCGCCACCGCGCGCATNTTGCTTTCGCCGGACGCGCCCTGCGGCTGCCTGACCGTCTTTTCCGCCCTCACCCTCCCGGCCAGGGAGGAAGGNATCCTCGCGACCATTGCGAACATGCGCGCCGACACGCGGCAGGTGTTCCGCGAGCGGCTGAAAATGGCCGTGCGCGACAGGGAAATCGCGCCGGATTGCGACATCCCGGCCATTACCGGCTCGCTCACCAATTATTTCGAGGGCCTGACCCTCCAGGCGCGGGAGCAGGACATCTGCCAGGCGGAACTTTTGGCGATTGCCCTGCGCGGAGTCGAGCTTTTGCCGCCNGTCAGGGGAGCTGAAGAAGCGAAGAAGTGAGAAGGCCCGAAGGCGTCCCTGGCATTNNGGCGGAACGGGAAAAATCAGGGTGAGGGCGCGACCTCACCAAAAAATGAAGGGCCTCGCGCCTGGGCGGCGCAAGGCCCTTCTGCCTTCAGGCGTTGAAAGCTCAGTACGCGCCGTCGGGATAGATGGCCGGGTTGCCCGTGGTGGTCATGGTGAGCGCGTTGCCAAGGCTTTCGAGCCACTTTTCCACGTCCTTTTCCGCGCCGCCCGCGGCCGTGCCGCGCACGGCGAGGGCCTTGAGCACCCTGGAGTGCGGCACGAGCTTCCTGAGGTCGTCCACGCTGTGGCCGAGCCCGCCGCCGCCGTGGGTGTCGAAGGGCGCGATGGTGTGGCCGTCAAGCTTGTTCTGCTCCACAAAGGTCCACACCGGCATGGGCATGCTGCTCCACCAGTTGGGATAGCCGAGGAAGATGACGCCGTAGTCGTCCGGGTTGGCGATTTTGGTTTTCACCGCCGGGCGCGCGTTTTCCTGTTGCTCCTTCTTGGCCTGGTCCACCGTGGCCTGGTATTCGGAGGGGTAGGGCGTGGCGGCTTCGATTTCCAGGATGTCGCCGCCCACCTTCTTGTGGATGATTTCCGCGAGCTTGCGCGTATTGCCGGAGTGGGAAAAATACACCACCAGCGGCTTCTTGGGCTTGGCGGCCGCGGCCCCGGCAGCTCCCGCGGCGGCTCCCTTGGCCTCGGCGCCCCAGGCGGGGGCGGCGCAGCCCACCAGCGGCAGCAGGCCCAGCGCGAGCGCCCCGGTGGTGGCCTGTTTCAGGAAAAAGCGCCGGCTCGGGCGAAATGTGGCAGCCATAGGGACCTCCTTGCGCGGCTCGGCCGCGCGTTGTGGCGTTGGTGCTTCCGTAGGGGAAGGCGGTCATGGCGGGCGGATACCCGCCCACGCAGTTGCCGCAAGGATAGCCCGACCCGCGCCGGGCCGTCCAGTGCCGGAATCAGCATTTTCTTGCCCGAAACGCTCTGCGCCCTCAGCGCCGCTTTTTGAGGAGCGGCGGCAGCTTTTGGGCGAGATAGTCGCCCAGCCGGCGCACCAGGCGGCTCTCGGCGCCCACGAGGATATTGTAGTCGCTGCCCGCGACATCTTCCTCTGCGGCGAAGATGCCTTCGGCGAGCCTCGCGTCGTGCCCGTCGAGCAGGCTCCAGCGGCTTTCGAGCACGGCCTTTTCGTTGAAGTTGCCGTCCAGGCGCTGCACATCCAGCAAAAGCACATAGTCGCCGCCATTGGCCGTGCCAGTGGGAAGCACTGTCACCCCGGCCTCGAGCAGGGGCGGCGTCAGGGTCTCCTCCACCACGCGGCGCACGCCGTTGCTCACAGGCTCGGCCCAGAGGTGGAACTCGGCGAGGATGAGCCTGGTCTCGCCCGCAACGCGGCTCACGATATTGTTGCGGTTGAGGTAATTGGGCACCTCCACCATGGCCACGCGCAGGGTGGTGGGCGGCAGGTCGTCGGCCGTCGTCGGCGTCATGCCGCTTTCCAGCAGATAATAGTGGGTGGGCGTGCTGCGGCCGCAGCCCGCGAGGGCGAAAAGAGCGAGGCCGAGGACGGCAAGAAGCGGAAGTATGCGGTGCATCAGCGTTTTCCTTGCCTGCCCATGAGCAGGGCTTCGGGGTTGCGTTCGAGCATGTCGGCGAGATTGCGCAGGGAGCGCGCGGCGGCGATGGATTCCGTCAGCAGGCGGCGCACCTCGTTCATGGTGGGCGAGTCGCGCCCGAGCGTGTTCTCGGCCGAATCGGCCACGCCGCGCAGGCGCTCGGCCGCCTTGGCGAGATTGTCCATGGCCGAATGGAAGGAGGCCAGCGCCCCCGGCAGCTCCTTCTGCATGGCGCGGGTGGCGCCGTCCACCTGGCTGAGCGTGCTTTCCAGCGAATGGCGCAGCGGGCCGTCGGAAAGGATGCGCTGCGTCTCGCTGAAGGTGGCGGTGAAGGCCTCGATGCCCGCCTTGAGCTGGCCGTTGCCCACGGCGGCCGAGATGTTTTCGAGGATGTTGGAGAGCGAGCCCACGAGCTGGTCCAGCGGGATACGCGCGAGTGTGCGCTGGAGCGTGTCGATGGGCGAGGGCACGGTGGGGATTTCCAGGTCCGGCGTGGCGGAGCGGAAATTCATGGGCGTGTCCGGGAAGAAGTCCAGCTCCACGCGGTACTGCCCGGTGATAAGGCTCTGGAGCTGGAGGCGGGCCCTGAGGCCCCGCTCCACCATGCGGCGGATGATTTCCTGCTGGGCGGATTCGGAAAGCGCGCGGCCGCTCGTGCGGATGAAGCTGCGCTCGTCGATGCGGATGGTGACGGGGATGGTCACGTTGGAATCTCGCGCGTTGGCCACGAGGCTGATCTGCGTGACGCTGCCCATGGGCACGCCCCGGAACACCACGGGCGCGCCGATGGAGAGCCCGCTCACCGAGCCGTCGAAATAGAGCACATATTCCACGTCGTTGCTGAACAGGCGGCCGCCGCCCAGCAGGATGACGCCCAGGGTGAAGAGCACGATGCCCCCCACCACAAAAGCGCCCACCAGGGTTTTGTAAGCTTGCGGAGTCATGCGTTTTCGTCCTTGGCCCGTGTTTCGGGGGAAGCGGCGCCGGGGGCTCCCGCGGCCGTGGCACCCGCTGCGGGTGCGGACGCGGGCGAGCAGGCCTGCGGCCCGAGCGGATTCTTGCCGCCGCGCGTGAGGAAGAGCAGGGCGTCCTTCTGGGTATGCGGATTTTCGGCGAGCTCGCGCGGGTTGCCTTTTGCCGTCACCGTGCGCGTTTTCACGTCGAGGAAGATGCCGTTGGTGGCGATGCTGAAGATGCTCGCGAGCTCGTGCGACACGATGACAAAAGTCGCGCCCAGGGTGTCGCGCAGCTCCTGGATGAGCTCGTCGAGCAGGTTGGAGCTTACCGGGTCGAGCCCGGCCGAGGGCTCGTCGAGAAAGAGAATTTGCGGGTCCAGCGCCAGCGCCCGCGCCAACCCTGCCCGCTTGCTCATGCCGCCGCTGATTTCCGAGGGGTAAAAATCCTCAAAACCCGCGAGGCCCACGAGCGCGAGCTTGAGCGAGGCGAGCTCGCGGATTTCGTCATCGTCGAGGTCGGTATACTGTTGCAGGGGCAGGCCCACGTTCTCGGCGAGCGTCATGGAGCTCCAGAGCGCGCCGCTCTGGAAGAGCACGCCCGCATGGCGCATGGCCTGGCGGCGCTGGGCCTCGGTGCCGTCCCAGAAATCCACCTTGCCGAAAAATTCCTTGCCGGCCTGCGGGCGCTTGAGGCCCATGAGCACATGCAAAAGGGTGCTCTTGCCGCAGCCGGAACCGCCCATGATGAAGAAAATGTCGCCCTTGCGCACCTCGAAGCTCACATGGCGCATGAGCACATAGGAGCCGTAGCCCACCTGGAGGTCGCGCACGCTGAGGGCCGAATCCGCCGGGGGGGCGGCAGGCGCGGACGGCGCGGATGTGGAAAGCGGGGTATCGGGCATAGGCTCCTCAGACGCCGAGCACGTTGCAGATAATGGTGATGATGGCCGTCATGACGATGATGCCCACGATGGAATTGACCACGGCGCGCGTGGTGGTCTGGCCCACGGCCATGGCGCTCCTGCCGCAGCGCATCCCCTGGTAGCAGCCCGCGATGGCGATGACCACGCCGAACAGGGTGCCGTAAACAAGCCCGATGAGGATTTGCCGGTAGGGCACCATCTGCACAGTGGCGTGCAGGTATTCCATGGGGTTGAGGCCCAGCATGAGCGTGCCCACGATATAGCCGCCGAGGATGCCCATGAGGTCGGCGTAGATGGTGAGCAGCGGCACCATGAGCGTCAGCGCGAGCACGCGCGGCAGCACGAGAAAGTCCACCGGGGAGATGCCGAGCGTCTCGAGGGCGTCCACCTCCTCGTTGACCTGCATGGTGCCGATGAGCGCCGCATAGGCCGCGCCGATGCGGCCGGACATGACCACGCCCACCATGACCGCGCCCATGACGCGCAGCATCCCGATGCCGACGAGCCCGGCCACATAGATTTGCGCGCCGAACTGGGTGAGCTGCACCGCGCCCACAAAGGCGAGGATGAGCCCGAAAAGCATGCTGGTCACCGAAATGATGGGCAGCGACTGCACCCCGCACTCGTACATGGCAGTGATGAAGTCGTGGGAGCGCATCCGCGAGCGGCCGATGATGAGGTTCCACACGGCGATGCTCACGTCGCCCAGAAAGGAGAGAAAATCCGCGATGCGCGGGGGGAGCGAAAGCGCCGCGGCACCGATGCGCTCGATGGCGTCGCCGCGCTCGGTCTTGCGCTCGGCCCCGGCGCGGGGGGGCACGGCGAAGGCCATCTCCACGAGGCGCGTAAGCCCCTCGGGCAGGTCCAGCGTGACCTTGAGCTTGCGCTCGCGCGCCCGCCTGACGAGCTGGACGAGAAAGACCAGCAGGCTGCTGTCCCAGGAGTCGAGGCCGCTCGCGCTGAGGTCAAGGCCCTGGATGCGCTGGTCGGCCAGCCCGGCAAGGGCCCCATCCGCCGATTCCGGCCAGGGGAGCTCAAGGTTCCAGCGGCCGCCCACGCTGACGCGCCAGACG
Organism: Desulfovibrio sp.; assembly: GCA_014804905.1. Taxonomy (GTDB): domain Bacteria; phylum Desulfobacterota; class Desulfovibrionia; order Desulfovibrionales; family Desulfovibrionaceae; genus Desulfovibrio. The sequence continues at coordinate 6,450 of JAAUYX010000074.1, read as the reverse complement.
CCGCCAACGGCGTCAGCCGTCACTTGCGGGCTCGATTCCATGCCGTTATTATATGCCACGCGGCCCGGTAAGCGCAAGCGTGTCGCGCCCCCTACACTTTTTCCCGGCGTTGTCTGCCTTTCGTGGCGGCTACGCCCCCCTGGATGGACTGCCATGTCGCTCAAGCAACGTCTCGGCCTCACTGCGGACCCCGTTTTTCTCATGGACGGCACGGCCTTCATCTACAGGGGCTTTTTCGCCAATCGCCACATGCAGCGCTCCGACGGCTTCCCCACCAACGCCCTCGTGGTGGTCACGCGCGTGCTTTTGCGCATCCTGCGGGAGGAGCGGCCGAAGCACTTCCTCTTTCTCAAGGACGGGCGGGGCAAGAATTTCCGCCACGACATCTATGCGGAGTACAAGGCCAACCGCGAGGCCATGCCCGAGGACCTCGCCCGGCAGCTCCCGCCCATCGAGCGTATGGTCCACGCGCTGGGCCTCGCCTTCAAGGAGTCCGAGGGCTGCGAGGCCGACGACTGCATCGCCGCACTGGCCGCGCGCTTCGCGCCAAAGCTCCCGGTGGTCATCATCAGCGGCGACAAGGATTTGAAGCAGTGTCTCGCGCCCCATGTGTATATGTGGGACCCCGGCTCCAAGGACGAGCGCCTGACCACCGAGGCGGACTTCGAGGCCGAGAACGGCGTGACCCCGGCCCAGTGGCCGGACGTGCAGGCGCTGGTCGGAGATTCCAGCGACAATATTCCCGGCGTGCCCGGCATCGGCCCCAAGACCGCGCGCCAGATTTTCGCCATCTGTCCCACGCTGGAAGACATCCGCGACCATTTCGCCCTTTTGCCGCCCAAGTTGCAGGACAAGCTCAGGCCGCATCTTGAGGAAATGTTCACCTGGCGGGAGCTCACTCGGCTCTCGCGCGGCGTGTGCGCGGATATCGAGCTTGGCGCGCTGGATGTGGGGCCCATCAATATCCCGGAATGTCGCGAGCTCGCGCAGGAATTCGAGCTTTTCGCGCTCAGGCGCGAGATTGCGGCGCTCGTGCAGGACGGCGCGCCCCATGTGAGCGCGCCGGACCTCGCGGGGGCGTCCGCCCGCGCGCCCGAGGACCCGGCAGAGACGGCCGGTGACGCGGCCACTCCGGCGGGGAAGGACGCCGCCACCCAGCTTGAGCTGGGCGTGCCCGAGGTCCCGGCCGCCGAGGAGGTGGACAGCGTGAGCCGCCTCCCGGACTGTGCGGACCGGACCGTGGCCCTCATCTGGGCCGAGGGGCCGTCGCGCCCGCCGCGCGTGGCTGTTGCCCCGGCCGGGTCCCCCACGGGAAGCGTGGAACCCGCACCCGCCACGGCGCTGGCCGAGGTGGTGGAATATGCCTGGACCGGCCCCATGACGGAACTCTGCGCCTGGGCGGAAAAAGCGGCGGAAGTGGCCGTGGCCGACCTGAAGAGCCTGCTTTTGGCCGCGCCCTTCTGGAAGGGGCTGCTGAAAATCCGCGTGCTCGACCTCGGCCTCGCGGCCTACCTGCTCGGGCCCGAAGCCGGGGAATACGGCTGGTCGCGCCTTGCCGCCCGCTGGAGCGACGCCCTCGGCCTCGAGGGGCGCGGGCCCGCCATCGTGGCCTTGGGCATGGCGCATACGCTTTCCGCGCAGCTCGCCGCCAATGAGCTCACGCGGCTCTACGAGAAGCTGGAATTGCCGCTCGTGCCCGTGCTCGCCGGCATGGAGGAGCGGGGCATCGCCATCGACCCTGCGGCCTTCCGCAGTTTTCTCGACGATGTTCAGCGCGAGCTCGACGCGCTCACCCGCGAGGTCTATGCCGAGGCCGGGGGCGAGTTCAACATCCGCTCGGCGCGGAAGCTCGGCGAGGTGCTCTATGAACGGCTGCACCTCCCCGCGCCAAAAAAGACCCGCGGCGGTCAGCCCTCCACCAGCCAGGAGACACTGGAGCGCCTTGCGCCGGACGCGCCCATCGTGCAGAGCATCCTCCAGTACCGCAAGCTCGAGAAGATGCGCTCCACCTATCTCGAGCCGCTGCCCCTGCACATGGACGCGCACGACCGCATCCACACCACCTTCAACCAGGAGGCCACGGCCACGGGGCGCATCTCCTCCAGCAATCCCAATCTGCAGAACATCCCGGTGCGCGGGCCGCTCGGCAAGCGGATGCGGGCCTGCTTCGTGGCCGGGCCGGGGAATGCGCTCGTCTCGGCCGATTATTCGCAGATTGAGCTGCGCGTGCTCGCCCACATGTCGCAGGACCCGGCCCTTCTCGACGCCTTCCGCCAGGGCGAGGACATCCACGCGCGCACCGCTGCACTTGTGTTCGACCTGCCGCAGGACAAGGTGCTGCCGGACCAGCGCCGCATGGCAAAAACCATCAATTTCGGCCTCATCTACGGCATGGGGGCCAACAAGCTCGGGCAGGAGCTCAAGATTTCCACGGCCGAGGCGCGCGACTTCATCGACCGCTATTTCGCGAGGCTTACGGGGCTCAAGGCCTTTTACGAGCGCGTCATCGACGGCGCGCGCGAGCGCGGCTATGTGGTCACGCTGGCGGGGCGGCGGCGCTGGCTGCCCGGCATCCTCTCGGCCAACGGCCAGACGGCGGCCCAGGCCCAGCGCCAGGCCGTGAACACGGTCATCCAGGGCTCGGCGGCCGACATCATCAAGCTCGCCATGCTGGCCGCGGCCGGGGATGAGGAACTGGGGCGCCTGAAGGCGGGGCTCGTGCTCCAGGTGCATGACGAGCTCTTGCTGGAACTGCCGGAAGCCGGAGCAAAGGAGGCCGGGGCGCGGGTGGCGGCCCTCATGGAATCGGTAAAGCCCGGCGGCGTCACGCTCTCCGTGCCGCTGGTGGTGGACTGGGGCACGGGCCACGACTGGGGGAGCGCGCACTAGGCACGAGCTGCGGGCTCCCTTGCCGCGACCGGGAATCCCTTACGCCGTCAGCGGCTCGTTCTTGCCGAAGGTCTCGTAGAAGGTCTTTTCGGCTTCCGAATCGCCGATGAGATACATTTCCTCCCCTTCCACGAAAACATGGCTCGGGTCCGGGTTGGCGTGGAGGATGCCGTCGGCACCGCGCAGGGCCACCACGCTGCAATGCGTCAGGCTCCTGATGCCGCTGCCCATGAGGGGCTTGCCCGCGAGGCTCTTGCCCACGCTGGCGCGGAAGATGTTCAGCCCTTCGCTGATCATGAGCACCTTGCCGGGCGCGAGCAGGTTGATGATGCTGCTCGTCACCATGGAGGCCAGCGACAGCACAAGGTCCGCCCCGGCGGCGTGGAGGATGCCCACGTTGCGGTCCAGCGTGGCGCGGCTGATGATCTGGATGTCCTCGCGCAGACGGCGGCAATAGAGGGTGAGGTAGATATTGGTGTCGTCGTCGTGCGTGGTGATGATGACCGAGGGCGCGGTGCGGATGCCCGCGCGCTCCAGCACCTCGAGGTCCGCGGCGTCGCCGATGACGAGATGGTCCTTGAGGAAGCCGCTCTTGGGCGTCTTGTCCACCACCTTGTAGGGGCGGCCGCTGCGCTCGAGCTGGCGCGCGGCGTCCCGGCCCACGCGCCCGCAGCCGAGGATGACCACCCCGGTTTCCTCCGGCTTGTCCTTTTTCTTCTCCGCCCCGTCCGCTTTCGCCTGCGCGCCGTCGGGCGTCTCGCTCTTGGCGGCGCTCTTGGCGGCCGCGGCTTCCGTGGCGTCCTTTTCGCTCAAGAAGGCGTTGGCCGCCTGGATTTGCTGCATGTCGCCCACGATGACCATGACCATGGTGGCCGTGAGCACCGTGTCCGGGCCGGGCAGGACAAAGCGCCCGCGCTCCCACAGGCCCACCACGTTGGCCCCGGAGGCCTTGCGCAGCCCGCTCTTCCTGAGCGATTTGCCCACGAGCGGCGTGCGCATGACAGGCCCTTCCGCGGCCACCAGCTCCTTGTATCGGCTCGCGATGCTGAAGCGCGCATTGGCGTTGAGCACGCGCCTGGCGAGCGCCTCGCCGAGCAGGCGGTGGAACTGGAAAACGCGGGTGCTCCCCGCAAGGCGCAGAATGTCGATGGCGTCCTCGCTCTGGGCGGAGGCCACGATGGGCACGTCAGGGGACACGTCGCGCGCGGTAAAGACGATGTTGGTGTTGCGCACATCGCTGTCCAGCACCACGAGCATGGCCGCCTCGGCGAGGCGCAGATTGCGGTAGACCGTGGCGGAGTCGTGCTCGCCCACGATGGCGTCATAGCCGCGGTCGAGGAGGTCGAGGGTCTTCTGGGTGTCATTGCAGAGCAGTACGCAGCGCGCGCCGTAGTTTTTCAGGTCGTCCACGAGGTTGAGGGCTATGGGGCTCGAGCTCACCACGATGACATGGCCCTTCATGTCCGCGGCCACGGCGCGGGGGGTGTGGCCCTTCTCCTGCGCCTTGAGCCAGGGCGCGTAGAAGAACTGGATGAAGGCGAAGGGCAGCATGATGAGCAGGAGCATCACGCCCGAAAGCAGGACGACGATGGAAAAGACCATGCCGAGGTCGGAATGGAAGGTGATGTCCCCGAAGCCCAGCGTGGTCATCACCGTCAGGGTCCAGTAGAGGCCGGTGACCCACGAATAGTCGTGCCCCTCGTAACGCATGATGACATGGAAGAGCACGGAATACAGGATGATGAGTCCCACCAGCATGACCATGAAGCGCGTGAGGGCCACGAGGTTGCGGCGCACGCTGTGCTGCTTGAGGAAGAAGCTGACCTGGGCGGGGATGAATTTCATGGGCGCGCCTTTGCGGAGGAAGAAACTGCTGCCGCCTGTTTTGGGGAGGCCAGTGTGCCAAAGGCGGCCCAAAAGGTCGAGCGGAAATCCCGGCGCCCTTCGGGCCGGCCCACGGGCCCCGCTCCCCGTTGACAGGGAAGCGGCTCGCGAAGTATCTGTCAGGCTGTCATCTCAAGGCCCGGTCCGGTACTGCCAGACAAGGCCCCGGCCGCGCGACGCGGCCAAAGGGGCCCTCAAGGAACGCCCATGTATGTTTTCGCCTATGCCATGCTGCTCACAGCCCTGCTCTGCGCGCTGGGCGGCGGGGGCATGGCCCTGCTCCAGCTCTGGCAGGGCCGGAGCGACCACCTGCGCCTGCTCGAAAAAGCCCAGTGGGGTATCGCCGGGGCGCTCTTCCTCGCCGCGGCCTGCCTGCTCCACGCGCTCTTCTGGCAGGATTACCGCGTGGAATATGTGGCCTCCTATACGGACGCCATTTTGCCGCTCTTTTATAGGCTCACGGCCTTCTGGGCCGGACAGCCGGGCTCGCTGCTCTTCTGGGCGCTGGCGGCGGCGCTCTGCGGCTGCATCTTCGCGCTGACGCGCGCCCATGCCGGGCTCACGCCGCGCACGCGCCTCTGGTACGAGGCCTTCAACTGCGCCGTGCTCGCCTTTTTCTGCCTCCTGCTCACGAGCTGGAGCAATCCCTTCATCATGCAGGAGCCCGTGCCCGCGGACGGCAACGGCCTGAACCCGCTTTTGCAGAATCCGGGCATGATCTTCCATCCGCCCCTGCTCTTTCTGGGCTATGCGGGCTTCGGCGTGCCCGCCTGCCTCGGCCTGGCGCAGCTGCTCTCCGGCGAGGGCGCGGCCGAGGGGCGCTGGTTCCGCCTGACGCGGCCCTTCATCCTCCTCTCCTGGGTGCTGCTCACCGCGGGCATCGTGCTCGGGGCCTGGTGGGCCTATATGGAGCTCGGCTGGGGCGGCTACTGGGCCTGGGACCCGGTGGAGAACGCCTCGCTCCTGCCGTGGCTTGCCGCCACGGCGGCCCTGCACATCCTCGCGGTGGAAAACCGCACAGGCAAGCTCGGGCGCGCCTCGGCGGGGCTCATGGCGCTCACGGTCATCATGGCCTTTTTTGCCACCTATCTCACGAGGAGCGGCGTCATCCAGTCCGTCCACGCCTTTGGCGACGGCGGCGTGGGCACGCCGCTCTCCGTCTTTGTGCTGGCGGGCCTCGCCATCACCCTTTGGGCGCTCTGGAGCGTGGGCCCGCAGGGGCGGCCGCTGGCCTCGCCGGAGAGCCGCGAGGGCGCGCTCGTGCTGGTGGCCTGGATATTCCTCGCGCTCGCCGCCATCATCCTCGTGGCCACCATGTGGCCCGTGCTGAGCAAGCTCTGGACCAGCGCGCCGCGCGGGCTGGAAGCGGGCTTCTACAACCGCGTCTGCCTGCCGCTGGGGGCGCTTTTGCTGGTGCTTCTCGCTGTGTGCCCGTGGCTTTCGTGGAGCGGCGGGGCGAATACGGGCGATTCCGGGGCCAAAAGCGGTACTGACAGGCCGCGGTTCATCATGGCGGCCGGGGCCTTTGTGGCGGCGGCCGGGGCTCTCTGGGCGCTGGGCTACCGCAGGCCGACGGCGCTGGTGAGCGCAGCCGCGGCCATTGCCATATTGGTGGATATGGGGTCCCTCCTCATGTGCAGGGCGGTGCGGTGCTCCCCGCGCGCCCGGGCCGCGCTG
>JAAUYX010000073.1 GCA_014804905.1 Desulfovibrio sp. | reverse complement strand
GAAAACGGCCGCACCCCCACGGGCTTCAACGGCAAGGAAGATGACTTCGAAGCCCGCCAGCGCGTCCGCCTGCAGTTGGATGCCGTTGCTTCCGAGTCCCTCTCCGGCACGGTGTACTTTGAAATCGGCGACAGCATTTGGGGCCAGAGCTCCACGGGCGGCGCCCTCGGCGCCGACGGCAAGATCGTCGAGCTGAAGCAGGCCTACATCGACTGGATGGTGCCCGAGACCGACCTCAAGGTTCGCATGGGTATCCAGAACATCACCACGCCCGCCTATGCCTCCGGCAACTCCGTGCTGAACGACGACGTGGCCGGCATCGTGGCCAACTATCAGGTCAACGAGATGGTCGGCATCACCGCCTTCTGGGCCCGCCCCTACAATGACAACTTCGCCGGTTACACCGACAAGGATGGCCACAATGGCTGGCGCGCCAACTACATGGACAACATGGACGCCGTTGGCCTGCTCGTTCCGCTGACCTTTGACGGCGCGAAAGTGACCCCCTGGGGTATGTATGCCGCCGTCGGCCCCAACACCTTCCGCAACGCCACGACCGAGAAGAATGCTGACGGCACCTGGCCCGACAAGATGACCGACAACTGGGTGGGCAACCTCAGCAACATGGGCCCCGGTAACGGCTATGTGAACTCCGGCCTCTTCCCGGTGGGCGGCGCGCGTCATCGCGACTTCAGCAACGCCAACAATGTTGCCAGCCGCAAGCTCTCCACCTACGGCAACGCCTGGTGGGGCGGCATCTCCGCTGACATCACCATCTGGGATCCCTTCCGCGTGGCCTTTGACTTCGAGTACGGCTCCGTGACCTGGGAAGACGACGGCCGCCTGAACCGCCAGGGCTGGTTCGCCACCCTGCTCGCCGAGTACAAGCTCGACTGGGCCACCCCCGGCCTCTACGGCTGGTATGCCTCCGGTGACGACAGCAACCCGGCCAACGGCTCCGAGCGCATGCCCAGCCTGGACGGCAACAACACCAACAAGTACTCCAACTTCGCCTTCGATGGCGATCCCTACATCGCCCGCGACGCGGTCATCGGCCACAACATGGCCGGCACCTGGGGCATCGGCGCCCGCTTGAAGGACATGAGCTTCGTCGAGAACCTGAAGCACACCTTCCGCGTCAACTACATCGGCGGCACCAACAGCCTGACCATGGCCAAGAAGATGTCCAAGGCCGGCCTGTGGGCCAATGGCGACAATCTGGGCGGCTTTGAGGGCTGGAGCGGCGGTCATGACGGCCTCTACCTGACCACCGGCGACAGCGCGCTGGAATTCGGCCTGTCCAACTACTACAAGATGTACGACAACTTCACGATTTCTCTTGAAGCCGACTACATCGCCCTCTGGCTCGACACCAGCTCCTCTGCGTGGGGCGCCCGCCACAAGGAAGGCAAGTCCATCCCGCAGACCAAGGACGCCTGGAACATCAACGCCAGCTTCGTGTATTCCTTCTAGGCCCAAAGCCTGAAAGAATCCGCAACGCATCCGAAAGGGGAGCCGCAAGGCTCCCCTTTTTGCGTGGGCAACTCCCAGGCGAGGCGAATTTTCGGGCAAAAAAAGAATCACCCCAAGGTGGTTCCCTGTATGCCGGTTTGCTGTGAAGCTGCCAGGGCGCGGCACGTCCGGGGCTCCTGAAAGGAGTTGGGAGCTCTCTCGAAGGGCGCCCCCACCTCGCGGGCGCGGGGAAGTGTGCCCCCCAAGCGGCTATGGCCGGTCGCTCATGCCCCCCACTGCGCGTGGCCCAGGTCCTCCAGCACCACCGTGGGCTGGCGTTCCTCTTTGGCGAGGTCCTCGCGCGTGGCCTCGCCGCTCAGTACCAGCGCGAAGTCGATGCCCGCGTTTTCGGCGAGCTTTTTGTCCGTGGAGAGGCGGTCGCCCACCATGACCATGTCTTTCCTGTCATAGCGCGCGAGCAGGGGCGCCAGCACCGCCGGGTCCGGCTTGCCGAAAATGTATTGCGGCCTGCGACCCGTGGCCGTGGCGTAGAGCTCGATCATGCTGCCCACATCCGGCAGCGGCCCCTCGGGCGAGGGGCAGACGAGGTCCGGGTGCGTCGCCAAAAAGAGCACCTCGGGCTTTTGCAGCAAGAGCGCCGAGCGCGCGAGCTTTTCATAGGTGAGCTCGGTATCGTAGGCGAGGATGACGGCCTGCGCGCCCTCCTCGCCCAGCGTGAGCTCCGGCATCCGGCCGAGCAAATCCCGCTGAAAGTCGCGGTTGCCCACCGCATAAGCGCGGCTGATACCGTTTTTCCGCAAAAAGTCCACCAGCGGCGTCACCGGCGAGAGCAAAAGCTCCAGCCGCGCCGGGATGCCCATGCCGTTGAGCTTGTCCACATAGGTCTGCGGCGACTTGGAGGTATTGTTGCTCAGGAAGTAAAAATCGAGGTCGTCCCAGTGCCTGCGGATGAAGTTCACGGCGCCGGGAATGGGGATATGGCCGAGATAGACGGTGCCGTCCATGTCCAGCACCACGCAGCGCTTGCGCGACCAGTCCATCATGCCCTGCCCTCCAGCACGCGCAGCTCCACCGAGAGCTGCCCGTCATTGGAGCGCAGCACGAGGTAGCCGCCCTGCGCCAGCGCGCCGGGATTGGCGATAATGGTGCGGCCGATGCGGTCCACGGCGCGGGCCTCGTGGATATGCCCGCAAAGGCACATGTCGGGCTGGGCCTCCTCCACAAATTCGCGCACCGCCGTGGAGCCCACATGTACATCGCCGGGGATGACATCGCAGGCCGTGTCCTTGGGCGGATTGTGCGAAATGAGCACCGTGTGCGGGAAGGCCCGCGCCGTGCGCCAGGCCGCCTCCAGCCACGCGGCGAAGGCCGACTCGGGAAATTCGCTCGGCGTGCCGAAAGGCGTGAAGGTGGAGGCTCCCACCCCGAAAACGGCGAGGCCCGGCGCCAGCTCGCGCACCTGCGTGTGCAGGTTGCAGCCCTTTTCGCTGAGCCAGGCGTCCACCTCGGGCCGGTCCATGTTGCCGATTTGCGCGAGCACGGGAAGGCCCGGCGCGGAAAGGGCCTTCATGACGGCCTCGGCCTGGCGTACCCCCCCGGTGACGGTGAGGTCCCCGGTGACGATGACGCCGTCCGCCTGCGCGAGTTCGGGAATCTCGGCGAAATTTTCCGGCGCGTCATGGATGTCGCCCACAACGACCCAGAGATAGTCCTTGCGCGCTTCCTCGCCGGAAGCGGCTTCGGGAGCCTGCGTTGTGCTGGAGCCTTCCGTGCTTGGCATGGATGCTGTCCTTTGCTATGCTGATGAGGATGGAACGGCTCCGGCGCAACACGGTGTGCCGCGCTTTTGCCGCTCTTTTTCATTTTGCCACAAGTCCCCATGGAAGGAAAGACCATGCCCGCCGCCCCCCTTGCGCCGGGAGGCGAATGCCCTGCCCCTGCCGCCACGCTCCGGGAGGGCCTGCGTCGTGAGCTGCTCGCTCTGCGGCGCGCGCAAGACCCGGCGGCAGCGGCCCGATGCGGCAACGCCGCGCAGGAACGCCTGCTGGCCGCGCCCTGCTGGCGCGAGGCCGCGAGCGTGGCCCTCTATGCGGGCGTGCGGGACGAGATGCCCACGGACCTTTTGTTGCGCACGGCCTGGGCTGAGGGGCGGGAAGTATGGCTTCCGCGGGTGCGCCGCGGCGAGCGGGGCCGCATGGATTTTGTGCGCTGCCGGGGCCCGCAGGACCTTTGCCACGGCGCCTTCGGCCTTGTGGAGCCCCGGCCCGAGCTTCCCGGCGCGTCCGCCGGGGACGCGGCCTTTCGGCCCGAGCTCATCCTCGTGCCGGGCGTGGCCTTTGACCGCAAGGGCAGCCGCATGGGCTATGGCGGCGGTTTTTATGACCGCTTTCTTGCGGCCCTCCCCTCTGGCGCGCGCTGCCCGGCGCTGGGCTTCTGCTTCGGCTTCCAGCTGGTGGAGGCTGTGCCCTGCGCCGCCTGGGATTGCCCGGTGGACGGCATCTGCACGGAAGGAGAACTCTTCTGGACATCTCGCTGACATGGTTCCGCTTTCCCGGCGTGGCACGCGTGTGCTGCGCCTTTCAGGGCCGGGCGCCCGTGTCTTCCGGGGCTTCGGGCATTCCGCGCGTTCCGTGGGCCGGGGGCAACATCTCCTTCAATGCCGGCGATGACCCCGCCGCCACGGAGGTGGCCCGCGCCGCCCTGCTCTCCTGCTTGCGCCCGCGCGGGCTCGACACCTGGGCCGAAGTGCGCCAGGTGCATGGCGACGCGCTGGCCGAGGAGCCCTTCGCGCCCGAGGCTTCCGCCCTTCCCGCCTACCGGATGGAGGATTCGCCCGAGGCCGACGGCATGTGCACCTCCGCCCCAGGCAAGGGCCTGCTCATCAAGACCGCCGATTGCCAGCCCGTGCTTCTGGCGTACCGAAGCGGCAGGCACATTGCCGCCCTGCATGTGGGCTGGCGCGGCAACCGCTCCGACTTCCCGGCGAGCGGGCTGGCCCGTTTCTGCGCCGCTTACGGCCTTGACCCGGCGGACATTTTCGCCGTGCGCGGCCCGAGCCTCGGGCCTTCGCGCGCGGAATTCGTCAACTTTGAGCGGGAATGGGGCGACAGCTTCCGGCCCTGGTTCGATGCGGGGAGCCGCTGCATGGACCTCTGGAGCCTCACGGCAAGACAGCTTGTGGCCGCGGGCGTACCGCGGCGGCAGATTTTCGGGCTCGACATCTGCACGAGCCTCAATGCGGAGCACTACTTCTCGCACCGGCACGATGCGAGGAGCGGCCGCCAGGCAAGCCTCATCTGGATTGAGGCCTGAAACGCAAGGCATGGACAAAGCGCCGCCCGGCGCGCTAAAGATACCGGAAACCGTCCCGCACGGGACGCAGGCAGGAGGTTTTTGCCATGAACGATATGCCTGTTTCCAGAAGAAAGGTCCTTCAGGGCTCGGCGCTGCTCGCCGCGGCCGCCATCCTCACGCCGGCCGCTGCGCTGGCGGCCGGGGCTTCCGAGAAAGCCGCGCCCGCCAAGGCCGCGGGCAAGGCCCCGGCGCAGGCGCCTGTTGTCGGCTCGCGCAACGTGACCGGCCAGCCGCATAAGGGCTCGGCCGCCAAGGTCTATTTCTCGCCGGTCATCGACGCGGCGAGCCTCATCAAGCTCTACAACCTCGTCAACGAAAACATTTACGGCAAAGTGGCCATCAAGCTCCACACGGGCGAGCCCAACGGCCCCAACATCCTGCCGCGCGACATGGTGAAAGCCTTCCAGGCGCAGGTGCCCGAAAGCGCCATCGTGGAGACCAATACCCTCTACGAGGGGGGCCGCCACACCACCGAAAAGCACCGCGAGACCCTCAAGGTCAACGGCTGGACCTTCTGCCCCGTGGACATCATGGACGAGCACGGCGATGTGAACCTGCCCGTGGCCGACGGCTTCCACCTCAAGGAAGTGGCCATGGGCAAGGGCATCACGGACTATGACTCCATGATCGTGCTCACCCACTTCAAGGGGCACGCCATGGGCGGCTTCGGCGGCTCCATGAAGAATATCGCCATCGGCTGCGCCTCGGGCCAGGTGGGCAAGCGCCAGGTGCACGGCGTGGAGGGCACCCCGCCCGCCGACTGGAGCCAGTGGCCCGGCAAGGAAAAGCTCATGGAGCTCATGGCCGATTCCGCCAAGGCCGTGGCCGACCACTTCGGCAAGCACATCGTCTATATCAACGTGCTGCGCAACATGAGCGTGGACTGCGACTGCGCCGGCACAAGCGCCCATGAGCCCACCATCAAGGACATCGGCATCCTCGCCTCCAGCGACCTTCTGGCCATCGACCAGGCCGCGTGCGACCTTGTGTTTGCCAGCGCGGACGGGCAGGATTTGCGCGAGCGCATCCAGAGCCGCCACGGCCTGCGCCAGCTCTCGGCCATGGCCGAGCACAAGATGGGCAACCCGCAGTACGAGCTCATCACCGTCAACTAGAAACCGCTTTTTGCACCAGTTACGGGAAGGTGCCATTAGAATACGCGAGGAATAAAAATTCCACTTTCCGTCTGGAGCGAAGCGGCGGACGGGTGCCAGTGCCGGAAGCATCCTAAAAAGTAAGATTTTTCGGTGCTGGCGTGCTAGCCGTTGGCGAGCCTGCGAGCCTTACGGATAGCGACAGTGGCATCGTTGGCTGACCAGCTGGGTAACTAACTGCTGTCTTCATCCGTAGCTTCCTTCGTCGCAACGGCTGAAGCAAGGAAGATAAAAATTTTCGCAGGGAGTGTACTTAAGTACTCGACCAAGAAAATTTTTCTCTGACGCAGCCAGCACCGAAGCGGTAGCCGTTAGCAGGCTCTGCCTGCTTACGGATAGCGACAGCGGCATCGTTGATTGACTTTTGCGGTAACTTGCTGCTGTCTTCATCCGTAGCTTCCTGCGTCGCAACGGCTGAAGCAAGGCTGTTTTTGACGGATAATTTCGGCGTTATCTGTGCTGCACAAGCACGACACAAACTCACAAGGACGACAAAGCCCACGGCCCGAGCGCCGGCTGCCCCGCAGGGTGTCCGGCGCCCGGGCCCGACCAAGGAACAGGAATGCCCGAATTTCGACAGAACATCGTGGACGACCTCGCCGCCTCCGGCACCGAATCCTGGCGCACCTTCCGCATCATGGCGGAAATGGTCAACGCCCTGGACGAGCTCAATTCCCTCAAGGTCAACTGCATCTCCATCTTCGGCTCGGCGCGCAGCAAGCCCGAAAGCCAGGAATACCAGGATGCGGAAAAGCTCGCCGGGCTCTTGGTGCACGCGGGCTACGGCATCATCACGGGTGGCGGCCCCGGCGTCATGGAGGCGGCCAACAAGGGCGCCAACGAGGCCGGCGGCGTCTCCGTGGGGCTGCATATCAAGCTGCCGCACGAGCAGGGCTGCAACCGCTATGTGACCACGCGCTGCAACTTCCGCTATTTCTTCATCCGCAAGTTCATGTTCGTGAAGTATGCCCGCGCCTATGTGGTCATGCCCGGCGGCATGGGCACCATCGACGAACTTTCCGAGGCCTTCGTGCTGGCGCAGACCGGGCGCAGCCGACCCTTCCCCATCATCCTCTACAATTCGCGCTTCTGGAGCGGCTTTTCCGAATGGCTGCGCAAGAGCATGGTAGCGGGCGGCTTCATCAGCGAGGAGGAGATCGACAAGCTCATCACCGTCTGCGACACGCCGGAGGAAGTGGTCAATCACCTGCGCAAGATTGTCATCCTGTAAAATGCGGGAGGATGCGGCCCGGCTGCCGCGGCCGCGCGCCTTCGCGCCCGCCGGGCCCGTGCCCGCGCCGCCCTCGGGGCACAGCTGGGAAGGACTCATGGACATGGCCCTTGAGGAGGCGCGGAAAGCCGTGGCGCTGGGCGAGGTGCCGGTGGGCGCGCTCATCGTGGCGCCGGACGGGCGCATCCTCGCCAGGGCGGGCAATGCCGTGGAGCGCAGGCATGACCCCACGGCGCACGCGGAAGTGCTCGCCATCCGCGAGGCCTGCGCAAGGCTCGACAACTGGCGGCTTTCCGGCTGCGTACTTGTGGTGACGCTGGAGCCCTGCGCCATGTGCGCCGCGGCCATCGTCCATGCGCGGCTTGCGGGCGTGGTCTACGGCGCCGCGGACGATGCGGCCGGGGCCGTCATTTCCCGCGCGGAATACCTGGACGCCCCGGTGTCTACGACCCCTGTGTGGCACATGGGCGGCGTGCGGGCGCGCGAATGCGCGGCGCTCCTGCGGGAATGCTTCGAGGCCCGGCGATAAGTGGAAGGCGGGAACCTATGCTGGAACTGACGGTCTTTCTCAGCGGCGCCCTGGTCATGGTGCTGGAAATGGTGGGCGGCCGCGTGCTCGCGCCGCATGTGGGCACCTCGGCCATCGTCTGGACGAGCCTCATCGGCGTCATCCTCGCCTGCCTCGCCCTGGGGGCCTGGGCCGGGGGCCGCTTCGCGGACAGCTCGCTCTCCCGCCGGGGGCTCGGGCAGGCGCTCGCCGGGGCGGGCGCGGGCTGCGGGCTCACGGCCTTTTGCCATACGGCCATAGGCACGGGCGTCACCGGGGTGTTCGGCAACCTCTATGCCGCCGCCGTGGCCGCGGCCGTCGCCACCTTCGCGCTCCCCGCCTTCTTCTTCGGCATGATCACGCCCTATGTCATCCGCCTGCGCATCGCCAGCGTGGACACGGCCGGGGCCACGGTGGGGCGGCTCTACGCCCTGTCCACGGCGGGCAGCATCCTCGGCACCTTTCTCGGCGGCTTCGTGCTCATTTCCTGGTTCGGGAGCACGCTCATCCTCTGGGGCGTGGCGATTTCCATGCTCCTCCTCTCGCTCGCCAACAGCCACAAACGCCCGTGGGGCCGCGTGCTCCTGCTGCTCCTCTGCCTCTTCCTCGCCTGGCAGGACACGCTCTATGACCAGTGGCTCGCGGAGAAAAACGGCACGCGCCTCGTGGAGAGCCCCTACAACAGCATCCGCATCATGGAAGGCGTGGACTATGCCCGCGGCGGCAAGGCCGTGCGCCTCATGGCGACAGACCCCGGCTACAGCCAGTCCGGGATGCTGCTGGACGCGCCGGACGAACTCTATTTCGACTATACACGCTATTACGCCCTCGGGCCGCGCCATGTGCCGGGGGCGAAGCGGGTGCTCATGCTCGGCGGGGGCGGCTATTCCGTGCCCAAGTGGCTGCTTTCGGGCAAGAGCGGGCTTGGCGACGACCTTGAGCTCACCGTGGTGGAGCTCGACCCGGCCATGACCGAGAGCGCGCGACGCTGGTTCGGCCTGAAGGACGACCCGCGCCTCACCGTGCGCCACGAAGACGCCCGCGCCTTCCTCAACCGGCAGCAGGAGGCCTTTGACCTCGTCTTTGTGGACGTGTTCAACTCCCACTATTCCGTACCCTTCCAGATGGGCACGGTGGAGGCGGCGAGGGCCCTGCGCCGGGCCGTGGCCCCAGGCGGGGCGCTCGTCATGAACGTCATTTCGGCGGTGGACGGGCCGGACGGCCGCCTCTTCCGCGGCATCTGGCACGCGCTGGCGCAGGCCTTCCCCGAGGTGCGCGTCTATTGCGTGGGGAACCCGGCTCACCCGGAGCGCGTACAGAACCTCATGCTCGTGGCGCTGCCCGAGGTGCGGGAAGACGACAGGCTCCCCCTCCTTGCGGGCGACGACATGGAGGCCCACCGCTACACCGGGAAAATCCAGCCGGCCGAGCCCCTGCGCGACGATTTCGCCCCGGTGGAGCGCTATACCCTCATGCTGGCGCGGCAGTAGCGCGCCGGGACGCCTGTGGAAATCGCGGGGCCGCTTCGGGATGCACTCCCGCAACGGCCCCGACCTCTTTAAGGACAAAAAATCGGAACAGCCTTGCCGTGTTTCGCGCAGACAAAGAGGCCACGGCATTTCGCCGTGGCCTCATATGTTCAGGCGGTGAGCCCGGGCTTACTTGCGGGTAAAGACCAGGTTGTTCTTGAACACGGCGCAGGCGGGATCAAGCTTGTCCAGCGGCAGCGCGTCGTCGGAGAGGCGAACCTTTTCGTCTTCAGGCCACAGGGCGAAATTAGGGAAGTCCTGACCCTGCACCGTCACGATGGCGTTGGGATGGGTCTTGGGGCCGATGGCGCCCTGCTGCTCGGTGGTCTGCCAGGTGCCGGCCACGATGTTGAGGCTGCACTTGCCGGACTTGTCCTGGATGCCCACATTGTAGTTGGCGTTCTGGCCCTGGGCGGCCGGGGCGATGACGAGGAAGCCCGCGTCNTTCACATACTCGCCCACGAGGGGNAGGTCATAGGCGGCAGGGGTTTTGTCGGCCGCCTGGCAGATGCCGGCAAAACCGAAGGCGCACAGGGCNGCNGCGGTAAAAAGCAGTTTTTTCATTGTAATCTCCANTGAATAAAAGGTTGCCGTCCCGGATTCCCGGAACGCCTCACAAAATAGCGCCAAGGGCGGGCGGCTGTAAAGCCTTTTTCCGGCGCCGCCGACCGCGCCGCNCAAAGAGCCCGGCCNGAGCGCGTTTTCCGGTGCGGGCGCTAGCTCTTGCGGTTTTCCTTCTGGTACTTGGAGGGGCACTTGGTCATNAGCACCTTGGCGGAGAAGCGCCCGTCCTTGCCCATGCCGCCCTCGACGATGACCTCCGCGCCGGGCTTGAAGGCGTCNGGCACCACGCCGCGATAATCCACGGGCAGGATGACGGCCGCNTCNTCCTTGTCCTCCAGGCGGAAGCTCACGCCCATGGCGTCCGCGGGTTTTTGGATGCCCTCCTGCGCCACGGTGCCGAAGATGCGCGCGGCCGTGAGCCTGTCCNNCNNNGCGGCGCGGGCCTCGGCCACNTTGAGGAAGTAGACGCTGTTCTCCGCAAAGCCGGTATAGGCGAGAAAGCCGACCCCGCCGAGAAAAAGAAGGAAGGCGGCCACATAGAGGCCNGTATTTTTCTTGCGCGCCATGTATGCTCCGTGGCGCCGCGGCCCTNNNGGNGAAGGGNAGNGNGCGGCGCCTGCTGTTCATTTTAAGGATGCACAAGTCTAGACGCTTTTCCGCGTGCTGACAAGACAGGAATCATTCTTGACAGGAAGTCNAGGGCGGTAGCCCCCACCGCCTAAGACGCCGCCTTGCGCGTGAGGGCCTTGCGCCGCTCGCGCGCCAGCGCCCGCAAATCGGCCACATTGTCGCTCTCGTCCATGATTTCGCTGCCCAAAATCTCCTCCAGCACNTCCTCCAGCGAGACNACGCCNGCAAGGCCGCCATATTCGTCGAGCACGGCGAAAAGGTGGACGCGCGCGCTCAGAAGCTCGCGCAACAGCACGTCAAGCGTCTGGCTTTCCTGCACGAAATGGAGCGGCCGCATGATGGCNGAGAGCGTGAGGTCGAGCTTGTCCTCGGCGTAGCAGCGGCCGAGGGTNCGCCGCTCCACCAGGCCCACCAGGTCCTCGTTGTCCTCGCCGTAGACCGGGATGCGGCTGAAGTGCCAGATGCGCGGGTCCTTGTAGGCCTCGGCCACGGTGAGGTCGTCCGGCAGGGAAAAGACCACCGTGCGCGGGGTCATGATNTCNTGCACGCGCTTTTGGTCCAGCGAGAGCACGTTGCGGACGAAGTGCTCNTCATAGGCCTGGATGCGCCCGGCCTTGCGCGAGAGGCTGGTCATGGCGCGGATGTCGTCNTCCGAGACCTCGGGCTTGCCGGANTTGGGCGAGAGCAGCCGCGTCATGAGCCCGGTGAGCCACAGCAGCGGCGAAAGCACCCGGATGATGAGCATGAGCGGCCGCGCCAGCATGGCGGCCACGGGCGTGGCATAGGCCACNCCGAGCGTCTTGGGCACGATTTCGCCGAANGCCAGGATGACCACGGTGAACAGGGTGGCGAAAAGCGCCATGTGCGAGGCCCCGAACACGGCGAGGAAGGCCGCGCCCGCAATGGCCGAGCCCGCGGTGTTGGCGACCGTATTGAGCGTGAGGATGGCCGCGATGGGCCTGTCCACNTCNCTGCGCATCCGGTAGAGGAGNTTGCCGACGGTCTTGCCCTCGCTGCGCAGGCGCTCGATGGCCGACCACGGCACCGCATAGAGCGCGGCCTCGGCNAGCGAACAGAAAAAGGACACGAAAACGGCCACGCCAACGGCCAGAAACAGCGTCAACATGCAGGCATCCCGGCAAGTGGTT
This sequence comes from Desulfovibrio sp., assembly GCA_014804905.1. GTDB lineage: Bacteria > Desulfobacterota > Desulfovibrionia > Desulfovibrionales > Desulfovibrionaceae > Desulfovibrio. The sequence continues at coordinate 28,415 of JAAUYX010000073.1, read as the reverse complement.
CGCCGCCCGNGAANAGGCGGCCCGCTGCCACAAGCATAGCCCGGCGCGCCCGCTTTGGCAACGGGGCCGCGCCCCGCATGGGCGCCGTCCCGACTAGGCGGCNGCAATCTCCGGCAGCACCTCCCCGAGGAGCCGTCCCAGCGCCTCCCCGGCGCGCCCGGCCACGGCGANGACCTCGGAAAGCGGCGCGGGCGCCATGCAGTCCGGCAGGTTCTTGTTGGTGAGGCAGGAAATGCCCAGCACCCNGAGGCCCATGTGGCGCGCGGCAATNACNTCNAGCACCGTGCTCATGCCCACGGCGTCGGCCCCCCACTGGCGGTACATGCGNGTTTCCGCCGGGGTTTCCATCTCCGGCCCGTGCACGCCGATATAGACGCCCTCCTCCAGCCGGATGCCGAGGCGGAGCGCNGCGTCCCTGGCGAGCTTGCGGAACTCGCGGTCATAGGGCTCNCACATGTCGGGNAAACGCTCGCCGAAGGCCTCGCAATTGGGCCCGGTGAGCGGNGANACGCCNGTGTGGTTGATCATGTCCGCGATGCACATGAGCGAGCCCGCCTGAAAGAGCGGGTCCAGCGCGCCCGCGGCATTGGTGATGACGAGGGCCCGCGCGCCGAGCCCCGCCATGACGCGCACNCCCATGCAGACCTCCGCTGGCGTGCGCCCCTCATACAAATGGCAGCGGCCGAGCTGCCCGAGCACGGGGACCCCGTTGATGCGCCCCCAGACAAAGGCCCCGGCGTGCGAATCCACCCCCGGCCGCGGCATGGCGGGGATATCGGCAAAAGCTACGCGCACGCTGCCCGGCTGGGCCAGCAGGGCCTCCCCCACGGCGGAAAGGCCCGTGCCCAGCACAAGGGCCACGGGCGGCCGCGAAAGGTCCGCGCCCCCGGCCTCGAGGGCGAGGCGCAGGGCGGCCACGGCAGACTGGACTTCTTGCGGATTTTGCATAGAATCATTCCTTGGTAATGAAAGGACGGCGACGCGGCCACGGGCGGCCTTGCGCCGCAGGATATGCCGGACAGGCGTCTGCCACAAGCCCGCGCCCCGGCGCGCACCGTACGGGACTTTTGGGGAGAATCGCGTGAGCAAGGCCCAGGACAGCAAGAAGAAAGCCGCGCCGGCGGCCGCCCCGGCCACGGACCTCTCGGGCCACAAGGTGCTCGTGGCCAACCGGGGCGAGATCGCCATGCGCATCATGCAGGCCTGCCGCAAACTCGGCGTGGGCTTCGCCGCCATCTACACCGGGGAGGACGAAGCCTCCGGCCATGTGGAGCTCGCGCGGCGCATCGGCGGGGAAAAGAGCCTGTTCCGCGTCTCCTCCTACCATGACGCCAACGAGCTCATGGCCGTGGCCGACGAGGCGGGCGCAACCGCCGTCCACCCCGGCTACGGCTTCTTTGCCGAGGATTTCCGCTTCGCCCGCCGCGTGACCAAGCGCGACCGGGCCATGATCTTCATCGGCCCCTCGTGGAAGATCATCCGCGAGCTCGGCGACAAGATCAACACCAAGCGCCTCGCGCGCAGCCTCAATGTGCCCACCGTGCCCGGCTCCGACAGGCCCATCTATGACGAGCTCGAGGCCGAGCGTATCGCCAAGTCGGTGTTCGAGTTCCAGGAGGCGCAGGGCATCGAACGGCCGCTGGTGCTCGTCAAGGCCTCGGCGGGCGGCGGCGGCATGGGCATCGAGGAGGTCTACGACCCGGACCAGTTCCGCTCCGTCTACCGCCGCATCCGCAATTACGCCCTGCGCCAGTTCAAGGACGAGGGCGTGCTCATCGAGCAGCGCATCACGGATTTCAACCACCTGGAAGTGCAGATCGTTTCCGACCGCTCGGGCCGCAATCCCGTGCATTTCGGCACGCGCAACTGCTCCATCCAGTCCACGGGCCTGCAAAAGCGCATCGAGGTGGCGCCGGGCTTCGCCCCGGAAACCCTGCACTATACCTTTGACGCCAACCGCGTGCTCACCGACATCGTCGATTATTCCCTCGCCATGGCGAAAAAGGTGGGCTACGACAATGTGGGCACGTGGGAATGGATTGTCACCCGCAAGGGCGAGCCCTTCCTCATGGAGGTGAACACCAGAATCCAGGTGGAGAACGGCGTCTCGGCCTGCATCGCGCGCGTACGCGGCGAGGAGGGCGTGGACCTCATCGCCGAGCAGATNCGCACNGGCCTCGGCGAGCCGCTCGGCTACACCCAGGCGGANATCGCCACCGAGGGNGTNGGCGTGGAATACCGCCTCATCGCCGAGGACCCGGACAACAACTTCACCCCCTGGGTGGGCCGCATCGAGCNTTTNTCNTGGACGCCNGCNCCCTGGCTNACGGTGCTCACCCATGTGCCGCTGGACCATCCCTACGANATNCCNACGGAATTTGACCCCAACCTCGCNCTTGCCATCATCTGGGGCAAGGANATCNACGAAGCCAAGGAGCGGGGCCTNGCCTTNCTCGANTCCCTCAAGCTCGAGGGCNTCAACGGCGCGGGCGAGCCGCTCANNTCCAACGTGAATTTCCTCAAGGCCAATACCGGGCGCATCCTNCGNTTCTGAGGCAGCAAAAGGGCGAAATGGACAACAATATCGCAAAACGCATCCAGAGCCTGCGCGACAGGCTCGCCTACCTCNAGGACATTTTCGCGGGCAAGCACGCGGACAACGCGGACCTTTTGCGCGAGCGGCTGGACGGCTTCGCCANNCGCGCGGCCGAGGGCTCCCTCGAGGACCCCTTCGCCGAGCTCGCCACCGTGGAGGACCTGTTCTCCTATGTGGAGCGNCGCCTCGACAACGAGATNACGCCCATGGACANGGTGCGNATCGTGCGNCACCCGCAGCGCATCTGCCTGCGCGACATCCTCGAAAACGTCTANGACAACTTNACCGAGGTNGGNGGCCAGGACGAGCACAGNNTCGACCCNAGNATGCTCATCGCGCGNGCGGTCATCATCCGNCGNCGCGGCAAGAANACCTANCAGCAGTCCGTGCTCGTCATCGGGCAGGAAAAGGGNCACGGCGCGGANTTCCGCAACGGCGGCTCGGTGAAGCCCTGGGGCAATGCCAAGGCCCTGCAATACATGCGCGTGGCCGAGACCGAGGGCATCCCCATCCACGCCTATATCTTCACGCCCGGCTCCTANCCCATCGAGGACTATCCCGGCGCGGCCCAGCAGATCGCCCGCAANATCTACGGCATGGCGGGCCTGCGNGTGCCNGTGGTGGCNGTCATTTCCGAGGGCGGCTCNGGCGGGGCCGAGGCCATCGGCCTCGCGGACAAGCGCCTCATGCTCTCGCACGGCTATTATTCCGTCATCTCNCCCGAGGGCGCGGCGGCCATNGAGGGNCACCTGAAAGCCGGGGAGCGNGCNACNCCNGAGCTCATCGAGCATTGCGCCGAAAACCTGCACATCACGGCCGAGGACAANCTGCGCTTCGGCTATATCGACCGCATCGTGCAGGAGCCGCCGCTGGGNGCNNGNCCCTGGCANTTCGAGTTTTTCCGCAATTTGCGGCAGGAGGTNCTNCGCGCCACGGACGAGGTGGTCATCTCCACGCGGAAGCTCCCCATGTTCCGGGGGCTCGCGCTGTCNCGCCGCCGCAATCCCGAGGCCAATCTNGACGAGATGCACATGCGCTGGGGCCTNACGCCCGCGGCCAANCNGCGCCTGCGCGAGCGGCGNCAGCAGAANTTCCTCCGGCTNTCGCGCAATGCCGCNANGGACCGCCGCCCCNTCCTCACCAAGACGGCCACNGCCTTCTGGGACTGGGCGAGCAAGCCCTGGGTGGCCTTCAAGTACGATTTTTACCGCAAGCACCGNCGCAAGCTCAGCGGCTTCATGGAAGANGTGGGCAACGAGTGGGANACCTTCAAGGGNCGCCTNTTCTCGCCNCTNCACAAGATNACCGGCNCGCGNGCNANGAAGGACGNCGCCGCGAGCGAGCTCACCGCCCTTTCCGCCTGGTCCGGNGACGGCAGGCGGCGCAANTGGAACTACATTTCGCCGCGCTACAAGATAGACCGCGCCGTCACCTGCCCCAACAGCGCCTCCTACGGCTGNCTNGACCTCTGGGGGCCNGACCTTTTCGCCGAATTNGCGGGCGTGTGCAGCCATTGCGGCTACCATTTCCCCATGGAGCCGGANTGGTATGTGCAGAACGTNTTNGACGAGGGCTCNGTCTTTGAGTTCAACAGCGAGATCGAGGCNGGCAANCCNCTNGNCTTCCCNGGCTTNGCCGAGCGCATNGCNGCCGCGCAGAAAAAGACCGGNGCCAAGAGCGGNTGCATGACCTTCGAGGCGCGCATCGACAATATCAAGATGGTGGTCGCCATGCTCATGGGCACCTTCCGNGGNGGCTCCGTGGGCGCGGCCGANGGCTTCAAGTTCGTGGAGGCGGCGGAGCGCGCNGCCAAGAAGCGCCAGCCCTTNCTCGCCTATGTGCACGGCACNGCGGGCATCCGCATCCAGGAGGGCACNCACGGCGTCATCCAGATGCCGCGCTGCACCGTGGCCGTGCGCCGCTATATCGAATCCGGCGGGCTCTACATGGTGCTCTACGACACCAATTCCTTCGCCGGGCCGGTGGCGAGCTTCCTCGGCTGCTCGCCCTACCAGTTCGCCGTGCGCTCCTCCAATATCGGTTTCGCGGGCCCCGGCGTCATCAAGGAAACCACGGGCATGGACATCCCGCCCAAGTACCACCGCTCCTACCGCGCCCTGTCGCGCGGCCATATCCAGGGCATCTGGGACAGGCGGCAGATACGCACCAACCTCAAGCAGGCCCTGATGACCATCGGCGGCAGGAACCTCTATTACCGCTAGCGGGCCGCCAAGGCAGCCCCGCACAGGAAAGGCATGATCGACATTTCCGCGCTGCTCGACGAAATCAAGGCGTCCCCCTACCGGGAGATCGTCATCTCCGCCCCCCACACCGGCACGGTGACCTTCGCCGGGCTGAAACCCGGCGACCAGGTGCACGGCCCCCAGGGGCAATGGAAGGAAAAACCGGGCACCCTCGTGGCCACGCTGGAGCGCGAGCGCAACCCCAAGCCCATCTGCGTGCCGGAAAAGGGCGAAATCTCCGCCATGCGCGACGAGCTGGAGGGCGCCTTCGTGGAGGCGGGGACCGAGCTCGCCGTGCTGCGCCACAAGCTCACCCGCGAGGAGGTGCAGGCCATCATCCTCCGCAAGGCGCTCCACCTCTTCCGCGCGCCGGAGCGGGCCAAGTACTATTTCACCCCCGAGGTGGACAAGAAGATTCGCGCCTCGGACGCCCACTCCGTGGCCGTGCGCGACGGCATGGAACTGCTCATCATGTCGCGCATGAAGCGCGAGGCCCCCTTGCGCTATTCCGGGCCCGAGGGCGTCATCTACGCGGTCTATTTCACCTATAACGAAAACATGGACGCAGGCGCGCCGCTCATCGGCGTGTGCCCGCGCGACCAGCTCCCCGCCATTCAGGACGTCATCATGCGCGTCCAGACCGAATGGACGGAAAACGACTGAACGGAGGGAATCATGGGCAAAGTGCTGCAAATCAGGGTCACGGCCGTGACCTGGAATGAGGAACTGGTGGAGGAATACTGGCCGAGGCTCGTCACGCTGGCCGGAACGGTCCCGGTGAAGAGCGAGGGCCGCGGCGTGCTGGAGCTCGTGCGGCGGCTCGACGAAGGCTTACGCTTCATGAAGTGGTCCGAGGCGCGCAAGCAGGCCATGGGGCCGGGTATCCGCGAGGCCGCGCGTCTCAAGGCCGAGCTCGAGGCGGCCCTCGCCGACTGGGACCCGCGCAAGGCCAATGGCCTGAGCGACGACCTTGAAGACGCCCTGGACGCGCTGGAGCGCGCCTATACGGAGTGAGCGGCCAGCTCCTCCCCCGACACTTCTTCCCGCTTTTCAGGAGCCTTCCATGCTGAACAAGGTCATGCTCATCGGCCGCCTCGGCCGCGACCCCGAACTCCGCTACACCCAGAGCGGCTCCCCGGTGGCGACGCTCAATGTGGCCACCGACGAATCCTATACGGACAGGGACGGCAACAAGGTGGAGCGCACCGAATGGCACCGCGTTTCCGTTTTCCAGCGCCAGGCGGAAAATTGCGCCAACTACCTCGCCAAGGGCAGCCTCGTCTATGTGGAGGGCAGCCTCCAGACGCGCAAATGGCAGGACCAGTCTGGTCAGGACCGCTACACCACCGAGATCAAGGCCCAGCGCGTCCAGTTCCTGGACCGCAAGGGCGAGCGCGGCCCGGCCCCCGAGGGCGGTGACTGGGGCGACGGCGGCGGGCAGCGCCAGCGTCCGCAGGGTAACCGCCAGGGCGGCGGCAACCGTCCGCCCCAGCACGCCCCGCAGGGACGCCAGTCCCGGCAGGACGAGGACCTGGGCCCGGCCTTCCCCTCCGAGGCGGGCATGGACGAGGTGCCGTTCTAGCACGGAAGATATTTGCCGGGCGCCCTGGCGCCCGGCGCCATTCGGGACGACCTCCCTGCTCGCTCCGCGTGGTTTACCGGTGGTTCCGAACATTCCACAACAGGAACAGCATGGCGCGCGTCCTCTACGGCATCCACGGCACAGGCCACGGCCACGCCATGCGCGGCCTCACCCTGGCGCGCCGCCTGCCGGAGCATGAGTTCCTCTTCGTCGCCAACGACGACGCGGCCCGCGTGCTCGAGCCCGAGTTCCGCGTCCATCGCCTGCCCAATCTCGGTACGGTGTTCAAAAACTACAAGGTGGACGTGGCAGCCACCGTGGCCCGCGCCGTGCCCCTGCTCCTCCACCGCGAGCGCTATATCGGCGAGGCCCTCAGGCTCATCGACGACTTCCGGCCGGATGTCTGCATGACGGACCTCGAGTATTTCGTGCCGCGGGCGGCCGAGCGCGCGGGGCTCCCCTGTCTCACGCTGGACCATCAGCACATCATCACCTCATGCCGCCACGACCTGCCGGCCAATATGCGCTGGGACGCCTTCGTGCAGGGCCTGACGCCGCGCTGGCTCTTCCGGCCCACGGACGCCAACCTCATCATTGCCTTTTACGCTCCCCCCCTCCTGCCAGAGTATGCCCCCACCACGCGCATCGCCCCGCCCATCCTGCGCGAGCGCGTGCTGGGCCTCACGCCCCGCGACGAGGGGCATGTCATCGTCTACCAGAGCAATTCCACGCACCAGAAGCTCATCGACATTTTGCGCGCAGGCACCGCGCGCACCTGCTATGTCTATGGCTATGTGCGTGAGGAAGGGCAGGTGGGCAATGTCATCTTCAAGCGCAAGAGCGAGGAGGAATTCCTCGAGCTGCTCGCATCCTGCGCCTATGTCATCCAGGGCGGCGGCCACACGCTCATGGGCGAGGCGCTCTATCTCGGCAAGCCCGTGCTCTCCCTGCCCATTCGGGCCATGGTGGAGCAGCGCTTCAACGCCCTCTATCTGGAGCGCCTGGGCTACGGGATGCAGGCGGACCTGCCGAGCCTCACGCCGGACGCGCTCCGCGATTTCGAGGCACGGCTCGATGCCTACAAGGCCGCCATCGCGCAGGGGAATTTCTGCGGCAATGAGCTCGTCTTCGGGCTGGTGGACACCTTCATCAGGACGGGAAAGCTGGAGATGGGCAAACTGGACTGAGCGGCGAGTCGCGACTATTCGTCCTCATCAATATAGATGACGCGAATAAGTTCCGGGTATGATGCCTTGAGCGCCCTGGCAGCCAAACTCCCAACGCGCTTGAGGATTTCGATGTCGCCCACTGAAAGCCCCCTTCTCCTTGGCGGCCAGAAAGGCCTTAAGCCTTGCTGGCGTGCAAGAGTGGCAGCCTTTTTCCAGGAAAATTTGATGAACTGGCCTTTTGGCAACGGGACGAAGGGAGAAGCAACCTGCGTGAGCCAGAGCTTGAGCATCCCCACATTTTTGGGGCAATAAAGCCTCGCCTCCTTCAGTTCCTTTGTTTCTTCCAAAAGGGCCGGGTCACGCGCTATGATTGCGCTCCGCAGCACCTCCCCTTCAAAGATATGTTTTTCAGGTAATTCGTTCTTTACTCCGGCTCGCGTGTCCGCTTTCTGTTTTTCCTTCTGGACTTTAGCCATCCAATGAGGATCAAGCGGCAACGCATAAAACTCCTCGCTTTGCCATTTCCTACTGGCCGGAAAAACTATGGTCGATGCCCCGCGATACCCGCCCCTGCCCATATGCGCACTCCGTGTGCAAAGGAAACCCTTGCTGAACTCGTCTTTTCCCCGCTCAACGGCTACCTATTTTTGTTTTTCCTGAGTCTGGGCAAGAATGGAGTTCACGTCCCAGACACCCTCCTGTGACGGGTCGATTTCACCTGCTTTGTAAAGACGCACTGTCGCCTCTATGGCAGGTCGTCGATCTTCCCGGACGGTACTTTCTTGCTGCTGGCGATTAGCTTCATAGCGATTAAGTAAAGAGTTATACGAATAGTTATATTGTACATCTCCAGATTTATGTACCAGTCGTACATCATCATAGCTATTACTATCAGTAATCAGAAAATGAGAATATCCTCTTTGCGCAGCCTCTCTAGCAACTTCCGTATATAGTGATTTGAGTACATCAGACCGATTCCCAATGCCCGTTGCCTTTGTGGTCACATGCAGTGTTCTCGCATCAATTGTCTGCACATTGCTTTTTGCTGGGGCACATGCAGCGAGAAACACAATACAGAGACACATAAGAGCCAGTCGCGCTAAAATTTTTCTCGTCTCGTCTGTACTTTTCTGCATAGTCCCCTCCTTGCTTGGCGACTGTGAGATAAGCCCAATGGAGGCAGCCTTAACGGCTGCAAGTCAATAGCACAATCAGTCTTTTTATACTTTTGTTTAAAGATTTTGGCAAGACAAATCCATACTATTGTTTAATGAACCGGATTGAAGAACTTCCCGGAATTTTTGGAGAAATCATTGCTGAAGCACGGACAGGAGCCGGGCTTTCGCAGGAGCAGGTGGCGGCCGCCATCGGGGCGAGCAATGTCTTTATCAGCCTGCTTGAGAACGGCAAGCGCCAGCCCTCGCTCACTTCCGCCATCCTGCTCGCGTGGAGCCTGGGCCTTCCTCCGGAAGAACTGGTGCGCCGGGTGGCGCTCAGGCTAGGGCCTCCCCGCGGCCTTCAAAAACCCTGAATGATTCCCGCCTCTTGTGAAATTTTTTCAAATTTTTCTGGAAAAAACGAAATCCGCCCTAAAGGACTCTTCTCCCCCCGCCGATAAGGGCGGTGTTGAGTGGAAGCAGTGGTACCCGTGCGCCTTGCGCGCGGGGAACGGCGTCATCCGTCTGCAGGGAAGCAGTGAACCATTCAAGGAGGAATGGACATGTCGCTGATTCTGAATCACACATCCTTTGAGCCGCTCGCGCAGCGGCCCGACGAACCACCGGGAAACCATCAGGACCTCGCAAAGATCGACAGATACCTCGACATTCTTGAAGACAATAAAAACGCCAGCCGCTTTGTGCCCAATGATGCAGCCGTGGCGCTGGACATGGCCGGCTTTGTGCGCCGTCGCGTGGGCGGCGGGCGGCCCGGTCCCACCCTCTCCGCCGCCAGGCTGGCGCTCGCCCTTGTGCACCCCTGCGAGGAGTCGCCCACCCAGTAGGAGCGCTTCGCAGGCGTGCGCCCTGTAAAGATGCACATCACACGCATCACCTTTCCGACATGAAGGCGACGCCGATTTCCGCTTTCACCGCATACTCAACACAAAAGGGGGGCCTCACGGCCCCCCTTTTTTACGCCCGGATGCAAGCGCCTAGGTGCCCACGGTGAATCTTTCGCAAGAATGTGCGGGCTTTTCGATTTCATCCACAAAGGCGACGGCATAGTCGGCGACGCTCATGTGGCTGCTGCCATTTGCCATGTCCACGATCAGGTTGTCCTTTCCGGTGCGGTATTTGCCCGTGCGCGGGCCTTCCTCAAGGAAGTGGGGAAGGAGAGGCAGGAGGACGATGATTGACGGGCACGGGATTCGGGCAAAGCCCTCGACACGGGCGGACAGTGCCAGGTCCGCCGCTGAGTCGATGACGCCCTCGCGGCAGCCACTTGGCGGCGTCTACTTTTTCTGCTTCGCGCGCTGCATCTTGCGCCAGGTCCACGGCGGCACGGCAGCCTCGTCGGCCCAGAGGCCCCGCCCGGCGCTCCTGGCCTCGCGCTGGTGCAGGCGCCAGAGGTCGCAGACGGGCAGCTTGCAGAAGCGGTCATCCACCCAGGCGAGGCCCGCGCTGACGAGCGCGTCCTGAATGACGAGCATATCGCTCACCAGGACAATGCCGCCCACCTCGCGTCTGTAGCTCTTGCCCTTCTGCGCCGGGACGATTTCCACCGTCTTGCCGTCCAGCACCTGTTTTGCCAGTGCCCGGGCCTCCTCGCCATAGGGCTGGCCGAGCTCGGGGCAGTCGATGCCGTAGATGCGCACCTTCTGCGGCTTTTCCTGCTTCGCGCCCACGCGCCGGGCCGTGATGCTGTCCCCATCGTGGATGGAGAGCACCTCGGCCGGAAAGGCGTGGGCAGTGGCCGCGCCAAGGAGCGCCCCGAGCAGGAGCGCGGGAAGGAAGTACCAACGCATAGGTTATCCTATAGCACAGGCAGGCCACGCCCACAAGTACACGGGGGGAGAGCGTGGCGACTGCGGGGATGAAAGAAGGGGCTGTCGGGCATCTCTGGCCTGTGGGAGCCGGGGCTTTTCCCGGCACTGGCGCATCGGGGCGATGCGCGCTATGCTGCGTAAGGCCGCCTGGCCCTGCGCTGGCGCTGCGGCCGTGGAACAGGAACATTTCCCGAGCAGGAGAGAGTGACGATGAAAAAAGGCTTCCATGTGTGGTGTTGGGCTCTGGCCCTCGTGATGGCGATTTCCCTGTGTGACACGGCGCAGGCTAAGATTCGCGCGCCGCGCCATCTCCACGGCCAGCAAGAGCAGGGCCAGCAGAATCCCGGCGCGCAACAGCAGCAGCCCAAGGAAATCAAGACCGCCTATTTCAACCTCAGTCTTGAAAAGGGCTGGCGGCTGCTCAAGCCCGTGCAGACGCAGAACGGCGCGGTGAGCGTGCTTCTCGGGGCGCCCGGCAACAAGGGGGCCATCGCCATCAATGTGATGAAGGCCAATCTCAACGCCGAGGAGCTGGCCAAGAACATGCGCGCCAACATGGAGAAGGACAAGGTGAGCCTGGAGGCTCTGGAGGAGAAGGACGGCATCCAGGAATTCGGCTTCACGCGCGGCAAGGCCACGGGGCGCGCCTGGATTGGGGCCAACGGCAAGGAGGCCGCGGCCGTCACTATTTTCGGCGACCAGGAGGCGGGCAAGGAAGTGATGAAGAAGCTTCAGCCCAAGGACCCGGCGCTCTTCCCCAGATTTTAGGCTAGAAGGAGCGATTCCGGAGGTTGAAACCTACTTTGGGGAGGAAGGCCTTGTACGACGGGGCCCCTCCTCAGAGCCCCTTGACATTCACATTGGCTCGATATTTTATTTAAATAAGTGTGGCAATCGCAAAATAACGGGTTCAATCTCTGTGGATGTTAGTGTATAAAGAGGAGTTGTAAAGATGCTCGTATTTAGTACAAAGCTACCCCTCAAGGAGGAGATTACCCCCGAAAACTGTGTACAGCTTTTTAAAGAATGGGTGGAAGGCAGTCCCCACTACTCCATTAATGTTCGAAGTTATGAGGAAAAATCTCGAGAAGATTTTGAATGTCGTGATGGAAATGTGACGTTCTCAATTCGCCACTTTGAAAATGACCATGTTAATGTAGTCGCTTGTCGTCTTGAAAACCAAGATGGAAATGCACTCTGGATTAACGACTGTATTTATATATCTGAAAATGGATTAAAATTTATACTTATTCAGCTGAATTGTAATCGTACAGACTTCGGTATACGCCTACCGAAAGTTCATAAACCGTATATTGTTAGAAAGTTTATTGAAATGGGGTTTTGTAAAGATGATAGTGGGATTCCAATAACTGATTATCCGCTTGACGCAGATAACGAATTTTATGATATATGCGTTAAAATTATGCTAGGTGATTATGATTACTCACTACCGGCAGTCTATGTCAGCTGTGATCCATATGGAAAGCATAGAGTCGATTCGAGAGAGTTAGCAAGAAAATTAGGTGGGCTTGCACATGTATTTTTAGAACAGAAACCAGAAACTGCTTCGAAATTACGTTTTGATACAAATGGAAACAACTCCTATTTTGGTTATGTAGGGATTTATTTCCCAGGCACATCTTCGTGTAAAAAATATGGATTTGAATATTATGATGACAATCGAGAAATGATTCAAGGAATTATTGATTCCGTATGGCGCCCATTAATAAATAGATTAGATGCTACAACATATAATTGGAATCAGATTGTAGCTCTCCAATCCAGAAAGAAGATGCTTGAATGGCAAGATATAAATAAGCATGATAAAAAGCAGCTTGAAGAATATATTAATACATTCGATCAAGAAAATAAAGGCCTTCGCGATAAAATTGATGAGCTTAACCAGCTCGTATATTCACTAGAGGCACGATGTGATTCGCTTCATGAAGCGTTAAAAGGTAGTTCATCAGATAGTAATTTCTTTAAATCAGGTACAGAACCTGCTTTATATCCCTCAGAAAAGGAAGATTTATTATATAGTATACTCTCTCAAGTCCGGAATAGATTCCCAGCTTCGTCCCGCGCCGTGGACATAATCGACTCGCTACTTGAGGCAAATCCAAGAAGCGGTAATTGTGAAAAAATAATTGCAGGTGTTGAAGATATTTTTGCAAATCGGACGAGGTTAAACGATTCGGCAAAATCACAATTAAAATCTTTAGGATTTACAATAAGTGACGAAGGAGCGCATTATAAACTCATATTTCATGACCCACGTTATACGTTCAGTGTAGCAAAAACTCCAAGTGATCATCGGGGTGGTAATAATTTGACTTCTGATATCCGGAAAATAATAGATATTGAACGTAAAATTATCTGAGAGGCCAAAATAAATGAGAGAGCTTGGCAGGACAATCTTTTGAGAGCGTTCAGGCGCGAGTTATTCCCAACGAAAAAACCCCCGGCATGACCGGGGGTTTTCGGTATTCAGCGGGAGAAACTGCGGCGCGGACTACACACAGCCGGTGGGCTTGGGCAGGCCGGCCATCTTGCAGGCGCCCTTGCCGGGGCCGGAGGGGAAGAGCTCGTAGATTTCCTTGAGCTTGTAGCCCGTGTTCTTGGAAAGGATGCGCACCATGGGCGCAATGCCGTTCTTGCGGTAGTAGTCCTGGAGGAAGTCGAGCAGCTTCTGGTGGTCAGGCGTGATTTCCGGAATGCCCTCGGATTCTTTCACATACTCGAGCCATTCCGGGCACCAGTCATCGAAGTGCAGCAGGAAGCCGTCTTCATCCACTTCAAACGTCTTGCCCTTGAAGGTGATCTCAGCCATGCGCGTGTCCTCCTTTTTAGGAAAAAGCGTTGACTACACGCAGCCGGTGGGCTTGGGCAGGCCAGCCATCTTGCAGGCGCCCTTGCCGGGGCCGGAGGGGAAGAGTTCGTACACTTCCTTCAGCTTGTAGCCGGTATTCTTGGAAAGGATGCGCACCATGGGCGCAATCCCGTTCTTGCGGTAGTAGTCCTGGAGGAAATCGAGAATCTTCTGGTGATCGGGGGTAATATCGCTGATGCCCTCGGACTCCTTCACATATTCCAGCCATTCCGGGCACCAGTCATCGAAGCGGAGCAGAAAGCCGTCTTCGTCAACTTCGAAGCTTTTCCCTTTAAAGGTGATCTCAGCCATGCGTGTCCTCCTTGGACAGATAGTCTCACTCGACGGGACGGGATTGCCCTGACGTCGGCCAGCCGGAACCCATATCCGGCCGAGTTCCTCACTTGGTCAGGCGGCGTTCTGCCGCAGGTACACAAGCGTTATGGCATAAAAAATCCCAGCTTGCAAGCACGTCCCGGAATCAAGTGGAGTCCTTGCTGCGGGCGCCCCAGGGCGCGCCCCCGTAGCGGCCTCCCGCCCCTCTAGGCGCTTCGCGCGCCCCCCGATGCCTCGTGGAGGCCTGCGCGCATCATGAGCTTGATGCGGTTGATCTGGTTGACCTCGCTCGCGCCAGGGTCATAGTCGAGCGCGGTGATGGTGGCCCTGGGGTAGCGGCGCTTGAGCTCGCGGATGAGGCCCTTGCCCACGATATGGTTGGGGAGGCACCCGAAGGGCTGCATACAGAGAATACCGCTGACCCCGCTTTCGAGCATCCGCACCATTTCCGCGCCGAGCAGCCAGCCCTCGCCCGTCTGGTGCCCGAGGGAAATGAGATTGCGCGTGCGGCCGCGAAGTTCGTGGAAGCGCGCGGGCGCGCTGAAACGGCGGCTGCGCCGGAAGCCGTGGCGCATGAAGAGCCGCGTGAATTCCAGAAAGGCGATGCCCGCCATGGCCACGCGCGCGTCGCGCCGCGGGCCCGCCAGATGGCGGTAATTAAAGACATGGTCGTAAAAATTGTAGAGCAAGAAGTCGATGAGGTCCGTGACCACGGCCTCGCCGCCCTCCTCCTCGATGATGCGCGCGGCGTTGTTGTTGGCGTCCGGGTGGTACTTGAGGAGTATCTCGCCCACAAGGCCCACGCGCGGGCGGCGCTCTTCCGTGGTGATGGGCAGGCGGTCGAATTCCCGGATCATGGCGAGCATGTTGCGCTGGAAGCGGAGCACCCCGCCGGAGGCGATATTGCCCCTGGCCTTTTCCGCCCACTCGCCGGCCAGCGCCTCCACCATGCCCGGCTCGCGCTCGTAGGGGCGCAGACGGTGCACCATGCGCATGAGCGCGTCGCCGTAGTGCCCGGTCATGATCAGGCGCTTGAAGATGCGCCGCGTCAGCGGGATGCCCGGCGAACTGATGCTGGTGGAAAAGGAGGCGATGGGGATGTGCGAAAGCCCGGCGTCGTGCAGGGCCTTGCGCAAAAAGCCCACATAGTTGGTGGCGCGGCAGCCGCCGCCCGTCTGCGAGATGACAAGGGCGATCTTGTTGGTGTCGTATTGCCCGCCGAGCACGGCCTCGAGGAGCTGCCCGATGACCACGATGGCCGGATAGCAGGCGTCGTTGTTCACATGTCTGAGCCCGAGCTCGATGGCCTTGCGGCTCACGCTGGGGAGGAGCACGGCGTCATAGCCCTCGGCGCCGAAAATCTCGGGCACGAACTGGAAGTGCATGGGCGACATTTGCGGCACGAGCAGGGTGTGGGTGTGGCGCATGTCGTGCGTGAAGGCCGGGGCGTCGTCGTGCTCCGAAGCAGCGGGGCCGGCCTTCCGACATATGGGCCGGCAGGTGGGGCCGCTCGTTCCTGCGGGTGAGGTTTTCCGAACCGGGGCCGCGGCCTCGCGCCGTTCCTTCTGGTCGCGCATGGCCGCCAGAAGCGAGCGAATGCGGATGCGCGCGGGCCCGAGGTTCGCCCCTTCGTCCACCTTGATCTGGGCATAGAGGCGGCCGCCGCGGCGGACGATTTCCTCCAGCTGGTCGGCGGTCACGGCGTCGAGGCCGCAACCGAAAGAGAGCAGCTGCAACACGGCGAGATTGTCCGCCGCCGTGGCCAGCGCGCCCGCGCGGTAGAGCCTCGAGTGGTAGGCCCACTGGTCCACCACGCGCAGGGGACCGGGGTCCGGCATGAGGTGGGCCACGGAATCCTCGGTGAGCACGGCGAGCCCGCAGGAGGTGACGAGCTCGGCCACGCCGTGATGCACCTCCGGGTCCGTGTGGTAGGGGTGCCCGNCGAGGATGAGGCCCATTTCGCCGCTCTGNGCCAGTTCCTTGAGCGCGGCCTCGCCCGCGGCGCGGATGTCGCGGCGGTAGGCCTCCATCTCGTCAAAGGCCGCGGCCACCGCGGCTTCCATCTCGTCCTGGGGGATGTCGGCAAAGAAGGGAATCTCGCGCAGGCGGCGGCCGAGCAGTTCNCTCTCCAGCGGCAGGAAGGAATGGATGAGNGTNACGCCCTTCTCCTCCAGGATGCCCATGTTCCGCGCCAGAAGCTCGGGATAGCCGATGACCACCGGGCAGTTGTAGCCCGCGCCGCCGAAGCCCGCGCCCTTCTGCTCGCGCTGGACGCAGGGGAAGAAGANGGTCCTGACGCCCTTGTCNACGAGGTCGCGCACNTGCCCGTGCGAGAGCTTGGCCGGGTAGCACACGGTCTGCGAGGGGATGGTGTCGTGCCCGCGGTAGAATATCTCCTTGGAGGACGGCGCGGAAAGCTCCACGCGAAAGCCGAGGCGCGTGAGCAGCGTGAACCAGAGCGGATAATTCTCGAAAATGTTCAGGGCCCGCGGGATGCCGATGCTCCCGCGGGGGGCCTTNTCCGCNGGGAGCGGCACATAGGGCTCGAAAAGGCGCTGCTGCTTGTAGGCGTAGAGATTGGGGCGGCGCTGGGGCTCGTGCTCGGCGCCGCGTTCGCAACGGTTGCCGGAGATGAAGCGGCGCCCGTCGCCGAAGCTCGTCACCGTAAGCAGGCAGGCGTTGGANCAGCGGCGGCAGCGCGTGGTGGCNGTGCGCGCGCTGAAGGCGGCCACGGCCTCGGGCCCGATGAGGGCCGTGGCCGCGCCGTCGGCCGGTCCGCGTTTTTTGGCGATGAGCGCCGCGCCGAAGGCCCCCATGATGCCNGCNATGCCNGGCCTTGTCACGCGCACGCCCAGNTCCAGCTCCAGCGCGCGCAGAAGCGCGTCGTTGCGGAAGGCNCCGCCCTGGGCNACCACGCAGTNGCCCAGCTCCGCCGTGTGGCTGATCTTCATCACCTTGAAGATGGCGTTGCGCACCACGGCCCAGGAAAGCCCGGCGGCGATGTCGCCCACGGCCACGCCTTCCTTCTGGGCCTGTTTGACCTTGGAATTCATGAACACCGTGCANCGCGTGCCGAGGTCCACCGGAGAGCGCGCGGAAAGCGCCGCGGCCACGAACTCGGGAAGGGGCATGGCGAGGGACTCGGCGAAATTCTCGATGAAGGAGCCGCAGCCCGCGGANCAGGCCTCGTTAAGGCTGATGCGGTCGATGACGCCCTCGCGCACCCGCATGCACTTGATGTCCTGGCCGCCGATGTCGAGNATGAAGGAGACCTTGGGCTCGAAAAAGGACGCGGCCGTGAAGTGGGCCACGGTCTCCACCTCGTCCACATCCAGGCGCAGGGCNGCNGTNAGGAGCGCGCTGCCNTANCCNGTGGCGGCGGCCGCGCGGATGGTGAGGCCCGGNTTCTTGCGGCGGTAGATTTCGGCGAGCACGCCCAGGGCGGCGCTCAGCGGGTCGCCCTTGTTGGCCTCGTAAAAGGAATAGAGCAGCCGCCCCTCGNCGTCGATGAGCGCGGCCTTGATGGTGGTGGAGCCGCAGTCGAAGCCGAGCCACGCGTCNCCTTCCGCCTCCTCCAGCGNNAGGGNNGGCACGGNNTGGTCCGCNTGGCGGCGGGCGAAGGCGGCGCGCTCCTCCTCGTNNGCAAAAAGCGCGGGCAGGCGNCCGCAGCCCTCGGGNGGCGTGCCGTGCTCCAANAGGTCNAGGGCGCGGGTGAAGGAGAAATCGNGCCTCGCCATGTCCCGNGCGTGCCAGGCCGCGCCGAGGGCCACGAAGAAGTGGCCGTCCTCGGGAAAGACCGCCTCGGTCATTTCCGCAAGCTGCGAAACGAAGCGCTCGCGCAGGGAGGCGAGGAAGAAGAGCGGNCCNCCGAGAAANACCACCTTGCCCNNGATGGGCCGCCCGCGCGCGAGGCCGCCGATGGTCTGGCCNACNACGGCCTGCATGATGGAGGCNGCGATGTCCTCGCGGGCGCAGCCCTCNTTGAGCAGNGGCAGGATGTCGCTTTTGGCGAACACGCCGCAGCGCGAGGCGATGGGATAGATGGTCTTGTGNCNGAGGGCCAGCGCGTCGAGGCCGCCCGCGTCCGTGCCGATGAAGGCCGCCATCTGGTCGATNAAGGCNCCGGTGCCNCCGGCGCAGGTCTCGTTCATNCGCTGTTCCGCGCCGCCCGTGAGGAAGATGAGCTTGGCGTCCTCGCCGCCGAGCTCGATAACGGCGTCGGCGTCCGGTATCTTGCGGCCGATGGCGAGGCTCGAGGCGAGCACCTCCTGGATGAAGGGGAGATTGAGCTCCCCGGCGAGGGAAATGCCCCCGGAGCCGGAAATGGCCGCCCGGCAGGGGCGCCCCTCGCCGAGCGGCGCCATCTCGCGCAGAAGCTCCGCCGTGCAGCCGCGCACATCCGAAAAGTGGCGGCTGTACTTGCTGAAGATCACGCGGTCATCCGCATCCAGCAACACGGCCTTGACCGTGGTGGAGCCGATGTCCAGGCCCAGGTTCCAGGGGCGCGGGGCGGATGCGGGGGCGCCCTCCCCGGCAGGGGGAGGGGTGGGCGCGGGGGCTTTTTGTGCGGCGTCATTCGACGCCGGGGCGTCAATTTCCATCGCGTTGTGTCGGGCGCGGCACAGGGCTGTGCCTATTCTGCAATCTTTTCCTACGGGCGGCCGAGTATCCAGTAGGTGTCAAAACCGTCGTCGAGGAAGCCGTCGTCGATGCCCGCGAACCCGGCCTGGGCAAAGAGGCGGCGGTATTCGGCGCGGGTTCGCCGCCAGCCCCAGAACTGCTGCCGCCGGATGCCGAGCAGGTGCAGCACCGCGCGGATGAGTATCTTGATGGCGTTCACAAAGCTCCCGATGAAGGAATCCTCCTCCAGAAGCGACGCGGAAAGGCAGATGAGCTCGCCACCGGGGGCGAGCTGGCTGCGCAGCTCCCCGAGCACATGCACGAGCTCGCGCGTGGGGATGCCGTAATCCACCGCGGAAAGATAGATGACGTCGTACTGCACGTCCGGCGGCAGGCACGCGGGCGGAATGCCAATATAGATGCGCTCCGCCGGGATGAGGCGCCTGAGCCAGCGCATCCCCACGGTGCTCGGCTCGTTGACGTGGAGCTCCACCCCCGGCAGCTCCTCGAGGAGGAGCTTTTCCATGTAGCCCACGCCGCTGCCGATGGAGAGCACGCGCGCGGGGCCGTCGTTGTCGCGCAGGCCGTCCTCGCACTGGCTGGCCACCACCTCGCGGATGCGGTCGGCGAGCCAGCGGGCGTCCTTGGCCTTGTTGGCACGCCAGCGGGAGGGCAGGTCGTTCCAGCCCTGGTAGCGGCGGAAGAGTTCCTCATAAAAGGTGGCGTAGAACTTGGGGTCCGCCAGGTGGAAGAACGAAATATGCGAGAAGGCCGTGAAGGGGATACCCTGCCAGCTTTCCTGATAAAATCGCCGCACTCTCTTGCGCCTCCTTGAGGGCCCGGCCCCCGTGCATCCAAGGCCGCTTAATATAACGCACGATGCCCCGGTGCGCAATGCCCGCGCCCGCGCGCCACGGCAAGTTGCCACGGGGCGGCTTTCCGATTAGAGCAGGAGGGGCGCCCTGTTGCGGGGATTTGATGGATTGCATCGGAGCCGCACAGGCTCGCTACCAACACACAAGCACAACAAAGCATTAGCAAGGCACAGGAGGAAAATATGCCTTCTTCACGCGNACNGGAGGGGCAGGAGCCGCTCACCCTCACGCCGGACAGGCTGGAACGCCTGGCCGACTTCTGCAACGAGGCCGGGATGCTCCGGCACACGCCGCGCAGNGGCTACGCCTTTCTCGGCAGCGGCAAGGAAAGCGTTGCCGANCATTCCTACAGGACCACGGTGCTCGGCTACCTGCTCGCGCGCATGGCCGGGCTNGAGCCCTCGCGCGTGGTCATGCTCTGCCTCTTNCATGACCTNCACGAGGCCCGCACCGGCGACTTCAACTATGTGAACCACCGCTACGACACCTGCCGGGCGCGGGCGGCCCTGGAGGACGCCACGGAAGGCACGGGNCTNGNNCCGGACATCCTCGGCGCGTGGGACGAGCTCGAGNCGGCGGAAACNGGGGCCGCGCGCCTCGCCCATGACGCGGACCAGCTNGACCTCATCTGCAATCTCCAGACCGAGCTCTCGCGCGGCAACGAATTCGCCCGCGAGTGGCTGGACAGCGCGCTCAAGCGCCTGCGCACGCCCGAGGGNCGCGAGCTGGCCTGCGCCATCCTGCGCACGGACCCCAANCAGTGGTGGTATGGCCGCGTGGACAAGACGTGGTGGGTGCGCCACGGACTCCCCGACGAGAGCTGANCNTCCCGNCGCCGTCCGCCTCCCCGCGGGCTAGGGCGTCACCAGGGTGCCGAGCGGCGCTTCTTCAAGGAGGAAGCGCCTNAGACTCGAGGGCGCGCGGCCGTCAAGGATGAGCGCGCGCCCGCAGCCCGCGGCCAGCGCCCCGAGGCAGGCCTCCACCTTGGGAATCATGCCGCCGCTGATGACGCCCGCTTCGCGCAAGGCCGCGATTGCCGCCCCNTNAAGGCGCGGCAGGAGCTGCCCCTCGCCGTCGAGCACNCCGGGCACATCGGAAATAAGCACAAAATACTCNGCCCCAAGCGCCCCGGCGAGCGCCCCGGCCGCCGTGTCCGCATTGATGTTCAGGGCCTCGCCGTCAGGGCCCGAGGCCACGGGCGCGACCACGGGCACGAAGCCNCCGTCGAGCAGGCAGCGGGGGAGCGCCGGGTCCACGCTGACGACCTCGCCCACGAGGCCCAGGGCCGGATTTTTCTGNCGCGCCCGCAAAAGGCCGCCGTCCCGCCCGGAAATGCCCGCCGCCGCCACGCCGCGGGCCGCGAGCTCGCTCACCACGGCCTTGTTCACCTGCCCGCAGAGCACCATTTCCACCGCTTCCATGGTGGCCGCNTCGGTCACGCGCAGGCCGTCGGAAAAACGGCTCTCGATGCTGAGGCGCTTGAGCAGGGCGCTTATCTGCGGGCCGCCGCCGTGGACGATGACAAGGCGGAAGCCCCGCCNGGCCAGCAGGGCCAGGTCTTCCGCGAAGGCGCGGGCGAGTTCCGGCTTGTCCATGGCGTGCCCGCCATACTTGATGACCACAGTGCTTGCATTCATGGANAAATCCTCGCGTTTTCGGGAATCAGCGGATGAGCATGGCGTCGCCGTAGGAGAAAAAGCGGTAGCCGCGCCGCACGGCCTCGGCATAGGCGGCGAGCATCCGCTTGCGGCCCGCAAATGCCGAAACCAGCATGAGCAGGGATGAGCCGGGCAGGTGAAAATTGGTCACCAGCGCGTCCACCACGCGGAANGGCCTGCCGGGATAGAGAAAAATATTCGTCCAGCCCGCAAAGGGNCGCACCTCGCCNNACCGGGCGGCCACGCCCTCGAGGGCGCGGGCGCTTGTGGTGCCCACGGCGACCACCGGGCGCCCCTCGGCCCGCGCCGCGGCCACGGCACTGGCCGTTTCTTCNGGGATTTCCATATATTCCGANTGGATGTCATGCTNCCGGATNTCCTCGCAGCGCACCGGGCTGAAGGTNCCGTAGCCCACATAGAGCGTCACTTCCCGCCAGTCNAAGCCNCGGGCGCGCAGCCCCTCCCGCAGNTCGGGGGTGAAGTGCAGCCCGGCCGTGGGCGCGGCCGCGGAGCCCGTCTTGTCGGGCCTCGCATAGACGGTCTGGTAGCGCTCGGCGTCCCCGCTCTCCGCNGGGCGGCGGATATAGGGNGGCAGCGGCATCTTCCCCGCGCGCGCAAAGGCCGCCGCGAGGTCGCCCCGCCACTCGAGGCGCACCNNGTGCCGCCCNAAGGGGCCTTTTTCCAGCAGNNTCGCCGTGATGTCGCCGTCCAGCGCCAGGCGCTCGCCCTCGCGCAGCTTGCCGCCGGAGCGCACGAGACCCTCGGCCACGGCGCTGANNCNNCCGTNNGGNGCGGCATCGGCCGCTTCGGGCTGCGCCAGCAGGAGGGGGAGCGGCGTAAGCAGGAGAAATTCCACGGCNCCGCCCGTGGCCTCCCGCCTGCCGCCAAGCCGCGCGGGCAGCACGCGCGAATTGTTGGCCACGATGAGCGCNCCCTCCGGGAGCCAGCGGGCGAGCTCGNCGAAATGGGAATGCTGTGCGTCCGCGCCTGAGCGGTCCAGCACCATGAGGCGCGAAGCGCCGCGCGCCGCGGGTGGAAACTGCGCGATCTGCGCCTCGGGCAGGGGAAAATCGTAGCTTCGGAGAAAAAAATCCTCGGGTTCCGGGGCCACGGAAAAGGCCGNGCGGCCGCCCTCCCCCGGCGAGGCTTGCCAGCCCCGCCCGGAGAGGCTAGGCTGCTCCGCAGTGTCCGGGNTCTCCGGTGTGCCCGGCGTCATCGGGCGGTCCCCACCGGAAATGACCATATGCGGAGCTCCTTTTCCTGTCCCGGAAGGCTGAGGGGCCGGGCCCGCGCCTTCACTTGCCAAAAAATGAGTATAGCCATGCGTCGGCAGCTTGTCANCAGTATTCTTGCCNTCTTCGCCAGCGTGGCCCTGCTGTCGGGCTGCGCNTCCATGGGGCTGGAAAATCCCTTTGCCAGTGACCCCTTCACCGGCGGCGTGGACACCACCACGAGCGCGCTCCTCAANGTGCCGCTGCCCGCGGGCCTTCAGCGCTACGCCTCGCACGGCTTCAGCGGCACCACTTCCGGNGGCGGCCGCCAGGGCCTCGAGGTGCTGCGCGGCAATGTCAATGCGGGCGCGTGCGCCATGGAAANCTNCTCGGCCCTCAAGAGCCACGGCTGGCAGTTGCGCCTCGCGCTGCACAAGGAAGACCATATGCTCCAGGTCTATGAAAAGGGCTCGGAAATGGCGGTGCTCACCTTCCGCAGCCAGGCCATGCTCACCATNCTCGAGATATGGCTCGGCGAGCGCCTGCCCGACGGCGCCACGCTGGAGATGCCGCTGGAGGACCCGGGCGTGAGCNGGGGCGGCGCGGAACTTCCNGGCGAGGAATACGGCCCCCTCAACGGCNCCGANGAGAGCNATGGCGGNGGCTCCGCGCCTGCGCCCANNCCCGGCACGGTGGAGCAGTGGGGCGTNGAGGAGCGTGCCCTGTGAGCGCGCTCTGGGCCGACANCCCNTTCACGGACAGCGGCAAGTTCTCCGGGCGGCGNCTGCACCTCGGNGTGAGCGGCTCCGTGGCCTGCTACAAGGCNGTGGANCTTTTGCGCGCCTGGCGGCGGCTGGAGATGGANGTCACGGCCACGCTCACCGCGGGCGCGCGCGAATTCGTGACGCCNCTGCTTTTCGCGTCNCTNGGGGCCTCCCATGTCTATGGNGACATGTTCGCGCCCGGTGAGGATGTCTTTGCGCATCTCGCCCCCGGCCAGAAGGCCGAGGCCATGATCGTGGCCCCGGCCACGGGCGACGTGCTTTCGCGCCTGGCCGCCGGGGCGGCTTCCGACATGCTCTCGGCGCAGGCGCTCGCCTTTGCCGGGCCGCTCGTCGTGGCCCCGGCCATGAACCCGCGCATGTGGGCGCATCCGGCCACGCAGGAAAATGTGGCGCGCCTCATCGCCCGCGGGGTGGTCATGGTGGGGCCCGATGTAGGCGAGGCCGCCTGCGGCGACCAGGGGAAAGGGCGCCTCGCCGAGCTTCCGGACATCTTTTTCGCGGCCTTGCGCGCGCTGGCCCCGCAGGACATGGCAGGGCTTCGCGTCATGGTGACGCTCGGGCCCACGCGGGAGCCCTGGGATGGCGTGCGCTACTGGTCCAACCCCTCCAGCGGACGCATGGGCGCGGCGCTCGCCACCTGCGCGTGGCTGCGCTGGGCAGAGGTCACGGCCATTTGCGGCCCCGGCGTGCGGATGCGGCTCCCCGCGGGCGTCGCCCGTGTGGACGTGACCACGGCGGCTCAAATGTTCACGGCGGCGAGCGATCTCTGGCCGCAGATGGACATGGGCTTTTTCAGCGCGGCCGTGGCGGACTTCTCCCCCGAGCGCCCGGCGGACGGCGGCGAGGGCAAGTTCAAGAAGAACGGGGCGGCCGACGGCCTGACCCTTTCCTTCACGCCCAATGCCGATATCTTGCGCACGCTCTCGGCCGCACGCCGTCCCGGCCAGCGGGTNCTCGGCTTTGCCGCGGAAATCGTGCCGGACATGGAGAGCCTTCTCGCACTGGCGCGCCTCAAGCTCNCAAGCAAGGACGCGGACATGGTGGCGGCCAATCCCGTCAATGCCGGGCACGGGGCCTTCGGCGCGGCCGAGGCCTCCATGGCCGTGGTGGACAGGAACGGTCACGAGGAAATCTGGAACGCCCGCAGCAANGCGGACATCGCCTGGGACCTCTGCTCATGGCTTTTGCGGATCTGAGCTTCACCGCGGCCTTGTGGCGGGGCCGGGGCCTTGTCTGCCTCACGGCCGNAGCGGACCTGCCGCCGGGGCTCTCCCTCACCGCGGAGGCNCNNGCCCCGGCTGNGGCGCCNGNCCNGGCNNNCCGNNCCNCNTCNNAGCCCGCGTCCCGCGCTNCNCGGNCGNCGCGTCCCGCCGCANGNNAGGAGCAGCCGCGGGAGCGTCCGGCCNCNCAAGCCCCCGCNGGAACCNCCNNGCGCTGGCGCCCGCTNGCGCCCGACGCCCTGCCGCAGGGCTGGCAAAACCGCCTTGCCGCCACGCGCCCGGGCCTTGTGGCCTGGACATACTGGAATCTCGCGCAGGACCTCTCCGCCGCAGGCACAAGCGCCGCCGGGGAGGACGCGGCCGGCGAGGCCCGAGCCCTGCGCCGGAGCTTTCTCGGCCGTCTTTTGCGCGAGCTCGCGCATCCCGCGGGCACGCACACCTTTTGGCCCGCCTGTATGCCGGGCGCGGCGCAGGGCGCCCCGGAACCAGTGGCCGGCCCGGACCTTGCGGCCCATCCCGAGGCCTTCTGGTCCGGCGCGGCGCACCTCGGCTGCCGCGCGGTCATCGTCATGGGGAGCGCCGCGGTCCGCGCCCTCGGCCTGCCCGCAAACGCGCGGCCGCTCAGCCAGTTGCGCTGGCGCGGCCAGCATGTGCTCGTCCTGTGGGAGGTGGATACACTCGCGCAGGATGCGGCGCGCTTCGGCCCCACGCTGGCCTTTCTCCGCCAGGCGCTCGGGCCCGTGACCACGCCCCGGCGCTGAGGCCCCGGCATTCAACCCCCACAAGGTCGCGGAATGTATACCGCCCTCCTCATCATGATTTGCGGCATGATTGCCGGACGCATCTTGCGCGGGNGCTTGCGNGCNGAGGNGCTCCGGCGCTGGATATTNCTCGCCATCATGCTCCTGCTCTTTCTCCTCGGCGTGGCCGTGGGCGGCAATGAGCNGCTCGTGCGCGACNTGCCCNGNCTCGGCGGCGCGGCGCTCACGCTGGCGCTGGGGGCGCTGGGNGGCACGCTCGTCTGCGCGGCGCTGCTCGGGCCGCTCTTCAGGCGAGGACCGGGGCCGCAGCCCCCTTCCACGCGGGACCGGAAGGACAGCGGGGCATGAGCGCGAGCCTGCCCATCCTCGGCTGCTTNGNNCTCGGGCTNCTNNTGGCGCGNTTCGGCCTCGTGCCGGAGCTNCTGCTCGCGCATGACCCCACGCTCCCGGCCCTGTGGCTGCTCATGGCGCTGGTGGGCCTCTCCCTGGGGGCGGACCGCCGCCTCATGGAGATTTTGCGCTCGCTTCGGCCGCGCATCCTCCTTCTGCCGCTGGGCACGACCGTGGGCACCTTTGCGGGCTGCGCGCTCGTGAGCGCGTTCCTCGCCTACAGCCTCGCCGACTGCCTCGCCGTGGGCGCGGGCTTNGCCTATTATTCGCTCTCGTCCGTGTTCATCACCCAGTACCGCGGGGAGGAGCTGGGCACGGTGGCCCTGCTCGCCAATATTTTCCGCGAGCTGTTCACGCTCATTTTCACCCCGGTGCTGGTGCGNCTCATGGGCGCCCCGGCGCCCATCATGTGCGGCGGGGCCTCGACCATGGACACCACGCTTCCGGGCATCACCCGCGCCGCCGGGACCTTGTGGACCTTTCCGTCCATCGTCCACGCCATGATCCTCGACTTCAGCGTGCCCTTCTGGGTGACGCTGTTTTGCAGCCTGTGAGCGGAGGTCAGGCAAGGACCGCGCGCCCGGCGAGNTGCCCGCTGGCCCAGGCCCAGTGAAGNTTATAGCCGCCGAGCCGCCCGGTGACNTCGAGCAGTTCGCCAGTGATAAAAAGGCCCGGCACAAGGCGGCTTTGCANGGTNGCNGNNTCCACCTCGGCGGTGTCCACCCCGCCGGAGCAGGCCTCGGCCTTGTCGAGGCCCTCCGTGCCCGTGGGCACGACGGTGAGCGCGTGCAGGGCGGNGGCGATTTGGCGGCGNTGCGCCCGCGAAAGCTCGGCCGCCTTGCGGGAGGCCAGCTCCGCGGGGAGTACGGCGTCGAGCAGGCGCTGCGGCAGCCGCCCGCGCAGGATGCCGCGGGGCGTGCGGCCNCCGCCNNCGTCCAGCAGGGCCTCCACNTCNNCGCCGGGGANNAGGTCGAGCACAAGGGGCTCACCGTCGCGCCAGAAGAGGGACGCGCCGAGGATGAGCGGGCCGCTCAGGCCCGTGTGCGTGAAGAGCAGGTCGTCTTCGAAGCTGCGTTGCGCTCCGTCCGCGCCAGGGGGGAGGCTGANGCGCGCGGGGACGCTGATGCCCGCAAGCCCGCGCAGGGCCGCGCCCAGGGGCGTGACTTCGGAAAGCCGGAGCGGCACGAGAGCCGGACGCGCGGGCGCGAGCGTATGCCCGAGGCTTGCGGCCATGCGCCAGCCCGCNTGGGTGCCCCCGGCGCGGGGANANGCCGGGCTNCCGAGGGCGAGNACGAGGNCGCGGGNGCGCCAGGTGACGCCNNCGCACTCCACGGCNAAGCCGCCCGCTTCNCGGTGNACGGCGCGNACNNCGGCGCCGCAGGCGAGGCGGCAGCCGGNGGCGGCGCAGTCCNCCTCCAGCGCGCNCACGAGGCGCAGGGCGGGCACGGTGAGGAANAGGCGGCCGTGGTCGCGNTCCTCCACGGGGAGGNCCCAGGTCCGCATCCGGCNNAGNACGGCTTCCGGCGGAAGNGCCNTGAGCGCCGGGCGCAGGAANTCCGGGCCGGAGCCGCAGAGATAGTCCCCGGGCGTNACGGNGCGGTTGCTGAAATTGGCTCTGCCGCCGCCGCTCACGGCGAGCTTGCGCCCCGGCCGCGGCCCGCGCTCGAGCAGNAGCACACGGAGGCCCCGNCGNNCCGCCNCGGCCGCGCAGACGAGGCCGGAGGCGCCCGCGCCGAGCACGATGACGTCAAAAATGCCTGCGGAAGCGTCCGGACCGCTGTCCGGGGCGGGAATGATCGGCCCCCGCGCTTCCCCGGCGCCAGCGGCAGCACTTCCCGCCTCAGGCGCCTCCCGACGCGCCGGGGGCGGAGCGCTTTTCCGCGGCCGGCCGCCGCGTCTTTTGCCGGAGTTTTGCGCCATGCCCATCCTTCCTTCTTCCTATTGCGCGCCGTGGTGGCTCAGAAACGGCCACGCCGGAACCATCTGGCCCGTACTCTTCCGGCCCATGCCCCAAGCCGCGCCGGGCATGGAGGGGCCCCGGCGCATCCGCATCGAGACCGACGACGGCGATTTTCTCGACCTCGATCTCCACCGCCACGCGGGCGGGCAGGCGCGGGGCCTGGTCATCATATCGCACGGGCTCGAGGGCAACAGCCGCCGCAAGTACATCCTCGGCATGGTGCGGGCGCTGGGCTTACGCGGCTTTGACAGCCTCGCGTGGAACATGCGCTCCTGCTCGGGCGAGAGCAACCGCACGGACCGGCTCTACCACATGGGCGAGACCGGGGACCTCGCACGGGTCATCCGCTATGCGGAATCATTCGACCTGCCGCTGGCGCTGGTGGGCTTCAGCCTCGGCGGAAATCAGATATGCCGCCATCTCGCCTGCGGGCCCGTGTCCCCGCTCTTGCGGGCGGCCGTGGCCGTGTCCGTCCCGTGCGACCTCACCACCGCCGCCCCCAGGATGGACGGCCCCTCGTGCCGCCTCTACATGGCGTATTTCCTGCGCACCCTGCGCCGCAAAGTGCGGGAGAAAGCCCGCCGCTTTCCCGGTTATCCTTCGGCTGCGGGCGTGGAGCATATCCACACCTTCGGCGTCTTTGACGAACGCTTCACAGCGCCGGTCTACGGCTTCGCCTCGGCGGCCGATTACTGGGCGCAAAACAGCGTGCTGCCGGACCTTGACGGCATAACTACCCCGCTCTATCTGCTCCTCGCGGCGGACGACCCCTTTTGCACGCCCACCTGTTATCCGCGGGAGGCCGCGGCCAAAAATCCGGCCCTGTATCTTGAGGTCGCGCCCCACGGGGGGCATGTGGGCTTCGCTAAGGGCGGGGAATACTACAGCGAGGCCCGCGCCGCGGCCTTTCTGGACAGGCTTTTCGACTGAGCGGGGCGTCCCGGCTGACTCACCGCAGAAAACGCGCGGGAGCCGCGGTTTTTGCTGGCAATTCGGCCCATGTCAGTGTATTGACACCTGAAGAGCAGTCAAACGCCCGCAAGAGCGGCCAGCGGCCGCCCGGGGCCATGAGCAGGAAAGCCATGGATCTCAACACCAGCGGCATCATCGGCCAGAGCACCACGCTCGCCGAGGTCTTCAAGGTTCTCGGCAAG
>JAAUYX010000072.1 GCA_014804905.1 Desulfovibrio sp. | reverse complement strand
TGCGAGAGCATGGCCACCGCCGACTGGGTGAGGATCTGGTTGCGGACGAACTGCGTCATTTCCGTGGCCACGTCCACGTCGGAAATGCGGGATTCCGCAGCCTGCAGGTTTTCGGCCTGAGTCGTGAGGTTGGTGATGGTGTTCTCCAACCGGTTCTGGAGCGCGCCGAGATGGGCGCGGATCTTGTCCTTGGACACGATGGCGTTGTTGATGCCCACAAGCGCCTTCTGGGCGGCTTCCTGCGTGGAGACCGTGTAGGCGTCGGAGTCATCGGCCGCCTCATTGCCCACACCAAGGGCGGACGCGGTGGCCGTGCCGATCTTGATGTAGTAGTAGTCTTCCGCGGAGTCGTTGGCCGAGCCGAAGTGGACCTTCAGCTTGCCCTGGGACTCGAGGCCGCTGTCGCCGCCGCCCTTGCCCACATGGTCGTCGCTGGACAGATTGCCATCCAGGAGCTTGATGTTGTTGAAGTCCGTGGAGTTGGCGATTCGGGTGATTTCCGAAGCCATGGCCTGGTACTCGGACTCGATCATCAGGCGCTGAGTGGAATCGTAGGTACCCGTGGCCGCCTGTTCCGCCAGTTCCTTCATCCGCACGAGCTTTTCGTCGATGACGCCCAGGGCACCGTCCGCCGTCTGGAGGAGGGAAATGGCGTCATTGGCGTTGCGCACGCCCTGGTTCAGAGCCGCGATATCCGAGCGCATGAGCTCGCGGATGGCGAGGCCGGCCGCGTCGTCGGCCGCGCTGTTCACGCGCAGGCCGGAGGACAGGCGCTGGGTCGAGGTCTGAAGGCGTCCGTAGTGGTTGGTGAGGGTGTTGGCGACATTGGTGGCCATCTGATTGTGATTGATGTACATGACATTCCTCCATGAATGTGCTGTTGCCCGGCGGCGCACTGTGCACGCCCGCGTCCCTGCGGACTACCGCCGTACGATGCCTGCTCCCGCAGGGTTGTCGTTATTCGTTCCTGCGCCCGCGCTTTCCGGTGCTTCGCCGGGATGTCGCGGGCGGCTCCCCCGCCTCGGGGGTTTCCCCCCTCCCTGGCTCGTGGTGCCAGGGGTGGCAAAATCTGCCTGAATCAACCTGCACCCGTTTTTATGCAGAGTTCGTGCCAGATTTCGCGCCTTGCCGCCGGGCCGGGATCGTCTTGTTGCGGGTCCGGGTTTTTGCCCTTCCGGCCCTCACCCCCTTCCTCGGGCGACGGGAAAAACCCAGCAAGAAGCGGGCCATTCCGCCGAAAGTTATCAACAGGCTATTGACGCTATATTATTGGTGCTTATTTTTCATTCACAAATTTTCCACAGGAGGTTGTGAATGAGTACCATGTTTGTCATGCCCCGCCGCTGGCTTGCCGCCGCCGAGGCCTCGCGCAAGGCCGCTTCGCCCGTGCGCGACGATATAGACGCCATGTGTCAGAATGATGCCGCCCGCAAGGAACGCCGCGCCCCCGGCATCCTCCCCTGCGTGGACCTCACGGCCGATGCCGACGCCTATTCCCTCTCCATGGAGGTGCCCGGCGTGGATCCGGACGCCATCACCCTTGAGGTGCTCGAGGAAAATCTGGTCATTTCCGGCGAGAAGGCCTCGCCCCACGCCGAGGGCGCCGCGCGCATGGCGGCCGAACGCGTTTTCGGCGAATTCCGCCGCATGTGGGCGCTGCCCGAGGATGCGGACGCCGACGCCATCACCGCGGCCACGAAAAACGGCGTCCTGACCGTCACCGTGCCGCGCAAGGCCGCGCCCGAGCCGCAGCACAGGACCATCGAGATCATCAGGCAATAATTCTCCCCCAGCCTCCTCCGGGCGGGCCGCTCTGCGGCCCAGGTCCCGGCGCGGCATATGGGGCCGCGCCGGGACTTTTTTTCCCGCGTAAAAAAAGTCGCCCGCGGCAAAAGCTGCCGGGGCGTCAAACGGATGACCAGCGCGGCCGTGATGCGTTTTTTCCCGCTCCCGCCGTTGCGCAAGCCACAAAAAGGGCCCTTCCGGCAAACGCCGGAAGGGCCCTTTTTCTCTCCGAAGCCCCCGCTCCGGAGACCCCTCCACCAATTTTCTAGCCGATGAGCTGCATGGCCATCTGCTGCATGCTGTTGGCCTGCGAAAGCATGGCCACCGAGGACTGCGTCAGAATCTGGTTGCGCACGAACTGCGTCATTTCCGTGGCCACGTCCATATCGGAGATGCGCGACTCGGCGGACTGGAGGTTTTCCGCCTGGGTGGTCAGGTTGGAAATGGTGTTCTCCAGCCTGTTCTGGAGCGCGCCGAGGTGGGCCCTGATCTTGTCCTTGGAAATAATGGCGTTGTTGATGCCGGTGAGCGCCTTCTGCGCCGCTTCCTGCGTGGAGACCGTGCGGGCGTCCGCCTCATCGCTGAATTCGGTGGCCGTGCTGCCCACGCCCAGCGCCCCGGCCGTGCTGTCGCCGATTTCGATGTAGTAGTAGTCTTCCGCCGAATCGTTGCCCGCGCCGAAGTGGACCTTCAACGCGCCCGTAGACTCGATACCGCTTTCGCCGCCGCCCGTGCCCGCATGTTCGCCGGACAGGGTGCCGTTGAGCAGCTTGATGTTGTTGAAGTCCGTGGCGTTGGCGATTCGGGTGATTTCCGAAGCCATGGCCTGGTACTCGGATTCAATCATCAGGCGCTGGGTGGAGTCGTAGGTGCCCGTGGCAGCCTGTTCCGCCAGTTCCTTCATGCGGATGAGCTTTTCGTCGATGATGCCGAGGGCGCCGTCCGCGGTCTGGATGAGGGAAATGGCATCATTGGCGTTGCGCACGCCCTGCTGCAGGGATGCGATGTCCGCCCGCATGAGTTCGCGGATGGCGAGGCCGGCCGCGTCGTCGGCCGCGCTGTTGACGCGCAGGCCCGAGGACAGGCGCTGGGTAGAGGTTTGCAGATTGCTGTAATGGCCGGCCAGAGTGTTGCCGACGTTGGTCGCCATCAGATTGTGATTGATATACATACATTCCTCCCTGAATGCTGTACGTCACAGGCGGTGCACCATGCAGACGCGTCCCTGCGTCCTTCCGCCTCAGTGAGCATATCGGCGCCCCTGGGCAAAGGATTAGGGCCGGGAGGAAAATTTTTCCTATCTGTAACGTGTTGTTTTTTCAGGAAAGCTGGGTTTTTTCGTGAGGCGCCGGGAAAAAATTTCCGGCCTGGCCGGCGCCAGGCCCCCTGCCGTCCCAGGATTCGGCGAGCTCGCGCTCCTTTTTGGAGAGCAGCTCGTACCAGCGGCGGCGCATTTCCCTGAAGCAGTTGATGCGCAATTCGTCCCCCGGCCAGGGCTTGCTTATCTCCCACGGCTTCGGGCCGTGGAAGTGGACGATGTGCGCGGTGTCGAGGCAGTCCGCCTGATAGGGCGGCCGGTTCCAGCAATCGTCCAGCCGCGTGATGCGCTTGCCGAAAAAATAATTGAGCAGCGACTGGTCGAGATTGCCGATATATTGCACATTCTGCTGCGAAAAGGCGAGAAAGTGCTCCACCAGGTCGCGCCGCCGGAAGCGCGCGAGGTTGAAGAGCGTCACCGCGCTGGAATAGGTCCAGATAGGGAAGGGCATGGCGACGGTGTAGCGCCGCTCCCGGAAATCGTAGGCGAGCTTTTCGTGCTCGTGGTAAAAGGGAGCCGTGGCCTCGCGCACCATGCCGAGATAGGCGGGCACGGGCGCTGTGAAGAGCGCGTCCAGCGGGCGCAGGAAGAAGGTGTCCGAATCGCAGTAGAGCACGGCGTCGTCATCGGCGAGTTCCGGCACGAGGGCGAGCTCGAGCCGGAGAAAGCAGCCGATCATCGGGTGCGTGAAGGCGGGCAGTGTCTGCCTGTTGAGGCGCGGCCTGTAGTGCGCGAGGGGGATGCGCTCGCTTGCCACCTCGGCCATGACGGCCTCGTCCTCCCCGCCGTAGACGCAGAGCAGCGGCGCGGCGTCGCCGTGCAGGGCCCGCAGGGAGCGCACCGCCGCCTTGAGCAGCAGCAGATAGCGCGGATTGTCGTCGATGCAGAAAACTGTCTTCATGGCGTGTGGGCAGGGCAAAGGCCCCCCGTGCCGCAAATCTATCAGGCGGGCGCGGACCCGGCAAGCGCGCTCGGGGGCGGGTCTGTGCCCGGAAGGCCGCGGAAGGCTCCGGCACCGGCGGCACGCTTGCGCGGCGCGCCCCGGCCGCATATACTCCTTTCATGCACCCCAACGTCCGCGCCCTGCGCCGCTCAACCGTCGCCCTTGTCCTGGCCTTCGCCCTGGCCGCGCTCCCCGCGTGCGGCCCCAAGGAAATCGGCGCGGGCAGCTCGGCCGAGAGCCGCGAGGCGGGCGGGGGCGCCCCCGCNGCCGAGCTCATGCGTTATCCCATGACCGGCGCGAGCCCGCGGGAGCGGATGCTCTACCTCAACACCCGGCCGGACATCGTGCAGCANGTGCAGGACTGGCGCCTCCGCAGNTACCAGCGCATGATGGGCGCCCAGCCCTCGCCGGAAGACCCGGCCTATCGCGCGGTGCCCAAACAGCGCAGCCCCTTCAGGCAATAAGATGGACCCCATCACCCACGCCGCCAGCGGGGCCGTGGCCCTGCTCGCCCTGCCCCGCCGCCCGCTCACGGCCTGGGGCCTGCCGCTNGCCGCGCTCGTCACCGCCTCGCCGGACCTGGACGTGCTTTTCTGCCACACCCCGCTGGAATTTTTGCTCATCCACCGGGGCATCAGCCATTCCTTCGCGGCCATGCCCGTGTTCGGGCTTTTGCTCGCCCTCTGCTGCTGGCCGCTCTGGCGGGCGGCCACGCCGGNCCNCTGGAGCTTCGGCCGNGTGTGGCTGCTCTGCTGCGGGCTTTTGCTGCTCCATATCTGGCTGGACGTGGTGACCACTTACGGCACCATGGTTTTCCTGCCCTTCTCNCATTACCGGGTGCGCCTCAACAGCGTCTATATCATCGACCTCCTGCTCACCGTGCCCCTGCTCTGGGCGGTNTGGCGCTGGCGGGCGCGGCGCGGGCTCATCCTGCTGACCCTCGCCTGGATNTTCATCTATCCCGGCGGCGGTATCGGCATCAATGCCTGGCATACAACGCAGTCGCGCGAGCGCTTCGCCGAGGAGGGCCGNGACGTGAGCCGCCTNCATGTGCTGCCCGACGCCTTCGCGCCCCTGTTCTGGCGCGTCATCTTCGAGGAGGGCGACACCGTCCGCTCGCAAAGCCTCNACGCGCTCGGCGAGCCGCGCGCCCCGGNGGANATCCANCCNGCCACGCCGCTTACGCTGGTGGCNGCCACCTCGCGGGAGTCCGTGGCCTGCGANACCTATTTCCAGTTCGCCATGCTCCCGGTCATGGACGCCCTGCGGCCCGAGGACGAACCGCCTTTAATTAAGGANGGAAGCCACAGGGGCGCGCTCTTCTATGACCTGCGCTTCGGCAGCGGCCTCGCCTTTGTGCGCCGCCTGCTCGCCATGCGNCCCAATGCGGANATTCCCTTCCAGCTCATGCTGGTGCTGGACGAGGGGGCGGATGCCGCGGCACGGGNCGCCNGGCNGNAGTGGGCCGACGCGCGCGTAGCCGAGCTCAGGCTGCGCTTTTCCGACAGCGGCCGCGATTCCCACNGGCACGCGCCAGAGCCCCCCGCGCCGCCCACCTTTTGGCAATGGCTCGTGGGCCTGCGCTGAACCTGACGCCAACACGGAGAGACGTGACCCCGTGACCTTCGCCGCTTCCCCGCGTTCACTAGTCCGCACCACCGCCCCTACGGGAGGCCGCCCGTGCTGAGCCCGCGCATCGACCCGGTTGCCATCTCCCTCGGGCCCGTCCAGTTGCACTGGTACGGCCTCATGTATCTCGTGGGNTTTGTGGTGGGCTGGCTGCTCGGGCGCTGGCGCGCGCGGAAACCCGGCTCCGGCTGGACGCCCGTGGATGTGGACGATCTGCTCACCTGCGTCATGCTGGGCGTCATCGTGGGCGGCCGCCTCGGCTACGCGCTCTTCTATGACCCGGCCGCCTTCTTTTCCGACCCNCTGGAAATCTTCCGCATCTGGCACGGCGGCATGTCCTTCCACGGCGGCCTNNTGGGGGCGCTGGCGGCCTTTTGCTGGTTCGCGCACAGCCGCAGGCGCAGTTTCCTTGAGGTGTCGGATTTCGTGGCCCCGCTCGTGCCGCAGGCGCTCTTTTTCGGCAGGCTCGGCAACTTCATCAACGGCGAGCTGTGGGGCAAGGTGAGCGACGCGCCCTGGGCCATGGTATTCCCCGGCGCGGGGCCCCTGCCGCGCCACCCCTCCCAGCTCTACGAGGCCCTGCTCGAAGGGCTGGTNCTCTTCGTGGCCCTGTGGATTTACTCCTCAAAGCCGCGCAAGCCCGGCGCGGTTTCCGGCTTTTTCGCCCTGGGCTACGGCATCGCGCGNTTCCTCGTGGAATTCGTGCGCGTGCCGGACGCGCACCTCGGCTATCTCGCCTTCGGCTGGCTGACCATGGGCCAGGTGCTGTGCCTGCCGCTCATGGCNGTGGGCCTGTGGCTTTTGCTNCGNCCNGTNCNNCCGNCGAAGCGTTGACAATCGCACCCCCGGTCTTATTTTCCTCAAAGAAACCAACGCCCNGGAGGTATTCATGAGCGATTTTGTCCTTTGCGCNGTTCCGTCCGAANCCCCTGGGGGCCTCGACNCNGCGCCCAGCGCNCATTTCGGCCATTGCGCGGCCTATACCATCGCCAAGGTGGAAAACGGCGCCATCAGCGACGTGAAAGTCATGCCCAACAACGGCCATGAGCACGGCAGCTGCATCGAGCCGGTCAACGACCTCGCCAAGGCCGGCGTCACCGCCCTGCTCGCGGGCGGCATGGGGATGCGCCCGCTCAACGCCATGCACGCCGCGGGCATCAAGGTCTATCACGCCACGGGCTTCGCCACCGTGGCCGACGCCCTCAAGGCCTTTGCCGCGGGCAGCCTCAAGACCTTCGGCGAGGAACAGCTCTGCAAGGGCTGCGGCGGCCATCACCACTAGGCCGCGTGCCCCCTCCACAGATACAGAAAGCCCCGGATGGCCAGACCGTCCGGGGCTTTTTTCGTTCTTTGCGAAAAGCAGTTTAATGGGGCTTTTGCGGCTGCGCCGGAGCGGCCGGCACCTGCGATGCGCGTTCCTGCGCGGCCCGCTGTTCCGCCGCCTCGGCCACCTCTGCGGGCACGATGGTCTTGCCGATGGGGCAGAGCGCCAGGGCNGCNAGCTTCACATGCTGCCACGCNAAGGGGATGCCGATNATGGTNANNGCGCAGGCCACGGCCCAGCCGAGATGCGCGAGNGCAATCCAGATGCCNGCNAGCAAAAGCCAGATGACATTGCCCACCGTGCCCCAGAAGCCGGTGCCCACATCCGGCTGGCCGGTGAGCACCTCACGCGAGACGGGCATCTTGCCGAAGGGGCAGAAGGCGAACTTGCCAATGACAAAGCAGGCGCGCCCCCAGGGGATGCCGATGATGGAAATGTAGCAGAGCACGCCCACGAGCCACCAGGCGAGGCCCATGACGCAGCCGCCGAGAAGAAACCAGAGGACATTGCCGAGAAAATTCAAGACGTGCATGTGGCGGTCCCCACCCGGCTGGCGCTAGGCTTCGGCGGCGTCGGGGGCTGACCCGAACTCCACCACCACCTGCTCGNCNTCCCCGCCNTCCGCGCCAGCGCGTTCGCGCCGGGCNATCTCGCCGATCTGCCATGCGCCGAGATNGAAGGCGCGGATGCGGCCGAGCGCCTCCTCGGCCTGNGCCTGCGGCAGGATGAGCACAAAGCCGATGCCGCAGTTNAAAATCTGGAGCATTTCCGGCCAGTCGAGGNCGCCCGCCTCCTTGAGCCAGGTGAACACCGGGGGCACCTTCCAGCTGGCGAACCGGATGTGCGCCTCCACCTGGGCGGGNAGGATGCGCGGGATATTGTCGTAAAAGCCGCCGCCCGTGATGTGCGCCATGCCCTTGATNTTCATGTCGCGCAAAAGCGGCCGCACNGCNTCCACATANATGGTTGTNGGCGCGAGNAAGACCTCGGCCACGGTNTTGCCGTCNNCGCCGGGNAGNGGNTCGTCCGGNCCGAGGCCCGACTGCCGCGAGAATCTTGCGCGCGAGCGAATAGCCGTTGGAATGCAGNCCCGAGGANGCCACGCCNAGCACNGCGTCGCCCACCTGGATGCCGGANCCGTCCACNAGNNNCGCATTNTCCACAAGGCCCACGCAGAAGCCCGCGAGGTCATATTCGCCGGGGGCGTACATGCCCGGCATCTCGGCGGTCTCGCCGCCCAGGAGGGCGCAGCCGGCCTGGCGGCAGCCCTCGGCCACGCCGCCCACCACGGCCGCGGCCGTGTCCACGTCCAGCTTGCCCGTGGCGAAATAGTCGAGGAAGAAGAGCGGCGCCGCGCCCTGCACGAGGATGTCGTTGGCGCTCATGGCCACAAGGTCGATGCCCACGGTGTCGTGCTTGTTCCAGGCGAAGGCCAGCTTGAGCTTGGTGCCCACGCCGTCCGTGGAGGCCACGAGCACGGGGTCGGCCATGCCCGCGAGGTCGGGNCGGAANAGGCCGCCGAAGCCGCCGATGTCCGCGAGCACGCCCCGCGTCTGCGTGGAGGCCACAAGGCCCCGGATGCGGCGCACCAGAGCGTTGCCCGCCTCGATGTCGACTCCGGCGGCGGTGTAGGCTCGCGCGCGATCACTGGACATGGGTCCCTCCTTGCTTCCTCGAAGCTAGCAGACTTTGCCCCGAAGTCCAAGCGACTTTTTCCCCGGGCCGCGCCCCNCCTTTTTCGTGGACCGCCGCATCCGCCCCTGCTATACTGCAAGCATGAATACTTCCCTCAACGCCCTCGCGGGCGTGCGCC
The DNA here is from genome assembly GCA_014804905.1 of Desulfovibrio sp. Classification (GTDB taxonomy): domain Bacteria; phylum Desulfobacterota; class Desulfovibrionia; order Desulfovibrionales; family Desulfovibrionaceae; genus Desulfovibrio. The sequence goes on along the minus strand of JAAUYX010000072.1, from coordinate 7,709 downwards.
GCATGGGCCCGGCCCTGCTCGCGCTCCTTTTCCTGCTGGGGGGGCACGCGCCCGCGCTGGGCGCGACGCCCGAAGCAAGCGCCGCGGAAAGCCCGCGGCAGGAAGCGACAGCGCAGGCCCAGACAGCACCGACGCAGACAGCGCCCGTGCACACAGCCCCGGCCCCTGCCACCCAGAACAGCCAGGACGAGGCCATCGTCATCCACAACGACGCGCCGGGCTATGACGGCTACGCGGGCACCTGGCGGGACCCGGAAAACGGCGACATCGTGACCTCCGTCATCGCGCCGCGCCGCCCGCAGGAGCAGACGCAGCAGCCGCCCATCTATATCGCTCCGCAGATTGACCCCTCGTGGCCGGGCAATGGCTACGGAAATTCCGGCTGGAACGGCGGCTGGAATAATGGTTGGAACGGGGGCTGGCAGCAGGGCGGAACTATGGGCTGGAGCAATGGCTGGAACACGGGGGCGCAGCCGGGATGGCGTCCCGGCCCACCTCCGGGCGTGAATCCCGGTCCTGATTTCGGCGGGCCCCCGTCGTGGCGCCCCGGACGGCCGGGTGTCATGCCCCCGAACCCGCCACTTCCGGGCCAGAGGCCGCCCCATCAGCTCCGCCCCGGCTCCGCAAGGCCGCCTTCGGCCATGACGCCCCCGCCAGCGGGCCAGCCGGGGCAGACCGTGCTGCCCGGCCAGCCCGGCATGAAGCCGCAACCAGACAGACCGGGCCCCGGAGGCCTGCCGCTCCCCGACATGCAGCCCCCGCAGGCCGGTACGCCGCCCGCGAACGGACAGCCCGGCAACTGGCAGGGCACGACGCCCGGCTGGCGCCCTTCCGGGTGGCAACCGGGCAACTGGCGGCCTGATTGGCAATCCGGCTGGCAACCGGGCTGGCAGCAGGCCTCCGCCCCGGCGTGGCGCCCCTGGGGGCAGGCAGGCACAGGCGTCAAGGCCTGGACGCCGGGCCAGCGGCCGCACGGCGACTGGCAGCCCCTGAGCTGGAGCCCCGGACCTGCGTACACGGGCGGAACGCCGGGAGCCTGGAACCCGTGGCAGCCGTATGGCCCGACGGGAATGATGGGCGGCATGGCGCCCGGCATGTGGAACGGGATGCGCCCCGGCCCCGGCTTTGGCATNGCCCCCGGCATGAGGCCGCGTTTCCTTACGATGCCGCAGCTTCCGNCCAATATNACCCGGCATCTGGGNCCGGTGNTGCCGNTGGGCCTGCGCGGAGGGCCNCGCTAGATGCGCGCCATGCTCTGGACCCCCGAGGAGGATGGNAGCGTCTCCTGCAGCCTCTGCGCCCATGCCTGCCGCCTCAAGGACGGCGCCCACGGCCGTTGCGGCGTGCGCGTCAACCGGCGCGGCGAGCTCGTCACCCTGGTGGGCGACGTGGTGACGGCCGTGGCCCTGGACCCGGTGGANAAAAAGCCGCTCTACCACTTCCTCCCCGGCAGCAAGACCTTTTCCGTGGGCAGCGCGGGCTGCAATTTCCACTGCCGCTTCTGCCAGAACCACCATATCGCCCATGTGCGGCCGCAAAGCACCATCTCCGGCCGCCGCGCCACGCCGGACACCCTGGCACGCCTCGCCGCGCAGCAGGCGCCGAGCATGGCCTTCACCTACAACGAGCCCACGGTGTTCTTCGAGCAGATTTACGAGACCGCCGGGCTCGCGCAGGCGCGGGGCCTCAAGGTCATTCTCGTGAGCAACGGCTTCATGGGCGCGGACCTGCTCCAGTCGCTCAACCGCCGCGTCAATGCCGCCAATATCGACCTCAAGGCCTTTTCGGACGACTTCTATCACAAGTTCTGCGGAGGCCGCCTCCAGCCCGTGCTCGACAATCTCAAGGCCATAAAAAAGCTCGGCTGGTGGCTGGAGGTCACCACCCTCGTCATCCCCGGCTGCAACGACAGCCAGGACGAACTGCGCGCCATGGCCCGCTTCATCCGCGACGAGCTCGGGCCGGACACGCCCTGGCACCTCTCCGGCTTCCACGGCGCGGCCATGATGGCGTCGCACCCCGCGACCCCGCCCTTCCAGCTGGAGGACCTCTGGCGCATGGGCCGCGAGGAGGGTCTGAACTACGTCTATATCGGAAATGTGCCGAGCCCGCTCGGGGCCTCCACCCTCTGCCCCAAGTGCGGCGCCGTGGTCATCGAGCGGCGCGGCTACCGCACGCGCGCCGGCAAGAATCCCGGCGTCTGCCCCTCCTGCAAGACCGTCCTGCCGGGGGTGTGGCAGTGATCCTTGTCTACACGGGCGAGGGCAAGGGCAAGACCAGCGCCTGCGCCGGGCAGGCCCTGCGGGCCCTCGGTCAGGGCATGACCGTGGCCTTCGGCCAGTTCATGAAGCGGGACTGCGGCGCCGGCGAGCAGCAGATGCTCGGGCGCCTGCTGGGCGCGCGCTTCCGGCCGGGGGGCCTGGGCTTTCTGCGCCATGAGGAGGAGCGCCCGGCCCATCATGCGGCCGCGGCAAAGCTCATGGACTGGGCGCGGCAACAGGCGGAAGAGGTGGATATGCTCATCCTCGACGAGGCGCTCTATGCCCTCGGCGCGGGCCTCCTCACGCGGGAGGAGCTCGCCCCGCTGCTCGCCAGGGCGGCGGGGCAGGACCGTCACCTCGTGCTCTCCGGGCGCGGGATGCCGGACTGGCTCGCCGAGACGGCCGACCTCGTGACCGAGATGCAGGAGCGCAAACACCCGTGGCGCAAGGGCGTCCCGGCCGCGCGGGGCATCGAGTTCTAGCCGTGCGCCGTTCCGCCTGCCCCCCACTTGCGCGCACCCGTGCGCGCCGCAATGCCGCCACTCCGGCCGCTTCCGCGGTCCACGCCCCTGAGAACGCGGCCCGGCTCACCATCTATGTGGCCGGCTCCTTCAAGCACAAGCACGGGGTGCGCCTCTTTTGCCGCGAGCTCGCGGCCCTCGGCTGCCGTATCCTCGACTGGACGGAAAAGGCAACGCCGCCGCCGGGACTGACGCCGCAGGAGCGCCGCGTGTGGATGGATACGGACCGGGCCGGGGGCTCGGTCTACGCCTTTTGCCGCGAGGCCTGCCGCACGGCGGACCTGGTCGTCTATTACGGCGCTTCGGGGCAGGACGCCGGGGTGGAGGTGGGCCTCGCCACGGGCGCGGGCGTGCCTGTGCTCGGCATCCGCGGACCGCTGGAGGCTCCGGGCCTCATGCTTCACGGCGCGGGCACGGCCTGGGTGGACAGCGTGGAGGAAGCGCTCGAACTCGTGGCCCGGCTCATGGAGCTTGCGCGCGAGCCTGCGGCGCCGCTTCCGCACAGGCGCGGGCCCCTGCGGCGTCTCGCCGAGGCCCTTCTGGCGCGCCGTGGCCAGCGCGGGGAGGGCGGCACGGCCTGAGCGGGCGCCGTGCGTTCCGCCACGGGCTTGCCCGGTCTCCTCACCATTTTTCCCTCGGGAGCGTGGACATCCCTCCCGGCGGGGAATAAAATCCGCATGACGCGGGGAGTTCCGCGTTCTGTCGCACCCTTTAATCCGCGAGGGTCAAGAATATGCCCGAATGTCTGAAATCCGAGGAATTCCGGCGCAAGGTCATGCTGGCCGTGCTGATCGGCGTGATCATCGGCATCATCGGCGCCATCGTCAAATTCGGCTGGGAAGTGCCCTTTCCGCCGCGCACGCCCCTGCGCGACGCCACCAATCCGCCGCAGGAGCTGTTGCAGCAGCTGGGCTTCTCCTACCAGTTCACCCACATGACCTATATGTTCAGCGACACGCCACGGCCCATCGTCAGCTTTGTGGTGCATTTCGCGTTTTCCATCGGCATCGGCATCATCTACGCCGTCATCGCCGAGTACAAGCCCGTCGTCAAGCTCTGGCAGGGCGTGGCTTTCGGCATCCTCGTGTGGTTCGTCTTCCATGTGGTGCTCATGCCGCTCATGGGGACAGTGCCCGCGCCGTGGGACCAGCCCTTTGACGAGCATTTCTCAGAATTTTTCGGACACGCTTTCTGGATGTGGGTGATGGAGCTCTGCCGCCGTGACCTGCGCAACCGCATGACCCACGAAATCGAGCCGCCCGTGCCGCGCATCTTCTAGGCTTCCGCCCCCCAGGGGCCGCGGGCAGCGGCAAAAAGGAAGCCCGGAAAGGTGTTGCGGCATCTTTCCGGGCTTCCTGCTTCACTGGAATACAGCGCCTAGGTGGCCGGCAGCTCGCGCTCCTCGACCGCGCCGCCCGAGGGGCTTTGTGCCCCGGACTGTTGCGGCGTGGCCGTCTTTTGCGGCAGCATGAGATAGCTCGTCACCGAGGTGACGCCCTTGACGCCGCGCGCCACCCGGATGGCGAGCTGCTTTTCCGCGTCATCCTTGACCACGCCCAGAAGCACCACGCGCCCGGCATTGACCTCGGTGTCAATGCGCGTGGAGGAGAGCCCCTTGGTGCCTATGAGGTCCGTGCGGAGGCTGGTGGCGAGCGAGAGGTTGCCCGTGTCGCTCTTGGCCGGCGTGAACCAGTGCGGCGTGACCGAGTGCGGCTTGTAGCTTCGGGCGATGCTCACGGCCTTGGCCTGCATGTTTTTCGGCACCTCGCCCACCAAAAAGACATTGCCATAAAAGCAATAGACGGAGACGGCCCAGCCGCCGGTGAAATCCGCCTTCATGAGCGCGGTCTTGATGGATGTGGCCATGGCCTTGTCGTCGGTGATGGTGTCCATGAGGCGCTGGTCGTCATAGAGGCCGTAGGCCCCGTAGGCGCAGCCCTGCGCGAGGGCGCAGGCGAGGAGCAGCGCGGCCAGAAGCGCGCCACGCACGGATGGGACAAAGGCAGCTTGGGGCATGGCGATCCTCCAACATCCACTTTTAATGGGCTGAATGTCCCCTTATTCTTGCTGAACTGATGCGCCGCCCCTTCCCATGCCGGCGGCGCCCTCTCCTATTCCGCCTCGCGGCGGATGCGCGCGCCCACGGCCCCGAGCTTGTCCTCGATGCGCTCGTAGCCTCGGTCCAGGTGATAGATGCGGCGCACTTCGGTGACGCCCTGCGCCGCCAGCCCTGCCAGCACCAGGGAGGCGCTGGCGCGCAAATCCGAAGCCATGACCGGCGCCCCGGCGAGGCTGGCGCCCCCGCGCACCATTGCCGTATGCCCCGACACGCGGATGCTCGCGCCCATGCGCATAAGCTCCTGCACGTGCATGAAGCGGTTCTCGAAAATGCTTTCCTCCACCACGCCCGCGCCTTCGGCCACGCACATGAGGGCCATGATTTGCGCCTGCATGTCCGTGGGAAAGCCGGGATAGGGCTGGGTTTTCACATCCACGCACGCTAACCGCCCGCGGCCGCGCGCGCGCACGCCGCCCGGCTCCGGTTCCACCTCCATGCCCATGTCGCGCAGCTTGAGGATGACGGCCTCGAGCTCCGCATAGGGGCAGCCCTCCACGAAGAGGTCGCCTCCCGTGATGCCCGCTGCCACGAGAAAGGTGCCGGCCTCGATGCGGTCCGGCATGACGGCGTAGTCCGCCCCGTAAAGCGCGGGCACGCCCTGGATGCGGATGACGCCCGTGCCGTGGCCCTCGATTTGCGCGCCGCAGGCGATGAGGAAGTCGGCGAGGTCCACCACTTCCGGCTCGCGCGCCGCGTTTTCGAGGATGGTCTCGCCCTCGGCGAGGCTTGCGGCCATGAGCAGGTTTTCCGTGCCGCCCACGGTGGGCATGTCAAAGGTGATGCGCGCCCCGGCGAGGCCCTCGCATTCGCCGACGATGTAGCCTTCTTCCAGTTCAAAGGTGGCGCCCATGAGCTCCAGCGCCTTGAGATGCTGGTCCACGGGGCGCGCGCCGATGGCGCAGCCGCCGGGGAGCGCCACCCGCGCCCGGCCGATGCGCGCGAGCAGGGGCCCGAGGCAGAGCACCGAGGCGCGCATGGTGCGCACGAGGTCGTAGGGGGCTTCGGGGAGGAGCTCGCCGGGGGTGACGAAAACCTCGTCGCCCTCGCGCCGGCAGGCGCAGCCGAGACGGCCCAGGAGGTCGAGCGTGGTATCGATGTCGCGCAGGCGCGGCACATTGCGGAACGTGGCCGTGCCGTTCACGAGGATGGACGCGAAGAGGATGGGCAGGGCCGCGTTCTTGGAGCCGCTGACGCTGATGACGCCCTCAAGCGGCACGCCGCCCTCGATAACGAGCTTGTCCATAGGCCTCCCGCCTGGTGCGCGGGCCTTGGCGCCCGCAGGGATGGATGGCGCACTCTAGGGCATTTTCTAAAAAAAATCCAGAGTCAGCCACGGCGGATGTGGGCACAGGCAGGCGGCGGCGCCGGGCGTAAGAAGCGGGCGCGGGCTCTCACGGAGCCTTTACGCCAGCCGGGGCGACGGCGAAAACGTCCGCGGCGGCACGCGCGGCCCGGCAGGGAAAAAGAGCTTGCCAAAAGCCGGGCCCCTGTGTATGAAGGATGCCTTGCGGCGGAAGTAGCTCAGTTGGTAGAGCACCTGGTTGTGGCCCAGGTGGCCGTGGGTTCAAGTCCCATCTTTCGCCCCAGAAATTTCCTGCCTGCGAAAGCCCGCCCGAAGCCAGGCGGGCTTTGCTGTTTCCGCGGGCGCCCCTCAAAGAACCTCAATAAGGGGATGAACATTCCTTAAATCCGTCTGGAGCGAAGCGGAAGACGGGTGCTCGTGCCGGAAGAATCCTAAAAAATAAGATTTTTTGGTTCCGGCGCGCTAGCCGTCGGCGAGCTTGCGAGCCATACGGATAGCGACAGCGATTGCGTTGGCTGACTGGAGGGTAACTAATTGCTGTCTCCATCCGTAGCTTCCTTCGTCGCAACGGCTGGAGCAAGGAAGAAAAATGATTTCCGAAGGGAGTGTACTTAAGTACTCGACCGAGGAAATTTTTTTCTGACGCAGCCGGAACCAAAAAGGCTGTTTTTGACGGATAATTTCGGCATTAAGAACGCAGCACAGGCACGACAACACCGCAAAAACAAAACAGACCAAAAGTGTCCATCGCGCGGGCCAGGCAGAGCTCCCCGCGCGGCATCCACCGCATCGGAGCGTGGCGCAGTCTGGTAGCGCACCTGCTTTGGGAGCAGGGGGTCGAAGGTTCAAATCCTTTCGCTCCGACCACGAATCCCAGGCCCCGGGTCCGCCCGGGGCTTTTCGCATCCTCCCGCCCTCCTCATCCCGTGCCCCGCCTTCTCCGGGGCGCCTGTCAAAAATCCGCGCTGTCTGGCGCCCCGGCCCCGCGCCGCCGCAGAAAAATCTCTTCCATCCAACTGAAAATATGAACTTTTTCAGGTATGGAACAGTGCTTGCTAAAGGAGGGCACACAGCGAAGTCATGCCGGCAAAGGCCGGGATATGCGGGAGGCGTCATGAAATCCATGTTCAACAGCCAGATTGGTCTTGTGGGCCGCGTGATGGACATGCAGCTCCAGCGGCAGAATGTCATCATGAGCAATCTTGCCAACATCGAGACGCCCAACTACAAGCCGCGCGAGATCGCCTTCGAGAAGGAGCTGCAAAGCGCCCTCGGCCTCGACATGCGCGGCCGCATGTCCACCACGAGCCAGGGCCATATGCCCGCGGCCTTCAATCCGGACAACTTCGGGCCCGAATGGTCCAAGCAGTTCAAGCCCCGCCAGATTCACGGCGAGGACCGCGTCCACCTGGACAAGGAAATGGCCAAGCACGCCAAGAACCAGCTCCAGTACACGGCGCTCACCCAGGTGATGGCCAAGAACTTCGAGGGCCTCGCCTCGGTCA
>JAAUYX010000071.1 GCA_014804905.1 Desulfovibrio sp. | reverse complement strand
TTGTCGCGTCCCCCACGGGACGCGTGGATTGAAACGAGATCACCCTGCCGGACAAAAGCGAGGACTCGCGTCGCGTCCCCCACGGGACGCGTGGATTGAAACATGGTAAAACCCCTTTACCCTTTTTCGGGTCGTTGTCGCGTCCCCCACGGGACGCGTGGATTGAAACCGGCAAGCCGTCAAGGCAAACGCCAATGGCACTTTGTCGCGTCCCCCACGGGACGCGTGGATTGAAACCTGGGGGCGCGCCGTGGAGCCCCCGGCCTCCAGGGTCGCGTCCCCCACGGGACGCGTGGATTGAAACGGGCTTTCCGTCAGCGCGCCCGGCTTTTCCGGGAGTCGCGTCCACACGGGCAACGTGGCCTGCAACGCACACATAACCGAGTGCGCGCTTGGAGAAAATGATGTACCAGAATATATGTATGAAGCCTCACTCCATTTTCCCGTGAAAAATCCGAAGAGAAAACTGTGTCCGATGCTCTGATCAGGCAGACAGCCCACCACAAATACGAGTTCTGCTTCCTTTTATTAGGCCACTGGGCCATGTACAAAACAAGTACATGCAAGCGGGAACCGGCTGCCCGACAAAAATCCCGACTAAACTTCCGGGCCGGGACTTCACGGACAGGTTTGCGCGGTTATGCGTGCTGACTCATCTATGGCCCCTCCCGGTGCAAACGCCACCGGGCGCGCAACATGCCCTATTCGGCATTTTCGGCCGGCATCCTCCAGGGGGCCTCGCATTGGGACGCCTCCACGGGGATTTGCACGGAGATAAAGTCATCCGGTCTCGCCGGGTCCGGGAAAAGGAGAAATTCCACCTCAAACGCTACTCCGGCCCCGAAGATGTGCACCACTGTTCCTTCGCTCCCCACGGGGAGCTGGTAAATTGCCTTGTCGTCAAAGACATCAGCCCCTTTCAGCGGAACTGTGAGGCGGATGACATCAAACTCTTCGATTTCGGGCTTCCGCACTCTCTCGGCTTTGGCCGCTTCAGCAGCGGCTTTGCGCGCGCGTTCCGCCGCCTCCTCACGCTGGGCGCGCACGGAGTCGGCCTCCTCTTCGGTGCAGGGGGCGAGGTNGGCCTCGTTGAGGTCCAGACCNGCNAGGTCCGGAAACGCCNTGGTGTACGAAAAATCCACTNCATACAAGCCGTCACCGGCATCCTCCCTGACCCTCCCCAGGGTCCCGGCCTTGGCCGTGATGCGTTTTTTCCCGGAGAAGATATTTCTGCCCGAGACTTTTCGCAGGATGCGGACATAGTCGCCCGCTNCGTAAGGCATGGCGCTCCTCCCCCGGCAGCAGGGCCCGCGCGGCGTCCCCGCNCGNGTGCTTCCGGCTGTCTCCCCCTAAANCGCCGCCCTNCCCGCGTCAACGGCCCCGTGCTTTCGCCCGGCCGCCTCTTGCCCAATCCTGAGCTTTGCCGTAGGGTAAGGCATTGCGTGTTCCAAGGTGAGCNGCAGGCCGTGCGGCGCGGGCTGCGACCCCATCCCGAGAGAGACCCATCCTCCACGGGCAGCGAAACAGAGCCGACGGAGGCAGCATGAACAAGAGCGAGCTTATCAAGGCNCTTGCCGAAGAAAGCAATATTCCCTTTGACGATGCGTCCCTGGTGGTGAACACCTTCATCGACGCCATGAAAAAGTCGCTCATCGCGGGCGAGCGCATCGAGATTCGCGGCTTCGGCAGCTTCAAGATCAAGGAATACGGCGGCTATTCCGGCCGCAATCCCAAGACCGGCGAGAGTGTGGAAGTGGTGCCCAAGCGGCTGCCCTTTTTCCGCGCCGGCAAGGAACTCAAGGAATTCATCAACAGTTGAGCGCGGGNCTGCGCACGCAGGNCGGGCGCCCGCAGTTTCGGCCGCGCTGAAAACGACGTTGAAAACGACAGTTCCGCAAGGAGTATCCCATGTTTTTTTCCGGCGCGATGACTGCCCTGGTGACGCCGTTCAGGAACAACGCCATTGATGAGGAAGGCTACCGCGCCTTCATTGAAAACCAGATTGCCGAAGGCATCCACGGCCTCGTGCCCTGCGGCACCACCGGCGAATCGGCCACGCTCACCCACGAGGAGCACGAGCGCGTCATCGAGATTTGCATCGAGCAGGCGGCCGGACGCGTGCCCGTGCTGGCCGGGGCCGGCTCCAACAACACGCAGGAGGCCATCCGCCTCGCGAAATTCGCGCAAAAGGCCGGGGCCGACGGTGCGCTGCTCATCACGCCCTACTACAACAAGCCCACGCAGGAGGGCCTCTACCTTCATTACAAGGCCATCGCCGAGGCCGTGGACATCCCGCTCGTGCCCTACAATGTGCCGGGCCGCACGGGCTGCAACATGCTGCCCCCGGTGCTGGCGCGCCTCGCCGCGGAGTTTCCGCATATCGTGGGCGTCAAGGAGGCNACGGGCGACATGGCCCAGGCGAGCCAGGTGCTGGAAAGCTGCCCGGCGCGCTTCAGCGTCATGAGCGGCGACGACCTCACGGCCCTGGCGCTCATGGCCCTCGGCGGCCAGGGGGTGATTTCCGTCACCTCCAACCTCGTNCCCGGCCGCGTGGCCGCCATGTGCAACGCCTTCGCCCGCGGCGACCTCGCGGGCGCGCGCGCCATCCATCACGAGCTGTTCCCGCTGCACAAGGCCATGTTCATGGTGAGCAATCCCATCCCGGTCAAGACCGCGCTCGCCCTCATGGGCCGCATGTCGGACGAGATGCGGCTGCCGCTCTGCGCCATGAGCGCGGAGGATACCGAGCGCCTCAAGGACGTGTTGCGCGCCCAGGGGCTCATCGGCTAGCGNGGCGGCCGCCCTTGCGGCCTGGTAAAATTGAAGCAACCCGGAAGGAGTTTTCTCATGCAGGATACCGTTTTNATCGCCCCCAAGGCGCCGGCCGGGAAGTTCGGCCGCAGCCTGCGCGGAGCCGTCATGGCCGTGCTGGCCGCGGCGCTCTTCTCCGCCCTGTCNCTCGGNNTGGCNCCNGCCNCCTCNCAGGCNGCGCAGCCCGCGGCCGACCCGGTGGTCAAGCTGGAGACCAGCCTCGGCGACATCGTGCTCNGGCTGGACGCGCGCAAGGCCCCCATCACCGTGGCCAACTTCATCCAGTATGTGAAATCGGGCCACTATGACGGCACGGTGTTTCACCGCGTCATCAAGGACTTCATGATNCAGGGCGGCGGCATGACGCCGGAGCTCAAGGAAAAGCGCACCGTGGCCCCCATCCGCAACGANGCGGACAACGGCCTGCGCAACCAGAAGTATACCATCGCCATGGCGCGCACCATGGACCCGCANTCGGCGAGNTCGCAGTTCTTNATCAATACCAAGAACAACGATTTTCTGGATTTCAAGGCCAAGACGCCGCANGGCTGGGGCTATGCGGTGTTCGGCAAGGTCATCCAGGGGCAGAACGTGGTGGACAAGATCGAGGCCGTGACCACCGGGCGCAAGGGGCATTATGANGATGTGCCCGTGACGCCNGTGATCATCAAGAAGGCCGAGGTGGTGGAATAGCGAGAATCCCCGGCGTCCTGCCGGGGTGGGGCGCGTCCTGCGGAAGCGGGCCGCGTCTGCCGGGGCGCGCCCGCCGTGGGCCCGCGTCCGGCCGGTCTTCCGGGCCAGCGGCCCGGCCAGGCCTCCGCGGCAGGTTTTGCGGCCGCCAACCCGAACACGGAAGGAGTTNCCTCATGCCCAAGTTCCTGGCGCTTGCCGCCCTGGCCCTGGCCCTGGCCTTCCCCCAACTGGCCTCCACCGCCCCCGTGAACGGCCCGAAGATTCCGGGCCCCAAGTACGTCTATAAACTCAAAAGCGTCATCCCCGTGGCCGGGCGCCAGGGCGTGGCCTGCGACGGCAAGTTCATCTATGTGAGCGGCAGCACGGCGCTCTACAAGTACGACATGGACGGCAAGCTGGTGAAGGAGAACACCAAGCCTTTCGAGGGCTATTCCATCCCCTCCAACCACATCGGCGACATCGACATCTATAACGGCGAGCTCTACATCAGCGCCGAGAACTTCATGGACGGCGTGGGCAAGGACATCCAGATCGCCGTGCATGACGCGGAGACCCTGAAGCTCAAGCGCACCTTCGCCTTCGAACCCAAGTCCGGCCAGGAGGAAGTCTCCGGCATCACTGTTGACCCGGTCAAGGGCACGGTGTGGATGTGCTCCTGGGTGGGCGAGGAAAGCGGCCGCTACCTCTATGAATACGACCTCAAGGGCAAGTACCTGCGCAAGGTGCATCTCCAGCCCGTGCCGCAGTGGGTGCAGGGCGTCTACTATGTGGACGGCGCGCTCTTCGTGACCGCCGACGACGGCACGGCCGACGACAACGAGCCCGACCACATCTATCGCGTGGAAGTGAGCTCGGCCACCAACGCCCCCGTGGTGCTGGAAAAGACACTGGACGAGGCCATCAAGCAGGGCGAGATCGAAGGCCTCTGCGTTGACCCGGCGACGGGCGACCTGCTCGTGCTCATGAACCGCGGCGCGCGCATCGTGCTTGGCATGGGCAAGGGCTTCTACCCCGGCTATGACAAGGAAATCAGCGAAATCTACCGCTATTCCATGACGCCCAAGGGCGGCCCCAAGCGTCCGTAAGGGCTTTGAGGACCTGAGTGTTGAAAAGGGCGTCGCTCCGGAAGGAGCGGCGCCCTTGAGGTTAAGGGGTGTGATGGGTTGGACGGACGGCGCCCGGGGGGACGCGACTGGCTCGCGGCGCAGGCCAAGGTCGAAGAATTTTGGTTTCAATCCACGCGTCCCGTGGGGGACGCGACTCGCAGCGCGTGGGGGCCAAGCTCAAGGGCGTCTGGTTTCAATCCACGCGTCCCGTGGGGGACGCGACTGACGCGGTGAAAGCGGAGCCGACCACGGAAAAAGTTTCAATCCACGCGTCCCGTGGGGGACGCGACGCTCAACCAGGCCGATGGATCGGGCAAGCTGCTCGAGTTTCAACCCACGCGTCCCCTACCTCTGCGTTGTCCCCCTCAGCGCCCCTGCAAGGCGGCAAAACGGCGCATACCCAGATGGCAGATGGCAACGGCCAAGGCGTCCGAGGCGTCCAGCGGCCACTTGGCGGCCGCCTCTGTCCGCACATTGAGCAGGCGGCGCACCATGAAGGCCACCTGCTCTTTTTCGGCGCGGCCCGTGCCCACNAGGGATTTNTTGACAAGGGTGGGGGCGTAGTCGGCCACATCCAGNCCGGCGGCGGCGCAGGCGGCCACGGCGGCCCCGCGCGCCTGCCCGAGCTTCAGGGCGCTGGCCGCGTTCTTGGCGGTGAAGACCTGCTCCATGGCCGCCTGGTCNGGCCNNTGCCGCCCNAGNATGGCGGCGAGNTCGTGATAGATGCGCGCNAGCCTGCGGGAAAAGTCGCTCTCTGCCGCTCCGGCCGCTTCCGCNCCCNCGCGGGCGCTTGCCGTGCGCACCACCCCGCACTCCACNAGCGAGAGCACNCCNGAGACCTCGCGCACCACGCCCCAGCCCGTGCGCTGCGAGCCGGGGTCGATGCCGATGACGGTGATGGCTGCCATCCGCTTCGGGCGCGCCTGCNNCNGCTAGTCCGTGGGCATGTCGTCCGGGAAGTCCGCGTTGACNTAGACGTTCTGCACGTCGTCATTNTNGTCCANNGCGTCCATGAGCCGGAGCANCTTNACGCCCGTCTCGGCGTTCACGGCCACNAGNTTGGCGGGCACCATGGCGAGCTCGGCGGANTCCATGGNCACGCCNGCNGCCTCCAGCGCGTCGCGCACGGCNGCGAAGTCGGCCATGGCCGTCTGGATGGTCCANACNTCCTCGTCNTCGATGACNTCNTCGGCNCCGGCCTCGAGCGCGGCCTCCATGATGGCGTCCTCGGCGTAGTCGGCGCGCGGCACCGCGATGACGCCCTTGCGCTCGAACATCCAGGCCACGCTGCCGTTCTCGCCCATGGCCCCGCCGTGCTTGGTGAAGAGGTGGCGCACCTCGGCCACGGTGCGGTTCTTGTTGTCCGTGGCCACTTCCACCATGATGGCGATGCCGCCCGGCCCGTAGCCTTCGTAGAAGGCTTCGGCGATGTCGCCGCCCGCGTCCTCGCCGGTGCCCTTGCGGATGGCCGCCTCAATCTTGTCCTTGGGCAGGTTCACGGCCTTGGCCGCCGCGATGGCCGCGCGCAGGCGCGGGTTGCCGGACGGGTCGCCGCCGTTCTTGGCGGCGATGATGATCTCCTTGGCGGCCTTGGTGAAGACCTTGCCGCGCTTGGCGTCCTGGCGGCCCTTGCGGTGCTGGATATTGGCCCATTTGCTGTGACCGGACATATGACCTCCCCGTGTGGGTGAAAAAGTGCCGGAAAGTTTCCGCGCCGNCCCGTATCAGCCGGCGTTGTCGTGCGCTGCGGTCTCCGCGGCCTCGGCGGCGTCCCCCGCAGGGGCCGCGCCCTTGAAGCCGAGGCCCGTGAAAAAGGTTTCCTTGCTCTCGGCCCGCGAGCTCTTGGGCTTGAAGGTCGTGACCTTGCGGAAGGCCCGGCGCATGGGCGCGAGCAGTTCGCCCACGTCCGGCCCCATGAANATCTTGACCACAAAGTTGCCGCCGGGCTTCAGGTGCTTNTGCGCNGTCTCGAAGGCCGTCTGCGCGAGCTCCAGCGAGCGCGCCTGGTCCGTGAAGCGCGTGCCCGTGGTGGAAGGGGCCATGTCGCTCATCACGAGGTCAAAGGGCCCGGTCTCCGCCATGGCGGCCGCAAATTCCTCCGTGGGCGCAAAGGCGTTGGAGACCATGAACACCACCTGCGGCGGGAAGGCCGTGGCCGTCTCCTGGATGTCGCAGGCAAGCACGCGCCCGCGCTTGCCCACGCGCTCGGCCGCGCCCAGCGACCACGAGCCCGGCGCCGCGCCCAGGTCGAGCACGCGCATCCCCGGCGCNAGCAGGCGGAAGCGGGCGTCCAGCTCGCGCAGCTTGTAGATGGAGCGGGCCGGATAGTTCTCGCGCTTGGCCTTGAGAAAGTAGTGGTCGCGGTATTCCTTCATGCAGCGGAACAGCATACACGTTTTTTCNCCGCCCGCCAAGGGGCGCGGCCANNCCCNCGCCGNNGCCCCGCCGGAGCCTTTCGCGGTTGACAGAAGCCCTTTTGGCGGGTATCAGTCTTGATTCCTTGCCCGTACCTCAGGTGCGAGCTGTTAACCCACAAGGAGAAGCATCATGCGGAAGTTCGAGACCCTCCTCCTGCTCTCGCCGGAGCTTTCGGCCGAGAGCCGCGAGGGCATCCTGGCCGCGCTCACGGGCATCGTCGAGCGCGAAGGCGGCAAAATGCTCGAGGTGGACCAGTGGGGGATGCGCGACCTCGCGTATCCCGTGAAGAAGCTCATGCGCGGCTTCTATGTGCGCCTCGTCTACGAGGCCCCGGCGCCGCTCGTGGCCGAGCTGGAGCGCAATATCCGTATCACCGACGGCATCTTCAAGTTCATCACCGTCAAGCTGGCCGACGAAGCGGCCGGGGAGGATGCGTAAATGGCCTTCAGGAAGAAGTTCGCCCCGCGCCGCAAGTTCTGCCGCTTCTGCGCCGACAAGGATTTGCCGCTCAACTACAAGAATCCCGAAGTCCTGAAGGACTTCGTCACCGAGCGCGGCAAGATCATCGCCCGCCGCATCACCGGAACCTGCGCCCGCCACCAGCGCGAGCTGACGCGCGAGATCAAGCGCGCCCGCCAGATGGCCATGCTCATCTACACGGCCACGCACGATTCCGGCGTCAAGAAAAAGAGCAACATCTAGGAGGCGCACATGAAACTCATTCTTCGCGCCGATGTGGAAAATCTCGGCAGCCTTGGCGATGTGGTCGAGGTGAAGCCCGGCTACGGGCGCAACTACCTTCTGCCCCAGGGCCTCGCCATGGTGGCGAGCCCGGCCAACCTCAAGGTCTTCGAGCAGGAGCGCAACAAGCTCCAGGCCCGCATGGACGCCCTGCGCGCCGAGGCCCGCGGCCTCGCCGCCCGCCTCGAGGCCCTCAAGGTGGTCATCCCCATGCATGTGGGCGAGAACGACAAGCTCTACGGCTCGGTGACGAGCACCATCATCGGCGACGCCATCGCCGAGCAGGGCCTGGAAGTGGACCGCCGCCGCATCCTCATGGACGCGCCCATCCGNACCCTGGGCGAGCATCCCGTGCGGGTGCGCCTGCACGCGGACGTCATCGCCGTGGTGCCGGTGCAGGTGGTTTCCGACCACCAGCCCGAAGTCACGGAGGAGGAACTCGCCGCCGCCGAAGCCGAGGCTGTGGCGGAAGCCGTGGCCGAGGCCGAAGCCGGGGCCTAGCGTGGCAGCGGCCGACAATGCTCAGGGCGCCCCCGGCCGCAAGGCCGGGGGCGTCGCGTCTGGTGCCCCCCGCGCCGGGGACCGGGCGGGGACGGCGGCCATCCAGGCCGACCTCGTGCGCCGCGTGCCCCCGCACAGCGCCGAGGCCGAGCAGGCGGTGCTCGGCGGCCTGCTCATGCGGCCGCAGCTCATGCACTCCATCGCGGACATCCTCGTACCCGCGGATTTCTACCTGCCCGCGCACACGG
>JAAUYX010000070.1 GCA_014804905.1 Desulfovibrio sp. | reverse complement strand
TCCTCGGGCTCCACGATGCCGCCGGGATACTTGCCCTTGAGGTTCACATACACAAACATGTAGCGCTGGGGCACGGCCTTGGACTGGCTCACGTCCAGCACATAGTTGAAGCCCTCGGTCTCCTCGTAGATGTCCCAGTAATTTTCGGACTTCTTGGGCTCGTAGGCGCAGAGCCCGGCCGCCTTGAGGGCGTGGGCCGTGTTGAGGATGGGGCCGAGGGGCGTGGCGCCGTGGTCGGAGCAGACGCAGACGAGGGTCTCGTCGCCCATGGCCTTCATGAGGTTGCCGAGCAGGCGGTCCTCCACCTCATAGATGTGGCGCTCCATCTTTTCGGCGCGGGCGCGCACCTCCGGGTCCTTGCTGTCGAGGTCGCTGAGCCAGCCGTGATAGAACCAGTCGATGGGGTGGGAGTGCATGTAGAAAAGGTCCCAGTCGGGATTGGCCTTGAAGAGCGACTCCACGGTGTTCCAGAGCCAGGCGCTGTGGAATTCCACGAGCTCGCACACGGTGTCCGTGTCGATGATGCCGTGGAGGAAGGCCACGAGGCCGATGTCGTTGGCCGTGATCTGCTTGGAGAAGTCGATGTCTTTCGCGGCCTCGGCCGGGGCGATGAAGCCGCTGTCGCCCGCGATGCCGGAGACATAGAGCTTGAAATCCTCGGCGTCGTCCGAAAGCTCCATGAGCTTGGCGCGGAACACGCCCTTCACCTTGCGGCCGTCCTCGACGATGGTGAAGTCCGTCTGGACGGGCTCGCTCCACTCCTTGGGCTTGAGGGTGAAGAAGGCCTTGGCGAAATCCTTCTCAGGGGCCACAGTGATACGGTCATAGCCGTCGTCGCCGCTCTGCCAGGCGAGCACGTGCCAGACCTGGTCCTCCACGGGCTCCACGCCTTCCTTGAAGTGCATGGTGACGGTCATTTCCAGCGGCTCGTCGGTGTCCGGCAGGTTCTTCCAGCCCTCGGCGTCCTCAAATTCGCCCTGTACGCCCATGGGATAGAAATCGGTGGAGATGACGCTCTCGGAGCCGAGGAATTCCTTGTGCTCGTTGCCGTGCAAGGGCCAGCGCGTCTCGGCCGGGGAAAGGCCCTGGCCCATGACCATGACGCCGTGCTTCATGTGCGAGGGCCAAGCCATGGGATAGTTGACCACGAGACACTTCTTCCCCGCCTTGTCCCAGCAGTCCCAGATGGTTTCGGCGGTGACGATGTCCGAGCCGAAGGCCTGGGAGGTGAACTTGTAGTCCAGCGACTGGCCTTCGTGGTAGTAATAATAGTCCTCCACGCCATGCGTGCGCGGGTAGGCGCCCGTGCAGATGGTGGCCCAGGAGGGCGGCGTGACCGTGGGCAGGTTGTAGCCCTCGGGGATGAAGCTCCCCTCTTTCATGAAGCGGCGGAAATTGTCGAGGCCGCCTTCATCGAGCATTTTCAAAAGGCGCTTCGGAATCAGACAGTCATAGCCGATAAGGGCCGCGCGTTTGGCTTTGGGGGCCATGGGAACTCCTTCTCCTGTGGTTGTGTGCGTAGTTGGGCAGAGAGTCTTGCCCGCCCTAATCCAAAAACCATGCCAGCCGCACGGCCAGGCACGGGCCGCTGCGGCCCGGCGCGGCCTTGCGGCGCCCATGGACACGCTTGTGCAAAAAGTGACAAAACTGTCGCCCGCCTGCGCCGCGTGCCCTCGCCCGGCGATATTTGCGGCGCGGAGGCGGCTTTTCCGCCCTTACGCAAAAACTGTCGCAACAGGCGACAGATTTGTCGTGCCACGGGGCGCCCTGCAGCCCCCATCGCTGCGCCCCGCAAGGCGCTCTCCCGATTGTGAACCTTGGCACACGATTCGCAGAACAGGCGCAATCACCGAAGCAAGGAGGGCACATGTCCAGCGTCTCGCCTACTCCCGAGAAGGCCTACAGCCTCAGGCCGGAATGGGGCATCCTCGTCCCCACCATCATCGTCATCCTGCTCATCAGCCTGCCCGCGGTCATTATCCCGAAGGAGTCCGAAGACTTCTTCACCGCCATCTATCATCCGCTGGCCTTCAATTTCGGCACGCTCTACCTGTGGATAACGGTGGGCCTCATCGTCATGTGCTTCTATTACGCGCTCAGCCGCTGGGGCTCCATCAAGTTCGGCCGCAAGGACGAAAAACCGGAATTCAGCCTCATCAGCTGGACGGCCATGATTTTCTGCTCGGCCGTGGGCGGGGCCATCATGTTCTGGGCCATCACCGAGCCCCTCTGGGACATCCTCCAGCCGCCGCAGTACGCCAAGAGCATGAGCGTGGAGGCCTATGACTGGGCGCTCGCCTATCTGCTCATGCACTGGGGGCCCAATGCCTGGTGTACCTATCTCATCACCTCGCTCCCCATCGCCTATATGCTCTATATCAGGAAGGCGCCCTTCCTGCGCATCAGCACGGCCACGGAGCCCATCATCGGCAAGGGCCAGGCCAACGGCATCTTCGGGCGCGCGCTCGACGTGTTCTTCCTCCTCGGGCTCATGTTCTGCACGGCCGTGACCATGTGCATCTCGCTGCCCACCGTGGCTTTTGCGCTGCAAAGCGTTTTCGGCACGGACGCCGGCCTCGGCTCGCAGACCGTCATCCTNGTGGTGAGCGGCCTCATCGCGGGCTACACCGTCTACAAGGGCCTCGACCGGGGCATCAAGTGGCTCTCCAACTTCAATATCGCGCTCGCGCTCGTGCTCGCCCTCTACTGCTTCATCTGCGGGCCCACGGTGCAGCTTTTCAACATCTTCACCAACGGCTTCGGCAAGTGGCTCGGCAANTANCCCAACATGGTCTTCTGGACGGACCCGTGGATGGGCGGCACCTTCCCGCGTGACTGGACCATCTTCTACGCCCTNTTCTGGGCGGGCTTCGGCCCCTTCATGGGCCTCTTCATCGCGCGCATCTCGCGCGGGCGCACCGTGCGCGAGATCATTGTCTGGGGCACCATCGGCACGGTGGCCGGGGCCTGCTGCATTCACGGCATCTTCGGCTCCTATTCGCTCTATGTGCAGCGCAACGGCATCCTGGACGTGGTTTCCATCCTCCAGGCCAAGGGCGGCGCGGCGGCCATGATCGCCGTGCTCGAGACCCTGCCGCTCAAGGACGTGGTGCTCGTGGCCTATGCCCTGCTCTCCACCATCTTCCTCGCCACCACGGTCAACGCGGGTTCCTATATCTGCGCCAGCACCGCCACCTACCGCCTGCCGCCCGACGCCGAGCCCAACAAGTGGCACCGCACCTTCTGGTGCTTCGCCCTCTGCCTGCTGGCGCTGGGGCTCGTGAGCATGGGCGGCCTCGGCGTGGCCAAGATGTTCGGCAACTTCTCGGGCGCGCTCATGATCCTGCCCATCCTGCTGGTCACGGCCTGCTGGCTCAAGATACTGCGGGATGAAGGCGGCTACGCGCTCAAGTATTGCGCGGAGCCGCTGCCGCAGGACGAGGTTGACGGGGACCATGTACCACCGTATTTTCTCGACATGGGGAGCCCCACCGCGCCGACGGACGGCGGGGCCGCGTGACCGGCGGGGGGATTGCCGGGAACGCGGATGGGGCCGCCACCCCGAACCGGGAAAAGGGGCGGCCGTTCAGGAGGAAACTTCAATCATTGGGGGAATGATGAAAAAGACGGCAGCGCTCTTGCTGGCCCTGGCGGCGGGGCTCTTCCTGGCCCAGGACAGCCAGGCCATCGACTTCAGCGTCAAGGGCAAATGGAACATGGGCTTCGGCGTGGCCGACCCGTACCTGACCAAGCACCACAGGGATGCCAGCGGCCGCAAGAGCAAGACCAACACGCAGGACACCTTTGCCGCCAGGCAGCGCCTTTTCCTGCAACTGGACGCCACGGCGAGCGAGGAGCTTTCCGGCACGGTGCAGTTCTTCATCGGACCGCAGAAATGGGGCTTCGCCGGGCAGGGCGGCGCGCTCGGCGCGGACGGCAAGATGGTCAAGCTGCGCCAGGCCTATATCGACTGGGCCGTGCCCAACACCAGCATCCGGACGCGCATGGGCCTGCAGAACTTCGCCCTGCCCTACGCGGCGGGCGGCTCCGCGGTGTTTGACCTGCGCGGCGCGGCCATCAACACCCATGTGGATTTGACCGAGAACGTCGGCCTCACCGCCATGTGGTTCCGGCCCTTCAACGACAACTATGACGCGAGCCTCNANGGCTACCGCGACGGCTCCGACCCGTCCAACTATCTCGACAACATGGACCTGTTCACCCTGAGCGTGCCCCTGAACTTCGACGGCATTTCCGTCACGCCCTGGGCCATGTACGGGATGCAGGGCCGCAACGCGGGCCGCTTCCCCGACTATCGGGACAACGAACTCGCGGACGGCGCACCGGCCATCACGCTGACACCCTTCCTCAATGCCCAGAGCGGCCACGGCGGTCTCAACGTGGTGAACTACGGCGGCACCTCCAAGACCTATGGCAGCATGTTCTGGGCGGGGCTGCCCATCAAGGTCACCCTGGCGGAGCCCTGGAACTTCGAGCTCGACCTGAACTACGGCTTCGTGGAGGCCATGGGCCGCTATGACGTCATGGTGCGCAACAACCCGGACGACATCCGCCGCGGCTCCACCCAGCGGCAGGGCTGGCTCGCCAAGGCCCTTGTGGAATACAAGATGGACTGGGGCGTGCCCGGCATTTTCGGCTGGTACGCCTCGGGCGACGACGGCAACGTGAAGAACGGCTCCGAGCGGATGCCCTCGGTGTGCCCCTACACCTTCATGACCTCCTTCATGGGCGACGGCAACCTGGGCTGGGGCCCCTCCGCCGACTACCTGGACCTCAATGTCTCCATGGCGGGCACCTGGGGCATCGGCCTCCAGCTGCGCGACATGAGCTTCATCGAGGACCTCACCCACACCTTCCGCGTGGCCTGGTGGGGCGGCACCAACTCCCCCTCCATGGTCAAGTACATGAACAACGCCTACGCCTGGGAGAGCACNAGCAACCNCTTNGACGGCCCCTACCTGACCACCAANGACGGCCTTTTGGAATTCAACCTCGTCAACGTCTACAAGGTGTACGANAACTTCGACATCAANCTGGAGCTCGGCTATATCGCCAACTTCATGGACAATGACACCTGGAAGAAGGANTANCGCGACTGGGGCTCCTACGAAAAGCAGGACGCCTGGAAGGCGCAGGTGATCTTCACCTACCAGTTCTAGNCGNCCTTNNGCGCATGGACAGGGCGGCCCCGCGGGGCCGCCCTTTTCCTGTTGTGTCGAAGTTCAGGATGTCTCGCTGACAGGGCCTCCGAACTCGGGAACGTGCCACCCTCCATGTTGACATCGCTCCCCTTTGACGACCATGGCCATGACTTATAAACTTTTCGAGGTGCTATTAATTATTTGGCATCGAAAAATCCCTGATGCATCTTGCAGGCTCCCGCGTCATCGTGACCGACAACTTGAACCCAGATATTTTCCCATCTTGCCGAGAATACGGGAATATGCAGCGCCCACGGGATAGATTCAGGAACTGATCATGCAGATACGAAATATGCGCATTGAAGATTATGATGAAATGTATGCATCATGGATGAAATCTGCCGGCATACGCTTAACTGAACTCGATGATTCAAGAGAGGGGATATGCAATTTTTTATCCAGAAATCCTGACAGCTGTTTTGTGGCTACGCAAAATAAGGCAATCATAGCGACAATTCTGGGGGGAACAGATGGGCGAAGAGGATACATTTACCACATGTGGGTGGATGAAAAATTCAGAAATCAAGGTATTGCGACAAAATTGGTGGATGTGACATTAAGTGCTTTAAAACATATAGGAATCGTCAAAGTATCGCTGGTAGTTTTTAAAAATAATTCTGCTGCGAATACATTTTGGGAAAAGAGGGGATTTATTGAACGGGAGGATTTAATTTACAGAAACAGGCCACTCTAGGAAGAATAAAAATGGCAAGTTGGAATACTGATATAAACCAATTCAACAACTTTTCTTTGAATGCCTAACGTTATGCGCTGATTTCAACATCAACCCAGGGCCTATTAAAAACGGGAATTCATGCGCAGCATCACTTGGAAGAACGCATCGCCAGAACGGGCTTGCCGCGAAAACAGGACACATTGAAGACATGGCGCCACAGAGGGCGATATGCAAGCCCATGTGCGGCTGCCCTTTGTATCCATGGCTCCTGCGTAGTTTTCCGGTCTCCGTGGCGGAGCACACATGAAGCCGGCCTTTTTAAAACGCCTCGGGAAAAGCCTTGCCTTGTGAATTTAGGCGCATTATGATGGAACCTGCTCACGCAGACAAGGCGCAAATGTGTGCAAGGTCTGTTCGCCCAAGAAACTGTTTGAGTGACCACTCAATCTTCACAATGTGTGGTCAGGTAGGTGAGAAAACCTCTCAGGAGGGCATATGCGGGAAATACCGGCTGAAGAAATAACTGCGGCGGTGGCGAAGCTGGCTGTGCAGGCTTGCTGCGACCTGCCCAAGGAAATGAAGGCGGCGCTCGAAAAGGCCAGGGCCGTCGAACCCTCCCCTGTGGGGCGCGACATCCTTGACCAGTTGCTCGAAAATGCGGAGATTGCCGAGCGGGAGCAGGTGCCCATCTGCCAGGACACGGGCCTCGCCGTGGTGTTCGCGGACATCGGCCAGGATGTGCACATCACGGGCGGCGACTTCGTGGAAGCCGTCAACAAGGGCATCCACCAGGGCTATGTGGACGGCTTCCTCCGCAAGTCCAGCGTGGAGGAACCGCTCTTCGAGCGCAAGAACACCAAGGACAACACGCCCGCCGTCATCCACACGCGCATCGTGCCCGGCGACAAAATCCGCCTGCGGCTCGCTCCCAAGGGCGCGGGCTCGGAAAACAAGAGCGTGCTCAAGATGCTCGTGCCCGCGGACGGCATCGAGGGCGTGCGCAAGGTCATCCTGGACGCGGTAAAGACCGCGGGCCCCAATTCGTGTCCGCCCATGGTGGTGGGCGTGGGCCTTGGCGGCAACATGGAGCTTGCCTGCCTGTGCGCCAAGCGCGCCGCCGCGCGGGACATCGGCACGCGCAATCCCGACCCCCGCTACGCGGCCTTCGAGGACGAGCTGCTTGAGCTCGTCAACAAAACGGGCATCGGCCCGCAGGGCCTGGGCGGCGAGACCACGGCCGTGGCCGTGCATGTGGAGTGGGCGCCCACGCACATCGCGTCGCTGCCCGTGGCCGTGAACATCAACTGCCACGCCGCGCGGCATGGCGAAGCCGTTCTTTAGGAGGCGACCCATGGCCGAAGCGAGAAGGATCACCGCGCCCTTTGACGACGCTACGGCGCGCAGCCTCAAGGCCGGGGAAAAGGTGCTCATCACGGGCACCATCCTGGCGGCGCGCGACGCCGCCCACAAGCGCATGGTGGAATGCCTCGACAGGGGCGAGAAGCTCCCCGTGGACCTCACCGGGCAGGTCGTCTATTATGTCGGGCCCACGCCCGCCAAGCCGGGCAAGCCCGTGGGCTCCGCAGGCCCCACCACCGCCGGCCGCATGGACGCCTATGCCCCGCGCCTCATGGACGAGGGCCTCAAGGGCATGATCGGCAAGGGCTACCGCAAGCCGGAAGTGGTGGAATCCATGAAGAAGAACGGCGTGCCCTACCTGGCGGCCGTGGGCGGCGCGGGCGCGCTCATCGCCGAGCGCATCAAGAAATATACCGTGCTCGCCTGGCCGGACCTGGGGCCCGAGGCGCTGGCCGAAATGGTGGTGGAGGATTTTCCCGCCATCGTGGTCATCGACAGCGAGGGCTGCGACTATTACGAAGCCGGGCAAAAGCCGTACCGCAAATTGTGAGGAGAAGCCATGACTCCACGTTCCCCGCAAGAGGCCCCGTCCCGTCTGGATTTCTGGCAGGCCCTTTCCGGCGCGGTGCTCGCCCTGTTTATCTGCGTGCATCTCGTGCTGGAAGGCAGCGTGGTCCTGAGCCCGAAAATCACGGACTGGATCGGCTGGTTCATGGAAGAAATCTATCTCGCCCAGGTGGCCGCGCCGCTCATCCTGCTCATCATCGTGCTCCACTTCTGGATTGCGGCACGCAAGATGCCCTTCCGGGCGGGCGAGCTGTACATCTATTACCAGCACAGCAAGGAACTCCGCGACCCGGACACGAGCCTCTGGCTCGTGCAGGTGGTGACGGCCACCATCATCCTTGTGGGCGCGTTCTTCCATGTGTATTCGGTGATGATTGATATGCCGCTGGAAGTGGACAAGAGCGCCATCCGGCTGCATGAGGGCTGGGTGGTCTTTTATGTCTTCTTCCTGCCCGCCTGCATCCTCCACACCGGCATCGGCGTCTACCGCATCGGCGTGAAATACGGGCTCATTTCCAAGGCGCGGCGCGAGTTCTGGAGAAAGCTCATCTGGATTGTCATGGGCTGTTATCTCCTGCTGGGCATCTGCTCCATCACCCGCGTGTGGTTCATCGGCGACGCCCTTATCCAGGCAGTGCAATAGGAGGGGAACACCATGCAAATCCATTATTGTGATGTCCTCTCGGTGGGCGCAGGCCTTGCGGGGGAGCGTGTGGCAGTAGAAGCCGCCCAGGCCGGCTACAAGGTCATCTGCCTGAGCATCGTGCCGCCCAGGCGCTCGCACAGCTCGGCCGCCCAGGGCGGGATGCAGGCGGCGCTCGGCAATTCCATCATGGGCGACGGCGACTCGCCGGAGATCCATTTCAACGACACCGTGAAAGGCTCGGACTGGGGCTGCGACCAGGAGGTGGCCCGCATCTTCGCGGAGCAGGCGCCCATCGCCATGCGCGAAATGGCCTTCATGGGCGTGCCGTGGAACCGCGTGGTGCCCGGCGAACACACCTATTACAAGGGCGGCAAGCCCTTCCAGGCCACGGAGAAAGCGGAAAACGCGGGCCTCATTCACTCCCGCGCCTTCGGCGGCACGGCCAAGTGGCGCACCTGCTACACCTCCGACGGCACGGGTCATGCGGTGCTGTTCACCCTTGACAACAGGATGCTGCAACTGGGCGTGCGCGTGCATGACCGCATGCAGGCCGAGGCCCTCATCCACGACGGCGAGCGCTGCATGGGCGTCATCGCGCGCAACCTGCGCACGGGCGAGCTCGAGGCCTATATCGCCAACGCCACGCTCATCGCCACCGGCGGCTTCGGGCGCCTCTACCGCGCCACCACCAACGCCGTCATCT
>JAAUYX010000069.1 GCA_014804905.1 Desulfovibrio sp. | reverse complement strand
GTCTTGATCACGTTGACGAGGTTGATGACCACATAGAGCAGCATCACGGCGCAGCCGAAGGGAATGACGCAATAGACCCACGACATGGGGATCATCATGGCCGGCGAGGTCTGGTAGCTCGTGCGCATCACCATCTGAACGCCGCAGACCACCATGATGAGCAGGAAGATAATGGTGAAGATGTCCGCAAGAATGTTCAGGAATTTCAGGGTCGCGCCGTGGACGTGGCTCGTCAGCGTCTCGATGGCCATGTGCCCGCCGCTTTTCGCCACCAGCGGCAGCGCGAGGAAGACCACCCACACGAAGAGATAGCGGGCCAGCTCCTCGCCAAAGGACGGCGTGTAGTTGAAGACATAGCGGGTGATGACCTGGCCGAAAACGATGAGCAGCATGAGGCCGTTNCCNACGATNACCAAAAATTTCAATACCTTGTCCAGCCCGTCAAAGAGGGTCTGCCACAGACTTTTTTGCTGCATCGAAGCCTTCCTTTGGGAGTTCCTTGCCCTGGACAAGGGAAAAACCGGTGCGTAAAAACGCCCTTCCGGGGCTGCCGACAGCCTCGGCAGCCCCGGATATGGTGAGCGCGGCGCGGACTGGCCCGCGCCGCTTCCTTACAATCCGCGCTCTCCCCCTCAACCGCCTTGCGGCACGGGAACGCGCGCAGACTCCTCTACCCTGCTTCGCCTACTTCACGGCCTGGATGGCCTTGATGTTGGCGTCGCCGAAACGCTTCACATAGTTGTCCCACGCGGGCTTGGTGGCCTTGGCGAAGGCTTCCTTGTTCACGTCGTCGTTGACTTCGGTGGTGCCGGCGTCCTTGATCTGCTGGAGGAACTTGCCCTCGAGGTCGCGGCAGAGCTGGCGCTCCCAGTCGCGGGTGTCAATGGCGGCCTGCTTGACGATGGCCTGCTGCTCCGGCGTCAGCTTCTTCCAGGCGCTGGTGGAGATGAGCAGCGGCTCCGCGGCGTAGGTGTGGCCGGTGAGCGAGAGATACTTCTGCACTTCGTTGAACTTCTTGGTGGCGATGTGGCCGAGCGGGTTCTCCTGCCCGTCGATGACGCCCTTCTGGAGCGAGGTATAGAGCTCGCTCATGGCCATGGGCGTGGGGCTCGCGCCGAGGGACTTCATCATGTCGATGTAGACCGGCTGCTCCATGACGCGCACCTTGAGGCCCTTCATGTCCTCAGGCTCCTTGATGGCGCGCTTGTTGTTGGTCATGTGGCGCACGCCGTTCTCCCAGATGGCGAGGGTGATCATG
This sequence comes from Desulfovibrio sp., assembly GCA_014804905.1. Classification (GTDB taxonomy): domain Bacteria; phylum Desulfobacterota; class Desulfovibrionia; order Desulfovibrionales; family Desulfovibrionaceae; genus Desulfovibrio. The sequence goes on along the minus strand of JAAUYX010000069.1, from coordinate 46,450 downwards.
CCGCGGTCCTCGCCCTTCTTGGCGAGATCCATGCCCACGGTGTCCAGNGCNTTGTAGGCGTGGTCCGTGTCGCGGAAGATGAAGGGCAGGTCGAACACGGCCACTTCGGGCACGAAGTTGCCCATGACGGCCGTGCCCGTGAGGGTCATGTCCACGGTGCCGAGGCCGAGGCCCTCAACGAGGTCGCGCTGGTTGCCGAGCTGGCTGGAGGGGAACACCTGGACGTTGATCTCGCCGTTGCTGCGTTCTTTCACCAGCTTGGCGAAGTGGTCGGCACCCTGGCCGTAGACGTTTTCGGGCTCGGCGATNTGGCCGAGTTTAAGGGTCACGGGAGCGGCCATCGCCAGAGAGGCGGTCAGCGCAAGCGCGCAGACCGTGCTGAAAAGAGTGCGAAGCATGGGGCACCTCACGGTTGTGCNGGGCGGCGTATCCGCCCTGACGGTTTTTTTGNAGAGTAGTTCATGCGGGCCACTTCTGGCAAGCGGCTAATGGACAAGGGGCGCGGCCGGCGCGGATGTTCAGCNGTTTCGCTGCGCCGTGTCCCGGTCCGGGCAGCAAAGGCCGTCTGACAGGCTTCCGTCCTCGAAGNCCGAGGGNTCCACGGGCAACAGCGGGGCCTTGCCCGCGTCGCTCGCCGCATGTTTGTGCGGCAGGAAGGTGAGCGGCCGATAAATGGAAATGAGGCACATGGAAAGGATGATGCANGTCTGCAAAATACTCGCCCAGACGGAGTTGGGCAGGATGAGCCCGCGGATGAACAGCAAAAATCCTGCGAGCACGGAATTCCCGAGCCAGGCGATGAGCTCGTCGCCNGCGCCGCTCCAGAAAAAAAGCCCCCAGAAGAGCGCACTCGCCGAGATGAGCCACTTGTAGATGATCCACGCAAAGCGGAAAAAGCCCAGCGAGGTGAAGATGGAATAAAAAAGGCCCGTCAGGATGCAGCCNAANAGCCCCGGCATCACCACCCAGGTGTCGATGAACCACGAGCAGCGGGCNATCATTTCCGGCGGCACGTCCCCGGCCGCGCTGGTGCGCAGGATGTTCAGCGCCTGCATGGCAAAGGCGCCCCCGCCCCAGGCGATGGCCGAAAGCAGGTGCGCGGCCTTCATGTTCTTGATGAGGTGATGGTCCCGAAAGCGGTAGCACTTGCCGCGCAGCCCGAAGGATTTGACGTATTTGTCCAGCATGGCAGCCAACCCCGTTTAGCGGCCGGAGGGATTCGGAAGGAGCACTTTTGCGGAAGCCCGNCTGCCACGGCGTTTTGCAGAGTGTGCGCGCNAGAGCGGCGCCTTTTTGCAAAGAAGCGTGCCGTGCGTGCGATATTCCGGGGAGGAGCCTACGGGCTTTTCCCANTTTTGGCAATGNGGCGGANACAATTGGTGGCNTGGGCGGAGGCCGTCCGGCGCCCCCCTGGGTTGACGCCNGCGNCAGNAAGGTGCGTNACNTTGGNNANNTCCGGATGGTGGCGCCNCGGTGGNGNGACAGNTCNCGCCCCNGCCATANNTTTNAGGAACCTGTGGCGCCTGTCGGNAGCCTAACGCATGATGGGAACGTCGGCCCCCTGTCCTTTCGCCTTTTTTTCCGCGTCGGCAGCCTGTTGCAGGAAGGCGAGGCGATTTTCCAGCCGCCGCAACACTTCGGCCGCGGGCAAATCCAGCGCCGAACACAGCACGAGAAAGGCGTTCAGGCTCGGCAGGTGCGTGCGCGTCTCAAGAAAGGAGATGAACGACCGGGCGCATTTCACGCGCCGCGCCAGCTCCTGCTGAGACACGCGCGCCTCTTCGCGGGCCTCCTGCAAGACCTGGGCAAAGGCTTCGGAAAGGTGGGGAATCTCATTCATTCACCCAATCTGCTGGGGCCTACTCACATAGGCAATATTTGCCTTGTATAGTGGTCACGATTCGACCAATCGCGGCCGCAGGGTCCCCCATTCATCCCCTGCCGGACGTTCTTGCTCCATTGCCGTCCGCATCGTACCCGCTCAGCGANAGGTTTGCCNAAAAAAGCCCCCTTTCGGAGATTATCATCCGAAAGGGGGCCAAAACACTTGTGGCGGAGGGAGAGGGATTTGAACCCCCGTGGGGCGTGAACCCCAAGTGGTTTTCAAGACCACCGCTATCAGCCGCTCTGCCATCCCTCCGCAGGGGCCGGTGCGCTCGCAACGCGCCCCGGAAAAACCGTGTGCGCCGCGCCCTAGTGGCAGCGGATGCCGTTGAGCAAATGCGCCATCTTTTCCTTCTTGGTGCGCAGATAGGCCTCGTTTTCCGGGCAGGCCTCAATCTCGATGGGCACGCGCTCCACGATTTCGATGCCGTAGCCGGAAAGGCCCACGATCTTCTTGGGATTGTTGGTGAGGAGCCGCACCTTGCGGATGCCGAGGTCCACCAGCATCTGCGCGCCGGTGCCGTAGTCGCGCAGGTCGTCGGGGAAGCCCAGCATCCGGTTGGCCTCCACGGTGTCATAACCCTGGTCCTGCAGGGCATAGGCGCGAATCTTGTTGGCAAGGCCGATGCCCCGCCCCTCCTGGCGCATGTAGAGCAAGACGCCCCGGCCCTCGTTCTCTATCTGGCGCAGGGCCGCGCCGAGCTGGCCGCGGCAGTCGCAGCGCAGGGAGCCCAGGGCATCCCCCGTGAGGCACTGGCTGTGCACGCGCACGAGCACGGGCTCCGGCCCGCTGATGTCGCCCTTGACGAGCGCGAGGTGCGTGCCGGGCTCCATTTCGCTTTCATAGGCGTGAACGGTGAAGTCGCCGTACATGCTCGGCAAATGCGCCGTGGCGTCGCGGCGCACGGACACCTGGCCGCGCTCCAGCTTGTGGCGGATGATGTCCTTGACCGCAACAATTTTGAGGCCGTGCTCTTTGGCGAAAACTTCGAGGTCCGGCATCCGCGCCATGGTGCCGTCGTCGCGCATGATTTCGCAGATGACGGCCGCGGGCTTCAAGCCCGCAAGGCGCGCCAAATCCACGCTGCCCTCGGTCTGGCCGGTGCGGGCGAGCACGCCGCCTGCCTTGGCGCGCAGCGGGAAGACATGGCCCGGCGAGACAAGGTCCTCGGGGCGCGCGCCGTCGGCCACGGCCGCCCTGATGGTGGTGGCGCGGTCGGCCGCCGAAATGCCGGTGGAAATGCCCTCGCGCGCCTCCACGGAGACCGTGAAATTGGTGCCGAAGCGCGAGCCGTTGCGCTGGGTCATCATGGGGAGCCCCAGCTTGTCCACCAGTTCCGGGGCCAGCGGCAGGCAGATGAGGCCGCGCCCGAACCTGGCCATGAAGTTGATGGCCTCGGGCGTCACATGCTCGGCGGCCATGGTGAGGTCGCCCTCGTTTTCCCGGTCCTCGTCATCCACAAGAATGACCATCCGGCCCTCCCGGATGTCGGCAACGGCTTCTTCAACGCTGCTCAGGGGCATGATGTCTCCTCTGCTTCTTCTTCCGGCACTCTGCCTTCAGCATCCGCGGCAAAGGTAGGTCCGCGGCGGCGCGCTGTCAACGCGCGGGCGCCCCGGCCGCCTCGCCGCCCGAGGGCGCCCCGGAATGCCCGCTGTGGCCAGTGTGGTCGGCCCGGTTCAAGCGCCGCGAAAGCCGCTCCATGTAGTAGTAATAGACCGGCGTGATGTAGAGCGTCACCACCTGCGAGAAGCAGAGGCCGCCCACCACGGCCATGCCCAGGGGCCGGCGCGCGTCCGCCCCAGCGCCGATGCCGATGGCGATGGGCAGCGCCCCCATGAGCGCGGCCATGGTGGTCATCATGATGGGCCTGAAGCGCACGTGGCAGCCCTCGGTGATGGCGGAAAGCGGCGAGATGTCCGGGTCGCGCCGCTGGGCCTCCAGCGCGAAGTCGAGCATCATGATGGCGTTTTTCTTGACGATGCCGAGCAGCATGATGATGCCGACGAAGCCGTAGAGGTTGAGCTCCATGCCGAAAATCCAGAGGGTGAAGAGGGCGCCGAAGCCCGCGGCGGGGAGGCCCGAGAGGATGGTCAGCGGATGGATGAAGCTCTCGTAGAGGATGCCGAGCACGAGATAGATGACCACGATGGCGAGAAAGAGCAGCCAGCCCATGCCCTCGAGCGAGCTCTGGAAGGCCTGGGCCGTGCCCTGGAACTCGGCTGTGACGGAGTCCGGCAACAGCGACAGGGCAGCCGCTTCCACGGCGGCCACGCCCTCGCTGAGCGCCACGCCTGGCCGGAGATTGAAGGAAATGGTCACCGCCGGGAACTGCCCGTTATGGTTGACGGCAATGGGGCCCACGCCCGGCTCCATGATGGCGAGCGTGTCCAGCGGCACGAGCGTGCCGTCCTGCGCACGCACATAGAGGCGCGACAGCGCGGAAGAATCCTGCTGGAAGCGCTTTTCCAGCTCCACAAACACCTTGTAGTCGTTGCTCGGGGCATAAATGGTGGAAATCTCGCGCGAGCCGTAGGCCGATTGCAGGGCGAGCTCGATCTGCTGCGGCGAGACGCCGAGCGCCGCCGCGCGGTTGCGGTCGATGCGCACGCGAAGTTCCGGGTTCTTGAGCTGAAGGTCGCTGTTCACGTCCTGAAGCTGGGGGAGGGCCCGCAGGGCGTCCTCCACCTTTTGCGCGCTGTCGTAGAGCGCGTCCATGTCCGGGCCGAACATGGTGTACTGGTAGAGCGCCTTGGCCGCGCGGCCGCCGATATTGATGGCCGGGGGCACGCGCACAAAGACGCGCAAGGCGGGCGACACATTGAGCTCGCGCCTAAGCCGCTGGGCCACGGCCTCGATGGGCTCGCGCTCGCTCGGGGGTTTCAGCGCCATGAGCAGGTTGCCGTTGTTGATGCTCTGGCTGGAGCCCACGATGCCCACCACGGAATTGAACATGGCGAGCGCGGGCTCCTTTTCCAGGATGGGGTCGAGCTTGTGCTGCGCCTCGACCATGCCCTCNTAGGAGATGCCCTGCTCCGCCTCGGTGCTCGCCACGAGGAAGCTCATGTCCTCGGAGGGCAAAAAGCCCTTGGGCACAAGCACGGCGAGCCACGCCGTCAGCCCCAACAGCACGAAAGACGCGAGCAGCGTGGCGANACGATGCTTGAGCACAAAGTCCAGCGAGCGCGCGTAGCCCCTTGCCAGCGCGTCGAACATGCGCTCCAGCCAGCCGTAAAGACCCTCGGTGCCCGCCTTGTGCGAGCCCCCNGCCTTGAGGAAGTAGGCGCAGAGCATGGGCGTGAGCGTNAGTGAGACCACGCCGGAGCANAAAATGGCCGTGATGATGACCACGGCGAACTCNCGGAAGNGCCTNCCCACGATGCCGCCCATGAAGAGCACGGGAATAAACACNGCGGCGAGGGAGACGGTCATGGAAACGATGGTGAAGCCAATCTCCGCCGAGCCGTCATAGGCCGCCTGAAGCGGGCTCTTGCCCATNTCCTGGTGGCGCACGATGTTNTCGAGCATGACGATGGCGTCGTCCACCACAAAGCCCACGGCNAGCGTNAGNGCCATGAGCGAGAGGTTGTCGAGGCTGTAGCCCATGACCGCCATGACCGCGAAGGTGGAGATGACCGACATGGGGAGCGCCAGCGAGGGGATGATGGTGGCGGGCAGGTTGCGGAGAAAGAGAAAGATGACGAGCACCACGAGAAAGACCGTGAGCACGAGCGTGAACTTCACGTCCGCCACGGATTCGCGGATGGACTCGGCGCGGTCGTTGAAAATCTCCAGCCTGACCGATGGCGGGAGCTGCCGCTCGAGGCTTGGCAATATCTTCCTGATGGAGTCCACCACCTGCACGGTGTTCGCCCCCGGCTGGCGCTCGATGCCGAGCATGATGCCCACATCCTCGGCCCCGCCCCAGGCGAGCTGCTTGTCCTGCTCCACGCTGTCCACCACCGTGCCTATCTCGCGCAGGCGCACGGGCGCGCCGTTGCGGTAGGCGACCACGGTCTCCTCAAAGGCTTTGGCGTCGAAGAGCTGGCCCGAGGACTTGATGGCAACGCTGCGCTGCGCTCCCTCAAGGCTGCCCGTGGGCAGCATGGAATTGGCCGCGGCCACGGCGTCCGCCACTTCGTCGATGCCGAGGCCGCGCGTGGCGAGCGCATCCGGGTCCAGCTGGACGCGCACCGCGTATTTTTTCTGCCCGAACACGAGCACCTGCGCCACGCCCTCCACCATGGAAAGGCGCTGGCCGATAAGCGTATCCGCATATTCGTTGAGCTGGTAGAGGGGCAGGGTCTTGGACGTGAGGCGCATATACATGATGGGGAAGTCCGCCGGATTCACCTTGCGGAAGCTCGGCGGCGTGGTCATGCTCGAGGGCAGCCGCCGCTGCGCGAGGCCGATGGCCGATTGCACGTCGAGCGCTGCCGCGTCGATGTCGCGGTCAAGGGCGAACTGGATGGTGATGCGCGTGCGCCCCGTGGAATTGATGGACGAAATGGAGTCGATACCCGCGATGGTGAAAAATTCCTTTTCCAGCGGCGTGGCTACAGAGGCGGCCATGGTTTCCGGGTCCGCGCCGGGGAGGTCCGCGAGGACGGAAATGGTGGGAAAGTCCACATTGGGCAGCTGGTTGACCGGAAGTGAGCGATAGCCCGTGATGCCGAAAAAGAGCATCCCGAGCATGATGAGCACCGTCGCCACCGGACGGCGGATGAAGAGGGCGGCGATGTTCGCGCTGTGGTGGTTCTGCTCCATCCTTTCCTGACTCGGGCCCTGCGAGCCGATTTGCGTGGTAGACTTCCCCCTAGCACGGGAACGCGGCGTCCCGCAAGCGCGGGCGCTTCAGAAAAGAAGTCTCATGACAAGGCACGCGAGCCAGAGCGCAAGGCCGCCGCAGACGGCCCCCCACTGTTCCAGCGCAAACAAAGTCCGGATGCGGGCGGCATCCCAGGGCGCGGCTTCGCCCTCGGGGGGCCCCAGCCAGGGCTTGACCACAAGCTCGCCGAAATAGACGGAAGGCCCGGCCATGCGGCTCCCGCAGAGCCACGCGCAGGCCGTCATGGACCAGCCGGAATTGGGGCTCGGCATTCCGGGCGCCTCGCGCGCCACCGCACCAAATCCGGGCCACTGGCCGTGCCAGGCGCGCGCCGCCGGGAAAAGCCGCGCCACTGCATCGGCGAGCCACAGGGTGGCCACCGAAAGTCGGGCCGGCACAAAGGCGAGCACGTCGTCGGCCCGCGCGGCTGCCCAGCCGAGCCAGCGCCAGCGCTCGTTGAGGTAACCCCACATGGAATCGCCCGTGCTCACGGCCTTGTAGACCCACAGGGCCACGGGGCCGCCCACGAGCAGCCAGAACCACGGGGCCAGGAAGGCGTCGGTGAAATTTTCCGAAAGCGTGTCCGCGAGCGTCTTGCGCAGCATGGGCCGCTCAAGGGCGCTCACGTCGCGGCTCACCAGGCGGGCAAGTGCCACGCGGGCCTCTGGGAGCGGCGCGTCTTCCACGGCTTCGGCAACCTCGCGACCGATGCGGACGAGCGAACCCAAAGCGAGCCCCGCCCAGGCGAAATAAAGGGCGAACAGGCCCCCCGCCACGGGCAGTGATACGAGCAGCCACACGCCAGCGCCCGTGCCCGCGCAGAGCAGGGCGAGCACGGCACCGCCCGCCAAGCGGAGGCGCAAGGGCGCGCGCGGCCCCGAGCCGCCGAAACGCCGCGCCGGGCCTTCCAGCCGGGCGAGGCACTTCCCCACAAGGCAGACGGGGTGCGTCCAGGGCAGCGCCGGGTCCCCGAGGATAAGGTCCAGCACAAGGGCGAGCGGCGCGAGCCACCAGCACTCCCAAACGGACCACGGAAAGACGTGTGCAAGACCGCTCATGGCCGCGCCTGGCCCGGTCCGATGAGGCCGCTTGCCGTGAGGGCGGTGAAAAGGACAATGCCCGCGGCGGTGGAAAGGTTGAGGCTGCGCACGCCGCCCTCCTCCATAGTGCGCACGGGGATGCGCACCCGCCACGGCGAGGCGGCGAAAAGCTCATCCGGGAGGCCGCGCGTNTCGCGGCCGAAAATGAGCGCGTCCTCCGGCCGGAAGGCGAAATCCTGCAAAGGTGTGGCCTTGCGTTTTGCGGTGGTCAGTATCCAGCGCTCNAGGCGGTTGCGGCCCGGACGCCCCGCAAAGGCCGCCCAGTCCNGCCAGACAAAGAGGCGCACATGCGGCCAGTAGTCGAGGCCCGCGCGCTTCAGANAGCGGTCCTCCAGCGAAAAGCCGAGCCTGCCCACCAGATGCAGCTCCACGGCAAAGCCCGCGCACAGACGCGCCACATTGCCCGTATTTGGGGGGATTTCCGGCTCAAAGAGGACTACGCGCATGGTTCTTCCACTGCTGTATTGACAAGGCACACCGCGCCCTGTAGCGTTGAACATATGAAAAGTTGCGGCCCGGCATTCCGCCCCCGCCGCACTTGCAAGGCACAAGGCTTCACCCATGCGGTCGGCACAACNCATCTCACGCTTCTGGATGTCCTGCGGCATCAGCACGGCCCTCGCCGTCCTGCTGCTGGTGTCCGGCGGCCGTTATGCGCCCTTGCCGCGCCTGGGCTGCGAGCCCGCGCCCTACGTCATTTCCGGGGCCCTCGCCGCGGCCTCGGCCGTGGCCGCGCCCTTGCGCCACACCGGCAAGCAGCGGCAGCGCCAGGCCGCCACCTCCTCCCATGCCGCGCCCGGCATGGCCGTGAGCCGCCGCCCGCGCCTGCCGCATCCCCCTGTCGCCCTTGTGGAGCTTGCGCGCCCGAGGGCGGACCATCCCCACGCGCGCCATCTGCGCGGCATGTTGCCCCTTTCCCAGGCTCCGCCCCAGGCCTGAGTCCCCTGCTCAGAGTCTTGGGAATCAATTCGCAACCGGTCTTCCCCCGCGCGGGGAGGCCCGGCAGCCACGCGCATGGCCTTCTCTGATGTCGGCCTTTCCGCGGCTGCCGCAAAGCCACAAGGAGCCACTCATGGACCTCGATACCACTGTTCTCTTTATCTGCGCCGGATTCCTGCTCTTCGCCATCATCGTCGGCCTCATCGGCATGAAGATGAGCGACGACGAATAGGCCCCGAAAGCTCAGGCAAACATCGCGCCCGGCATCAGCCCATGAGGAGATGCCGGGCGCATTTTCTTGCGGGTGAGCTCTCCAGATACTTGTCCGACCTTCCTTAATTCCGTCTGAAGCGAAGCGGAAGACGGGTGCTGGTGCCGAAAGAATCCTAAAAAATAAGATTTTTTGCTGCTGGCAAGGAAGACAAAAATTTCCGAAGGGAGTGTACTTAAGTACTCGACCGAGAAAAATTTTTTCTGACGCAGCCAGCAGCAAAAAGGCTGTTTTTGACGGATAATTTCGGCATTACCAAAGCCGCACAGACACGCACCTCACACGCAAATATAACAAAGCCTTTCCTGTACCACAAAAACGCCGCTCAGGCCCGGGCGGCAAGCCGCGCGGCAATGCCTGGCCGGACCTGGCAGGTGACGCGGATGTCGCGCGAACCGCGGCCGCTGTCATCGAGCGTGGCGAAAAGGTCCGCCTCCACCACCTCCACGGCCGCATCGGTGATGCCCTCGGCGGCGAGCCTCTCCTCAAGCAGCGCCCTCGTGCGCGCGGCCACGCTCTCCACCGTGGCGTCGCGGCCCACACGCTCGGCCAGGTCCAGCGCGGGCACGGAGAGGACACCCCGCCCGGTGTCCGCATAGGCCTCCAGCGCGGCCGTGGGCACGGCGAGGCCCGCGCCGATGGCGTTGGCGACCCCGGCGTGCGCGGGAATGGCGACGTGAAGCCCCAATGCCTCCTCGAGATACGGGCGCACCGCGGCCGCAGGGCCGCCCACCAGGCAGGCCCGCTCAGGCCGCGCCTCGCGCACGGCCCGAAGCGCCGCCAGCGTATAGATGGGCCGCGCATTGACGCTTTCCACGAGTTCATAGGCCGCGCGCACCACCTGGTCGCAGGCATCGGCCACGGCGAGCCGCGCCAGTTGCGTGTGCCCGCCCGGAACGCGCTCCGCGCCAAGCGAAGCCGCCAGGGCCTCCATGCCCGCGCGGGAGGCGGCCGCGTCGCCGCTTTCGCCCCCCGGAGCGGCCAGCACATTGAGCGCGTCGAGCAAGGTGGGGCGCTCCCCGCCGAAAGCCATGGCCGGCCCTTCGCGCAAGGGGCCCACATGCACGGCGAGGCTGCCATCCGGGTCCGTCTCCGGCCTGAGCTGAGAATCCCCGCCGACCCCGATGGAAACGGCCGCCAGCGCCCGCACCAGGGTGCGCCGCCCCATGAGCACCATGCCGTCCCTGTCCACCACGGGCGAACCTTCGTAAAAGAGCGCCATGTCGGTGGTGGTACCGCCCATGTCCAGCAGAAGCGAGCAGCCCTCCGCGGCTTCAGGCCACAGGGCCATGACGCCCATGACGCTGGCCGCGGGCCCGGAGAGGATGGACTGCACGGGCTCGCGCCGGGAAAAGGCCAGCGTGGCCGCGCCTCCGTCGGCCTTGAGCAGGCGCACGGGCGCCGTCACGCCGTTCCCGGCGAACGCCGCCTCCACGGCGTCGAGAAATTCGCCCTCAAGGCGCGCCACGGCGGCATTGTAGTAGGCCGTGGCGATGCGGCGCGGGAAATTGAGCCGCCCCGAAAGGCTGTGCCCCAGCGTCACGGGAAGGCCCGAGGCGGCCTGCGCCACCTGGCCCATCTGCTGCTCCTGCGCCGGGTTGCGCGGCGAAAACTTGCCCACGCAGGCCACGGCGGCCACGCCCTCGGCGGGCCAGCGGGCCGCGGTCTCGGCGAGCGTTTCCGTAAAGAGCGGCGCGACCACCACGCCCCGGTGGTCAAGGCCACCGGGCACGATGCAAACATGCTCGCCCAGGGTGAAATGCACGGGGTCGAGCCCAGGGCCGGCGGAAAGCGCCAGGCCCACCTTGTCCGCGCGGCCCTGCACCAGCGCGTTGACGGCCAGCGTGGTGCCGAGGGTGGCGCGCTCCACGCGGCCGAAGAGCGCCGCCGCGTCCGCGCCTTCCGCCGCAAGCTCGCGCCCGAGCGCCGCCAGCACCGCGGCAACGGTTCCCGGCAGGTCCTCATGGCGCGTGCTGACCTTGGCCGAGGCCAAAAGGCGCGCCGTCGGGAGGCCGCCCTGCGCCTCGGGAACGGCCATGAGCGCCGCGTCCGTATGCGTTCCCCCGGCGTCGATGCCGAGCACAAGGCTTTCCTTCATACTCATGTCGGTTCCTTTAGTATGCGTCTTGTGGGAAGGCAATATTTTTACAATACCTTGACAGATATTCCTTAATTCCGTCTGGAGCGAAGCGGAAGACGGGTGCTGGTGCCGGAAGAATCCTAAAAAATAAGATTTTTTGCTGCTGGCAAGGAAGAAAAATAATTTCCGAAGGGAGTGTACTTAAGTACTCGACCAAGGAAATTTTTTTCTGACGCAGCCAGCAGCAAAAAGGCTGTTTTTGACGGATAATTTCGGCATTATCCACAGCGCACAAATGCAAGACCAACACTGCGGCATGACGAACCTTCAGCAAAATTCACTGCTGCAAGCGCACCTGGTTGAGCACGGAGAGGCGGCCNAGCATGGACTCCAGGGCGTGCCTGAGCCGCCGCTCCATGCCGTCGGAAATATCCGCCTGAACTTCGGCAAAGGCCTCGTTGAGGGCCTTTTCGATATAGGCCGAATTTTTCTCAACTATCTTGCGGCGGTTGCTCTCGTTGAGGAGAAAGCCGGGCAGCTTGCGCTTTTCCAGAAAGCCGGGCGCNGCNCGGCCGAGCAGCCACGCNCCGCCGAAGGCCACGCCGCCCCCGAGCACCGTGGAGACCGGCTCGCCNGTGTGCGCGATGGCCCCGGCCGTGGCCGTGGCCGCCAGCAGNGGAAGCACGGCGGTGAGGGTGAAGCGCATGATATTGAGCGAATCCAGCCGCGANAGGCGCACGCTGATGCCCTTGAAAAAGTCCGCGCTGATNGCCTGCGCCGGNACCTCGAAACGCGGCACGAGCAGGACCCCGTTTTCCCNGAGCCAGGCCCGGAAGCGCAGGGANAGGTCGCGCTGAAGCTCCGCGCGCAGGGCGTCGCTNTTTTNGCGCACGATGTCCAGNNGNGCCGTATNCTCGCGGATATTGCGCTCAAAGGCNGCNTCNAGNNCGGCCACCGTGGNGNNCNTNCCCTGCGCNGCCTCNAGNGCGGGCATGATGTCNCGCTCNACCATGCGCTGCGTGCAGCGGCGCGCCAGCGCCCGGCCGCTTTTTTCCACGAGCGCCCNNGCNGCCGTGGCGGCCTCGGCGGCGAAAGCGGGGAGCTGCTCCTTGAGCAGGCGCTCCACCCGCTCNCGCGAGGCNGCNAGCACGGGNTANAGCGCGAGCCCGTAGGCGATGTCCTCNTAGGTGCGCCGGCTCATGGCGCAGGANGCCGCGGGNAAGAGCTCNGCCACCATGTCGCGCACAAAGAACCAGCGGCTGCTGCCNCCGGTGAGCAANACNCGNCCCACNTCGCGGCGCCCGTCGAGNCCGCCCAGAAGCTCGCCGAGCCACGAGACAAGGCCGATGCTCCGCCCCTCCAGCAGGTCGCGCGCAGGNGCGCTNAGGCCNCCGCGGCCCGCATACTGNGAGAGCATGGCGAGCATCTGCGGCGAGGCCGTATAGTTTTCCGCGTCGCGGATGAAGTCCTCGCGGGTGTAGCCGTGCACCCAGGCGTCGCGCCGCGCGCCCGCGGCATCGAACCACACGGCGTGCAGGCTCACGCCCTCCCCGTCCTTCACCGTTTCCGGGGCGTCCGCCTGCGCCTCCTCCCCGGCCATGGCGCGGGAAAAGCGCTCNTTNTCNGTCTTGCATTCTATCCAGTGGAAAAAATAGGCATAGGCCGANCCCTCGAGGGCCNNGGCCAGTTCCGGCGTGCGGCGGCAAAAGAGCTGAAAGACGAGGTCGTCGAAAAGNCGGCCGCCATAGAGCGGGTCGCCGCCATTGGCGAGCGCGTCCACGCCGTCGAGCANCGTATAGTCGCAGGTNCCNCCNCCGAAATCGAGGATGACCGCGCGCCGCTCNAGATCGTCGATGTCNAGCGCCCCGGACTGGAGNCAGGANATGAGCGCCGCGTCCGACTCGCGCACAAAGACGGGCGCGGGCCANCCGGCNGCGCNGAAGCAGCGGCCGAGATTGAGGCTGAAATCCTGCCGCGTCAGCGAGGGGATGCCCACATAGAGCCNGGNGTCAGCTCCGGGCGCGCCGCCCGGNANNGCCTNGCCGAGCAGGCGCAAAAAGTCCGTCATCCAGCGNAGGGCNTCGGCGTCGCCGTGGGCGAGCTCGGGCTTGAANTGGGTGCGCAGGACGCGGCCGGGCNNNGGATTGGCGTANCATTCGCTTTCGGCCATGTTGCCGATGAGGATGGGCCTGTCGTCCTCATAGAGCACGGCNGTNGCCATGCTGCCCGAAGCGTCGCTCACGCCGGGCACNACCACGGCCTCGGGACGCGCGCCCCCGCGGCTCGNGAAAAGATAGGTNTTGCTCGTGCCGAGGTCGATGCCGAGGATATGGCCGCCGGGCCGCTCCTGCTCCGCCCTGTGGGGGNTCGCGCTCATGGGCGCCCTCCCNCTTTTTCGGGCGCGCGCTGCACGAGNCCGCGNGTAACNCCCGNGGGGGTGCGCATGGCGCGCCGGAGGATGCGGCAGCGGTCGCCCTCGCGCACAAGGCCCACGGTGTCATAAAGCTCCGCGTCGCGNNCCGGNTCCCAGATAAGCCAGTCCGCATCNGCACNTTCCGGGGTGTAGCCCGCGGCCGACAGCCGCTGGAGGAGGAAGCGGCGCGAGTTGGCATCGAGGCCGTCGAGCATGGCGAGCATGTCGCGGGCAAGGGCGTCGCCCGCGCGGCGCGGAGCCCCGCCCTCGGCGGCTTCGTCGAGCTGGTCCCGGAGATCGGCCAGGGCCGCGTCGCGGGTTTCCACCTCTCCGAGCACAAAAGCGGCGAGGCGCAGCCTTTCCTCGGCCTGCTCCCGCAGGGAATGGCGGAAGGCCGTCATATCCAGCGCGGTAATTTTTTTGGAGAGAAAGACGAGCACAAAAAAGGCCCCGAAAAGCAGCCAGCCGACCTTGAAGATATTGGGCAGGCGCCCGGCCCCGAAGATGGCCTGACGGATGCTCCCCCAGGAGGTGAGGCGCAGCATCCCGGACATGGCCGACATGGCGAAGCGACCGAGAGCCCCCATGCCGAGCACGGTCAAAAGGCCGCGCCGGGCGCGGGGATTGGCGGAAAGGTATTCCGAAAGCCAGAACATGGCCCAGACGCCGAAGGCGCGCAGGATGTCGCCGCCAAGGCCCAGCCAGCCGAGCACCGTGGAGGCGAGGCCGCCCAGAAACCAGCCGAACACGGCCATGCCCGCCATGGCCGCCAGCGAGGAGCGCTTCTGGTAGAGGGACTGGGTGCTGAAATCCGGGAGGGCCCGCGCCAGGTCCCACACGAGATCGGCATGGGGGAGAGCTGGCGCGACTTTTTCCGCATTTTCAACAGCCTGCGCCGCGCCTGTGGCCGTTGCGGAACCTTCCGCGCTTTCCTGCGCCGGGGCCTCGCCGCGGTCGGCCAGTTCCACGAGCGCCAGCTTGAGGTCGTGGAGCACGCGCGCATGGGCCGCGAAGTCCTTTGGCGTGGCGGCAATGGCGTCGGAGGCCTCGTCGGCGAGGCGCGCCGCCGCGGAAAGTTCGCCCGGCGAAAGTTCCGTGAGCGCCGCCGGGGTTTCGCCCGGCGCGGGGGCTAAGGCGGATGCGGGCATCAGGCCTCCAGTCGCGGCCCGCAGCAGCCGGGCGCGGCGGCGGGGGACGCCTTTTTCTTCGCCGGGGCATGGGTGTAGTCGAAGATGGGCACGTCCTCGCCCACGGCCGCGCGCACCACCTGGGCGAGCCTGGCCGCAAAGGGGCAGGCATAGTCGATGGGCGTGCCTTTGGTGATACAGGAGGCGAGCGCGATGGCCTCCGCGCCACGGCGGAGCATCATGGCCGCGCGCAGCCCGGCCTTCTTGCCCGGACAGCCGCCGCAGGTGGTCACGCCCACGAGCTCGAGGTCGCCGGAGGCCCCGGCAAAGGCGGCCTTCTTCCGGCGCATGGCGTCGAGGCAGCGCGTGGCCGGGCACATTTCCTCGGTCTGCATACAGCGAATGAGGCCAATCTTCATGCGTACTCCTCCGAGGGGCACGGAGCGCGCCCGGCCCTCATTCTCGCACGGCGCGGGCGCCCTTGCAAGCACGCCGCATTGACTTTCGGGGACGCCGTGTCCACTATCCCCACGCGGCGCGAGAGCAGCGCCGCTGGAGGCGGACATGAAGATGAAGATCGGCGAGCTCGCGAAACTGGCCGGCTGCCCGGTGGTGACCATTCGCTTTTATGAAAAGGAGGGCCTGCTCGCCCGGCCCGAGCGCAGCGAGGGCAATTACCGCCTCTACGGCGAGGCCGACCTCGAGCGCCTGCGCTTTGTGATGCACTGCCGCCGCCACGGCATGAAGCTCGCCGAGATACGCGAGCTGCTCGCCTTCCGTGACCACCCTACCAGCGACTGCGCCTGGGTGCACCGCCTCGTGGACGAGCATATCGCCAATGTTGAGGCCCAGATTGCGGCCCTCGAGCACCTCAAGGCCGAGCTCACGGCCCTGCGCACGGCCTCGGCCCACGGACCGGGCTGCGGCGGTGGCTGCGGCATACTCGCCAGCCTGAGCGCCGCCGACGCCTGTCCGTACTGTGAGGACCTGCGTTGTCGGGCGGGAGCACACCAGAACAGCGGCCAAAGCGCGCCCCAGGCCCCCGCTCCGCTTGCCAAGGCCCGCGCTTTTAAGTAGCATCTTCCCCTTGCGCGGCCGCGCGGGCTTTCGCCCGCCAACCGCACGCGCCAAATGCGCCCAGCGCGAGGACAGCCATGCAGACAACGCAATTCATCTGGTTCGACGGCAAGCTGGTTCCCTGGGATCAGGCCCAGGTTCATGTGCTCACCCATTCCCTGCACTACGGGAGCGCCATTTTTGAAGGCATCCGCGCCTATGCCTGCGTTGACGGCACCTCTGCAGTCTTTCGCCTGGGCGACCACTGCAAGCGGATGCTCAATTCCGCAAAAATCCTGCGCATGAAGCTGCCCTACACCGCCGACCAGCTGGCGGCGGCCTGCATCGAGACGCTCGTGGCCAACAAGCTGCCCGCGGGCTATATCCGGCCGCTCTCCTTCGTGGGCTACGGCGAGATGGGCGTCTATCCGGGCGACAACCCGGTGCAGACCATCATCGCGGTGTGGCCGTGGGGCGCCTATCTCGGCCCCGAGGCCCTCGAGAAGGGCATCTGCATCAAGACGAGCAGCTTCGCCAGAAGCCATGTGAACACGAGCATGTCCAAGGCCAAGGCCGCGGGCAACTATATCAACTCCATCCTCGCCAAGATCGAGGCCAAGGAGGACGGCTACGACGAGGCCGTCATGCTCGACACCAACGGCTTCGTTTCCGAAGCCACGGGCGAGAACATCTTCATCGTGCGCGACGGCATCATCAAGACCACGCCGCTCACCTCCATCCTCGGCGGCATCACGCGTAATTCCGTCATCACCGTGGCCCGCAACCTCGGCTACACGGTGAAGGAGGAGCAGTTCACCCGCGACGAGCTCTATACCGCCGACGAGGCCTTCTTCACGGGCACTGCCGCGGAAATCACGCCCATCCGCGAGGTGGACCACCGCCAGATCGGCGAGGGCCACGCCGGCCCTGTGACCAAGCGCCTCCAGAAGGAGTTCTTCGCCATCGCCACGGGCGAGGAGCCGAAGTACGCCGACTGGCTGACGCATTACACGTTCTGAGCAGGGCCGGGCACGGCGGCGGATTGGCATGAAGCACCTTTCGCTGGCGGCGCGCTACCGTCCGCAGACCTTCGCCGAGGTGGCCGGCCAGGAGATGGTCGTGGCCGCGCTGTCGCGCGCCGCTGAACGCGACAGCCCGGCCCCGGCCTATCTTTTGAGCGGCACGCGCGGCGTGGGCAAGACGACCATTGCGCGCATCTTCGCCAAGGCGCTCAACTGCGAACACGCCCCGGCTGCCGAGCCCTGCAACGAGTGCGCCCAGTGCCGCAAGATAGCGGCGGGCGCCCATGTCGATGTGACCGAAATCGACGGCGCCTCCAACAACAGCGTGGAGGACGCCCGCGCCCTTCGCGAGCATATCGGCTACGCGCCCATGGACGGGCGCTACAAGGTCTTTATCATCGACGAAGCGCACATGCTCTCGCGCAGCGCCTTCAACGCCCTCTTAAAGACGCTGGAGGAGCCGCCGGAGCGCGTGGTCTTTATCTTCGCCACCACCGAGGCGCACAAGTTCCCGGTCACCATCGTCAGCCGCTGCCAGCACTTCGTGTTCCGGCACCTCGGGGAGGACGCGCTGGCCGCGCATCTTGTCCGCACCCTCCACGCCGAGGGGCGCGACTACGAGGACGCGGCCGTGCGCCTCATCGCCAGGCGCGCCGCCGGCAGCGTGCGCGACGCCATGTCCCTGCTCGACCAGACCCTGGCCCTCGGTGGCGTGCGCCTCGACGCGGAAACAACGCGCCAGGTGCTCGGGCTCGCCGGGCAGGAGCTCTTCACCCGGCTTTTCGGCGCCCTCTCCACGCAGGATTGCGCGGAAGCGGCGGCCACGAGCCGCGCCCTGCTCACTCAGGGCGTGGACATCGGCTTCTTCCTGCGGGAGCTTGCGGGTCACTGGCGCAACCTCTTCCTGCTCAGGCAGGGCGGGGCCGCGGCCCTCTCGGCGCTGTCGCTCCCGGAGGACGAGGCGGCGTGGCTCAAGGCGACCGCGGGGAACTTTTCCGCCCCGCATCTCCATGCCGCATGGCAGATGACGCTGGACGCGCAACGCGGCATCACCCAAAGTCCGGAGCCCGCGGCCGCGCTGGAGCTTTTGCTGCTCAACCTCGCGCTGTTGCCCCGGCTCCTGCCGCTGGAGCGGCTGGACAAACTCGGGCCCGAGCCGCAAGGGCAGGCTGCGGATGCGGTCACGCCTGCCGCAGCCTCGCCACGACCGAGGGCGCCCGCGGCCCCGGTTGAGGAGCAGGCCCCGGCAAAGGCCGCCGTACAGGAAACGGCCCCACCGCCCGCGTCGCCGGCCCCCCCGAAGGCCGCCTCTGCGGAATCGGCACCAGTAGAGGCCCCGACTGCGGAGGCCGCGCCCGAGCCTGCGCCCAAAACAGTTGAGCACAGCGCCGAGGCTGAACGCGCCGGGAAGGCCGACTCGGCGCCGCCAGCCTTCCAGCCCGACTGGACGAGCTTCTGCGCCTTCTGCGCCCGGGAGCTGGAGGCGGGCCGCCCTGCCCCGCCCGCCCACGCCCTGCACGGGCTTGAGGTGGACTGGCAGGATGGCGCGCTGCAACTGCGCGCCCCAGCGCAGGCGCTCCTGCACCAGGTGGAAAAACATCGCCCGGCGCTGGAGGCGGCGCTCGCCGCCTATTGCGGCGGGTCGGCGCCAACGCTCGACATCGTGGCCCCGCGGCCGCGTCGCAGCCAGGGCGAGCTCATGGCCGAATTTTCCAAGCGTCCCGAACTTCAGCACTGCTTCGAGGTTTTGGGCGCGGAGCTTACCCATTGCACGGAAGTGCGCGCACCCGGCGGACCCGGTACTTCGGGCGCTCCCGCAAGCGGCAAACCTTAACCACTGTCGCGCCCCGGCGGCGCGCGGAGAAACCCCATGCGCAACATGAACGACATCCTGCGCCAGGCCCAGGTCATGCAGAACAAGCTCGCCAAGCTCCAGCAGGAAATGGCCGAGCGCACCTATGAGGCGGCCAGCGGCGGCGGCATGGTCAAGGCCGAGGTTTCCGGCAAGCAGGAGCTGCGCAAGCTCACCATCGACCCCAAGGCCCTTGAGGGCGGGGACGTGGAAATGCTTCAGGACCTCATCCTCGCCGCGGTCAACGAGGCCTCGCGCATCGCCCGCGAAAGCATGGAGCGCGAGATGAGCGCCATTTCCGGGGGCATCAAGCTGCCCGGCATGTTCTAGGCATGGCCGCCCGCGTTCCCGAGCCCTTGCGGGTGCTCGTCGAGCAGCTGGCGCGCCTACCGGGGCTCGGGCCCAAGTCCGCCATGCGCGCGGCCATGACCCTGCTCAAGTGGCCGGAAGCCGAGACGCGCCGCCTCGGGCAGAACATCCACGACCTGCGTGACAACCTGCACCTTTGCGCGCGCTGCGGCGGCCTTTCTGCCACGGACCCCTGCGCCATCTGTGCGGACCCGGCCAGAAGCACGGACACCCTCTGCCTTGTGACCGAGTGGGACAGCATGATCGCCCTGGACGAGGGCGGCTTCTACCGCGGGCAGTACCTCATTCTGGGGGGATTGCTGGGGCCGCAGGAGGGACCGCTGGACCTGGAGCGGCTGAACCTGCGCCTCGCCGAGGGCGAGGTCGGCGAGCTCATCCTCGCCCTCGGGGCCACGGTGGAGGCGGAAAATACGGCGGCGTATGTGCGCGAGATGGTGCGCCGGCGCTTCCCGGACATCCGCGTGTCGCGCCTCGCGCAGGGCATCCCGCTGGGGGGCGAGGTCAAGTACATGGACAAGGAGACCCTGCGCCAGTCCCTGCGCTTCCGGCAGGAGCTGTAGGCGGGTTCGCCGCGGCCGTGCCCGCGTTTCCGGCCTTTTTTCTTGCAAAAAGGCCCGTTCCATATAAAGTTTCTCCACCACAGGCCGAACAGAGTGGCAAGCCCCGCTGTGTCCGCGCCGCCCGTGGCGGCGGGCGCAGGGTGGGCTTCCCCCGGCAAGGGCATCGGCGTCACCCAGGCCCGGTGATGCGCCGCACGGGTACTGGCTTCCCGGCGGCACTTCTGCTCCGCAGTTATCGGAAAGGACACAGCCATGAGCAACTCATCCAGCTCCAAACAGGTGCTTATCTTCCTCTGCTTCCTGGTGCTTGCGTGCCTCGCCTGCATCGTGAGCATCAGCATGTCGTCGGAGGCCTCCGTCTGGGGCGCGGCCCTGCCCGGTATCGGCGCGGCCATCGTCCTTGCCATCATCGGGGCCTTTCTCATTGCCAAAAGCACGGGCGATTTGCCGAAAATCGTGGAGTACGCCGAGGCCGCCTCGCAGGGCAAGCCCGTGCCCCCGCTGGACCCGGCCGCCTGCGGCAGCCTCGCGCCGCTCGCCCGCGGCGTGGTGGGCATGAGGAAACGCTCGCAGGAGCGCACGCACTGGTACGAGAGCATCCTCAACGGCCTGCCCTGGGCCATCGCCGTCACGGACCCGGACATGAACTGGACCTTCTGCAACACGGCCTCGCTCAAGTCCATGGGCAAGACCTCCATGGACGAGGTCATGGGCAGGCACTGCTCGGCCAAGGGCGGCAATATCTGCAATACGCCCAACTGCGGCATCGAGCAGCTGCGCAAGGGCAACCACCGCGTCATCAACCACATGCCCAACGGCAAGACCATGCAGATCATCCTGGAATACCTGCATGACGCGAGCGGCAAGGTCATCGGCCACCTTGAAGTGGGCGAGGACATCACCGAGCGCATCGCCCTTGAAAAGCACAGCAAGCAGGCCGCGGCCGAGGCGCGCGCGCACATGGTCACCCAGCTCGAAAGCGTGGTGAGCGGCATCGACAAGGGCGCGGAAAGCCTGAACGTGGCCCTGAACGAAGTGCGCAACCAGGCCCAGGAAGCGGCCGCGCGCCTCTCCGAGTCCGCCACGGCCATGAACGAGATGAACTCCACGGTGCTCGAGGTGGCGAGCAACGCCGAGGGCGCGGCCGACGCCGCCACTTCGGTGCAGACCCAGGCCCACGAGGGCAACGCCCTGGTGCTGCGCACGGTCGAGAGCCTGCGCACCCTGCGCACCCTTTCCGTCAACCTCAAGACGGATATGGAAGGCCTTGACAAGCAGGCCAAGGACATCGGCACGGTGCTCACCCTCATCCGGGACATCGCGGACCAGACCAACCTGCTCGCGCTCAACGCCGCCATCGAGGCCGCCCGCGCGGGCGAGGCGGGTCGCGGCTTCGCCGTGGTGGCCGACGAGGTGCGCAAGCTCGCGGAAAAGACCATGAGCGCCACGCGCGACGTGGAATCCGCCATCGAGGCCATCCAGCAGCGCACCGCCAAGAGCTCCGCCAACCTCGACACCGCGGTGGAAGCCATCGAGCACACGAGCCACATGGGCGAGGAATCCGGCGCGGCCCTCGAGCACATCTCCGGCCTTGCGGAAGATTCCAGCCTGCGCGTGTCCGCCATTGCCGCCGCAGCCACAGAGCAGTCCGCCGCCTCGGAAGAAATCAACCGCAGCATCACCGAGGTGAACCACCTCAGCGCCGAGATTTCGCGGGTTATGGGCGAAGCCGTGGACCAGATGGCCGAAATGGTGCAGGAATCACATGTGCTTACCGACATCCTCGAAGGTATGCGCAAGGAAGGCGAAAAGGAAAACGCCTGAACTTCGCCCCGCGGGCGATGAGCGCCACGGGAACCCTAGTGCCACAGCCGGGCCGGCCCTCTCGCGGGGGCCGGCCTTTGTGCATATGCCTCCCGCCTTGCAATCCGCCCGCCCCTGAAGTAAAATTTTTCTTTCGCAAGCACTGCCGCCGCACGGCAACCAATGGCAACTCAGGGGGCACGCGCCATGCTTCGCAGCATGACCGGCTTTGGCCGCTGTCTCGTGGAAAACGCCGACAGCATCCAGCAATGGGAAGTGAAAAGCGTCAACGGGCGCCATCTTGACCTCAAGTGGCGGCTGCCCCCGGCCGTCCGCTGCCTCGAGCCCCAGCTGGAGAAGGTCGTACGGCGCCACGCCAGCCGCGGCCGGGTGGACGTGAGCCTCACCATCCAGCGGGTGAGCGGAGCACAGGCCGGCTCCGGCTTTGACGCCGCCCTGGCCTCCTCCATGCTGGACAGCCTCGCTGCCCTTGCCCGGGAACGCGGGGAGGTATTCACGCCCGACTATGCGGCCCTGCTCTCCGTGCCCGCGCTCTGGGGCGAAAATGGCGGCACGCCGGACGAGGCCCTTGTGCGCCGGCTGGAAGAGGGCCTCGTCCTCGCCCTCACGGACTGGAACCAGTCCCGCGCCGCTGAAGGGGCGGCCCTCGCCGCCGACCTCGACGCGCGCCTGCGCCAAATGGAGGCCTGGACGGAAAAACTGGCGGCCTTTGCCCCGGCCATCAAGAAAGAGCGGGCCGAGGCGCTCCGCGCCCGCGTGGGCGAGCTGCTCGCGCCCGAGGGCCTTGCGCTGGACGAAGGCCGCTATTTGCAGGAAGTGGCCGTGCTCATGGACCGCCTGGACGTGAGCGAGGAGCTCACGCGCCTTTCCGCGCATCTCGCCCGGCTGCGCGAGCTCTTGCGCGAGGGCGGGGACGTCGGGCGCCGCCTCGACTTCACCCTTCAGGAGTGCTTCCGCGAGATCAACACCTGCGGCAACAAGATACCGGACATCCAGCTCTCCCGCCTGGTGGTGGATTTCAAGAACGAGCTGGAAAAATGCCGTGAGCAGGTGCAAAACTTGGAATAGCAGATGGCAGGCGAAAGACTCATCAATATCGGTTTCGGCAACTACGTCCTTGCCGCGCGCGTGGTGGGCATCGCCAACCCGGCGTCGTCGCCCATGCGCCGCCTGCGCGAGGACGCCCGCGCCGCCGGCCGCCTCGTGGACGCCACCCAGGGCCGCAAGACGCGCTCCATCCTCGTCACGGATTCCAACCATGTGATCCTTTCCTCCATCCAGCCGGAGACCATCAGCCAGCGCTTCGCGCAGGAGGACGCCTGATGCGCCAGGGCATCGCGCTTGTGATCAGCGCGCCCTCGGGCGCGGGCAAGACCACCCTCATCCGCCGCCTTGCCGCCGAATTTCCCGGCCTCGGCTATTCGGTGAGCTGCACCACGAGAGCCCCGCGCGAGGGCGAGGTGGACGGCAGGGACTATATCTTTCTCAGCCGGCAGGCCTTTGAGGAGCGCCGCGCCGCCGGGGACTTCGCCGAATGGGCCGAGGTGCACGGCAACCTCTACGGCACGCCGCTCGCGCCCGTGCGGGAGATGCTCGCGCAAGGGCGCGACATCCTCTTTGACATCGACGTGCAGGGCGCGGCCCAGCTCAAGCTGAATCTCGAGGGGACCTGCTTCATCTTCATCCTGCCGCCGAGCATGACGGAACTGGAGCGACGCCTGCGCCTGCGCGGGCAGGACGACGAGGCCGCCATCGAGCGCCGCCTCGCCAATGCCCGGCGCGAACTCTGCGAAGCCCCGTGGTACGACGCCCTGGTGGTCAACGACGACCTGGACGCGGCTTATGACCGCCTGCGCGCGGCCTATGTGGCCGCCACGCTGGCCCCCGCCCGCAATCCCCGGCTTGTGGGCGATCTTCTCGCCACTCCCTGACAGGCGGAGCGCCATGCCCGAACTCATCGTCGCCCTCGACCTCCCGGACCGTGAAAAAGCCGTCAGCATGGCGCGCCAGCTGCGCGACGCCCTCAACTGGTGCAAGGTGGGCCTCGAACTCTTCACCCTCGGCGGCCCGCGCCTGCTGGAGCGCCTCAAGGAGCAGGGCTTCCGCGTCTTTCTGGACCTCAAGTTCTACGACATCCCGCACACGGTCGCCCGCGCCGTCACTGCGGCGGGCGTGCTCGGCGCGGACATGCTCACCCTGCACTGCCAGGGCGGCAAGCGCATGTGCCAGGCCGCGCTGGAGGCCCGGAACACGGCGGTGGACGCCTGCTCGGCGCCGCTGCTTTTCGGCGTGACCGCGCTCACGAGCTTCGGCCCCGGAGAAATGCCCGGCGTGAGCGCGCCCCCCGGCGTCTACGCGCAGGACCTAGCGGCGTCAGCCGCCGACTGGGGGCTGGACGGCGTGGTCTGCTCCGGCCGGGAAGTGCGGGACATCAAGGCCGCCTCCCCCGGCCTCGCCTGCCTCTGCCCCGGCATCCGCCCCGCGGGCGCGGACTCCGGAGACCAGCGGCGCACCATGACCCCGGCTGAGGCCGTAGAGGCCGGGGCGGACTACCTTGTGGTCGGGCGCCCCATCATCGAGGCCCCCTCCCCTGCCGAGGCGGCCTGCGCCATCCTTGAAGAAATACGGGCCGCGGCCGCCGCGCCCGCCGCAGAATAATCGCAGCACAGAGGAAATCATGGCCGAGTCAGCAGCGTCCGCCGGACAGAACAAGACCGATGTGCGCGGGGTGTTTTCCACCCAGGAAATCCGCAAGGTCGGCACGGGAACCACCACGCGCAAGACCGTCCAGAAAACCTTCTGGTTCGTGGAGCAGCACGGGGATGTCATCGAGTGCCAGCCGCTCAACGCCAACTATGTGCCGAGCGGCCCCAAGCGCAAGATTTCCATGGACGAGCTCATCGCCAAGTTCTCGCCCGAGCCGGAATTTTACCAGATGTCGGTCTACCCCAAGATGCGCGAGGTCGAGCAGTCCGTGGGCAAGGGCGACGGCCACCGCGAAAAGGGCGAAAACTTCGCCGCGGAATATGAATATTCCCGCGCCCTCAAGATAGACCCGGTCAACGTGCGCGCCACTTTCGGCATCGGCCTCACCTATATGGAGCGCGGCGAGGTCGACAAGGCGCAAGACATCTTCGACCGCCTCCTCAATCTGGAAGGGACCTTTGAACCGGAGCACAAGCACCTGTTCAACGAGTTCGGCATCAATATGCGCAAGAACAAGATGCTGACGCAGTCCGTGGAGTATTACCAGCGCGCCCTCCAGATAACGGCCAATGACGAAAACCTGCACATGAACCTCGCGCGCGTGCTCCTCGAAACCAAGGACATGGACGGCTGCCTCGAGCACCTCTTCACCGCGCTCACGCTGGCGCCGCGGCACGAAATCTCGCTCAAGTTCCTCAAGTGGCTCCTGCAGAAATCGCTGGTGCCCGCGGAAAAGATGGACAGGGTGCGCGAAGTGCTCACAGTGGCCGCGCGCGGGGGCGCGCCGGCACAGGCGAAGCCTGCGGCCCCTGCGGCCGCGCCCGCGGCCGCCGCGGGGGCGGATGCCGGAGCGTCCGCCGCGGCGCCGACCACGGGGCCGCAATGAGCCACTGGCTCCTGCGCGGAGCCCCGCAGGGCGACAAACCGACCGCGCACGGGAAGCCCGCGCACGGGGCCTCTGCCGCAGAAGATGTCCCCGCAGCCAGCCCCCCTGCCCAGCCCCCGGCCAACCTCGCGGAGGAGCTCGCCATCTCCCCGCTCCTGCTCGAAATCCTCTGGCGGCGCGGCTTCACCGACGCCGAGGCCATCAACGCCTTTCTTTCCGCACGGCTCAATTCCCTCACCCCGCCGGGGCGCTGGCCGCAGCTCCCCCAAGCCGCGGCCCTGATTGCCGAGGGCCTGCTCTCCGGCAAACGCCTCGCCGTCTGGGGCGACTATGACGTGGACGGCGTCACCGCCACGGCGCTGGTGCTGGATGTGCTCGCCGCCCACGGCTTCGAGGCCGCTCATCATCTGCCGGACAGGCAGGCCGAGGGCTACGGCCTCAATATTCCGGGCGTGGAGGCGCTGGCCGGGTCGGGCTGCGGCATCCTGCTCACCGTGGATTGCGGCATTTCCGACGCCGCTGCCGTGGCCCGCGCGCGCGAGCTCGGCATGACCGTCATCGTCACGGACCATCATGTGCCCCCCGAGGAGTTGCCCCCGGCCCACGCCATCTGCAACCCGCGCACGGGCGACCCGTCCCTCTGGCCCTGCACGCATCTCGCCGGGGTGGGCGTGGCCTTCTACCTCATGGCGGCAGTCAACGCCGCGCTTGCCCCGCATACAGGCAGGCGCTTCCGCATGGACGAGGCGCTGGACCTCGTGGCCCTGGGGACGCTCGCCGACGTCATGCGCCTCACGGGCGAGAACCGCGTCCTCGTGCGCGGGGGCCTTGTCCGCATCGGCCGCGGCGCGAGGCCCGGCATCGCCGCGCTCAAGACCGTGAGTAACTCTGATCCCGCGGCCACGCTCACCGCTGGGCAGGTGGTGTTCCGCCTGGCGCCGCGCATCAATGCCGCGGGCCGCATGGGCAGCGCGGAAACGGCGCTCCAGCTCCTGCGCGAGCAGGACCACGCACGGGCCGCCAGACTTGCCGCCGCGCTGGACGCCTGCAACACCGAGCGCAAGGCCGAGGAGGAGCGCGTCCACCTTGCCGCCCGCAAACAGGCGGCGGAACTTCTGGACCGCGGGCCGCACGCGGGCCTCGTGCTCTACGGGGAGGACTGGCATCCCGGCATCGTGGGCATCGTGGCCTCGCGCATTGTGGAGGAATTTTACCGCCCGGCCATCGTGCTCTGCCGGGAGGAGGAGACCCTCAAGGGCTCGGGCCGCTCGGTGAGGGAATTTGACCTCCACGCCGGGCTTTCCCGCGTGGCCGACTGCCTTGCGGGCTTCGGCGGGCACCGGCTGGCCGCGGGGGTACGCCTCGAGGCCGGGCGGCTGGAGGAATTCCGCGCCCGCTTCGATGCGGCCGTGGCCGAGGCGCTGGGGCCCGAACCGCTGGAGCCCACCCTCACCCTCGAATGCGAGCTCGGCTTCGACAGAGCCGCCGACCTCGACTTCCTCAAGGAGCTCCAGCTCCTCCAGCCCTTCGGGCCGGGCAACGCCGAGCCTGTTTTCGCCTCGCCGCCGCTTCTCGTCACAGAGCGCTCCTACATTGGCCGCGGGCGCGAGCATGTGCGCCTGCACCTCAAGGACGAGCAAAGCGGCCTCATCCTCTCGGCCAAAGCCTGGCGCATGGCCGAGGCGCTTCCGGCATCGCTCGTGGGCAAGACCATCCGCATTGCCTACACCCCGCGCATCGACACCTATAACGGCGTGGCCTCCGTGGACCTCGGCATCCGCGACTGGAAGCTCTGCCGGGACGTCGCGCCGCACCCGTGAGCGGCCGAAACGCCGCCCGCACGCTCCCCTCAAAATGAAAAAAGCCGCCCCCGGAGGAGCGGCCCTGAAACACGCAGTGTGCAGCCTCTTTACTGCTGCACGGCTTCCGACGCGGGCATGGTGTAGTCCGTCACCTTGTTGAAGATGCTGCCCTCGCGCGAGAGGCCCTGAGCCTCGGCCTTGGCGTACCACGCCTGGGCCTGGGCCTGGTCGGCCGTGACGCCGAAGCCGTATTCATAGCAGGCGCCGAGGAAACGCTCGGCCTGGGCATAGCCCTGCTGCGCCGAGAGGCTGGCCCAGCGGAAACTCTCCTGCTCGTTCTTGGGCGCGCCGTAGAGGCCCTGGCTGTAGTTGAGCGCCAGGTTGAACTGCGCCTCGGCATTGCCGGCTTCGGCCGCGCGCGTCATGAGGTTCATCACCTGCTGCGGGTCTTTCGGAACGCCCGCGCCCACTTCGTAGCAATAGGCGAGGAGCACCTGGGCCTCGCTGTCATTCTGCTCCGCCGCAAGCTGGAACCACTGGGCGGCCACGCCCAGGTCCTGCTTCACGCCAAGGCCGTTCTCATAGCAGCGGCCGAGCATGACCTGCGCACGCGGGTTGCCGTCGCCCGCCAGGGGCTCAATAAGGCGCAGGGTTTTCTGATAATTGCCGATATTGTAGGCCGTCCACGCCTCCTGCAGGGCCCGGTCCGCCGCGCTGGCGGCCGCCTGCGCCCCAGACGCGCCGAGCGCGCAGGCCCCGGCGAGCAAAAAAGCGGCGCACAGCGCCGTCACAAGATGCCGTTTCATGTCTGTCCCCTTGCTGTTTGCAGTGCGGCCGCTATGCCGCGGCGCTTCCCGCACCCTACTCCGGGAGCGCCCGCTTGGCAAGGCGCGCGGCGGCCTCCCTTGACAGAGGGCGAGCCCCTCACGCATAGTCGGTGGCGGAGGAGGCCGGATGCCCGCAGCGCGAACCCGAATGACGCGACAGCGCGCCGAGATCCTCGCTGAACTGCGCAAGGCGAAGAACCACCCCACCGCGGAGGAAATCCACGCACGGGTGCGCCGCGCCCTGCCGAAAATCAGCCTGGGCACGGTCTACCGTAACCTGGAGCTTTTGGCCCAGTCCGGGGAAATCCAGCGGCTGGAGGGCGGCTCGCGCGGGCGCCGCTATGACGGCAATCTCACCCCGCATCTGCATGTGCGCTGCCTGCGCTGCGGCCGCATGGCCGATGTGTGCGGGGCGGCGCTTGAGCCCGCCCTGGACGGCCTCGCGGCCGAAGGTTTCGCCATCTTGCGCTCGCGCATCGAGCTCGAGGGCCTGTGCGCCGAGTGCGCGGCTCCGCCGGACTCTTCAGCACAGCCTTTGCAAACACCTGACCTTGAACCAGATTCCGGAGGCCCCCATGAGTGACCCCAGCGAAATGTGGCGCTGCCAGACCGTGAATTGCGGCTATATCTATGACCCGGACAAGGGCGACCGTCGCCACAAGATTCCCGCCGGGACCAAGTTTGAAGACCTGCCCGACGACTGGCGCTGCCCGGTGTGCGGCGCGGGCAAGAAGGCCTTTCGCCGCCTGAGCGACGAAGAATAGCTCGCCTTTCTTCCCCTTCTCCTTGCGTGGAGGCCGCCCCGGCCCTGCCGGGAGCGGCCATCCCGCGCTTGCTATGAGCGGTAATCGGCGTTGAGGCTCACATATTCGTGGCCCAGGTCCGAGGCCTTGAAGCTGTAGCTGCCAGGCCCCTTCCCGAGGACGATGTCCACGTCCACATCCTTGGCCTTGAGCCTTTCGGCGAGCTCGGCCTCCATTTCCTCGTTGACCGGCTGGCCGTTCCTGAAGCGCTCGATGCCGCAGAGCACCAGGCTCACCTCTTCCGGCTTGAAGTCGGCCCCGCTGTAGCCCACGGCCGTGACGATGCGGCCCCAGTTGGCGTCGCCGCCGTAAATGGCCGTCTTGACGAGCTGCGAGTGGCCCACGCTGCGCGCCACGAGCTCGGCCTCCTCGTCATCGGCCGCGCCGCTCACCTTGATATGGATGACCTTGGAGGCCCCCTCGCCGTCGGCCACCAGCATGTGCGAGACCGTGTCGAGGATGGCGGTGAGCGCGTCCTCCAGCGCCTTCTCGTCCCCGGCGTTCATGGCCGCCACGCCCGAGGCGCAGTTGGCGAGGCCGAGAATGGTGTCATTGGTGGAAGTGTCGCCGTCCACGCTCACCCGGTTGAAGGTGGCGTTCACGGCGCGGCGGAACATGGCCTGCCAGGCCTCGCGCTCCACGCAGGCGTCGGTGAGCGCCACGCAGAGCATGGTCGCCATGTTGGGGCAGATCATGCCCGCGCCCTTGGCCATGACCGTGAGCCGCACGAGCCCCCCGGTGAGGCTCACCTCGCGCATGGCGAACTTGGGGAAGGCGTCCGTGGTCATGAAGGCGCGGGTGAAGCCCTCGGCGTCCCGGCTGCCCAGGCTTTGCGCCAGCGCGGGAATCGCCTTGCGCCAGTTGTCCATCTTGAGGTGCGCGCCCACCACGCCCGTGGAGATGGGCAGCACCTCGTCCGGCTCAAGGCCCAAGGCCTCGGCCGTCAGGCGCTGCGTCTCGCGGCAGTTGGCAAGGCCCTCGTCCCCGGTGCAGGCATTGGCCTGGCCGGAATTGGCCACCACGGCGCGCACCTCGCGGCCGCTGGCCAAAATCTCCTGGCAGACGCGCACGGGCGCCGCCCGGAACAGGTTTTTCGTGAACATGGCCGCCAGCACGCAAGGCCGGTCGGACACGATGATGCCGAGGTCGTCCCGGCCTGCCTTGCGGAAACAGGCTTCGGCCGCCCCGGCCTGAAAACCCTTGGGAAGATCGTCGATCATGGTCGCTCCTTGGCGCGGGCGCGTGCGCCTATGCGTGATTGCTAAAATTCCAGGCTCCCCGGAGTGCGCGGGAAGGGAATGACGTCGCGGATATTGCTGATGCCGGTGAGGAACATGAGCAGCCGCTCGAAGCCCATACCGAAGCCCGCGTGCGGCACGCTGCCATAGCGGCGCAGGTCCAGATACCACCAGTAGTCTTCGGGCTTCTGGCCGAGCTCCGCCATGCGCGCGGTAAGCACGTCGAGCCTTTCCTCGCGCTGCGAGCCGCCGATAAGCTCGCCGATGCGCGGCACCAGCATGTCCATGGCCGCCACGGTCTCGCCGTCGTCATTGGCGCGCATGTAGAAGGCCTTGATCTCGCGCGGGTAGTCATAGACGATGACCGGCCGCTTGAAATACGTCTCGGCGAGGTAGCGCTCGTGCTCGGTCTGGAGGTCGATGCCGAAGCTCACCGGAAAGGCGAAGTTCGCGTCCGCCTCTTCGAGGATGCGGACCGCCTCCGCATAGGGGATGCGCGCGAAGGGCTGGCGCAGGATGCCGCGCAGGCGCTCCAAAAGGCCCGGCTCCACGAACTTGTCAAAAAGCGCCACGTCCGGCTCGCAGCGGTCGAGCACATGCTCTACCACATGGCGGGTGAGGCCCTCGCCGAGCTCCATGAGGTCGTCGAGGTCGGCAAAGGCCATTTCCGGCTCGATCATCCAGAATTCCGCGGCATGGCGCGGCGTGTTGGAATTTTCGGCGCGGAAGGTGGGACCGAAGCTGTAGACGCGCCCGAGCCCCAGGGCCAGGGCCTCGGCCTCGAGCTGGCCCGACACCGTGAGGCTGGCCGGGCGGCTGAAAAAGTCCTCGCCCGTTTCGCCGGGGCCGAGCGTGGTCACGCGGAACATCTCGCCCGCGCCCTCGCAGTCCGAACCCGTGAGCACCGGGGTATGCACCCAGGCGAAGCGGCGCGAGCGGAAAAATTCGTGCACCGCGAAGCCCGCTTCGGAGCGGATGCGGAAGGCCGCGCCATACTTGTTGGTGCGCGCCCGAAGATGGGCGATGCCGCGCAAAAATTCGTCCGAATGGCGCTTTTTCTGGAGCGGGAAGGTCTCCGGGTCGGCGAGGCCGAAAACCTCCACGCTTTCCGCCCGCAGTTCCCACTTCTGCCCCTTGCCCGGCGAAGGCACGAGCGCGCCGCGCACGCAGAGGGCCGCGCCCGTGGAGGCCTCGCCCAGGGCCGCGTGGGCCGGCGTGCCGTCATCCACGATGCACTGGAGATTGGCGAGGCAGGAGCCGTCATTGAGCTCCACAAAGGAAAAGCCCTTGGCGTCGCGCCGGGTACGCACCCAGCCGCAGACGGTGACGGCGTCGGACGGTTTTTCGGCCTTGAGAACATCGACGATAAGGGTGCGCTTCATGCGATCCTCCGGCGCAAAGGTCCTTGCGGTTCAGCCCCTGACGGCGAAAAGGCAGCATAGCCCTTTCGCGGCCGGGGCTCAAGACGCCGGGCCAGCGCCCGTGTGGTGGCCGCAGGCCCCGCTGCCCTGCCCCGCACTCATGCCCGCGAAACCTTCCGCATACAGAAAAGGGGGGCCGGAGCCCCCCTCATCATGTTCTTCAGCCCTTGTGCGGCAAGCGGCTATTCGTCGCCTTCCCACTTGATGAAGCCGGGCTGCACATTGCTCATGGCGTTGACGATGAGCTCCACGAGGCCGCCGTAAGCGAAGCTGTTCTTGGAGTACAGGTCATTGTGCTCGAGCAGCTCGCGAATCTGGCCCTTGCAGTTGGAGCACGGGGCGCAGATATACTTTTTGGTCTCGGGGCCGAGGCATTCCTTGAAGGCCTCGCCGATCTGCCACAGCTTTTTGCGGCCGGAGATGTTGCCGCGCCATTCGTCGATATTGTTGCGGGTCATGATGGCGAAGCCGGAGCCGCCGCCGCAGCAGTAGTTGTTGACGCCGTGGCAGGGCATTTCGCGGAACTTGGGCGCGATCTTGTGCAGGATATCGCGCTGCGGCTTGACGATGCCCATGAGGCGCACCACGTTGCAGGGGTCGTGCAGGGTGACCGGGAAGTCATTGCGCGACGGGTCGAGCTTGAGGCGCCCGGCGAGGATGATGTCGCGCAGGGTGACATAGCAGCTTTCGCGCGGCACCTGGTATTCATAGGGGATGACGCGGTCGGCCAGCACCGTCATGGCCTTGTTGGCATGGCCGCACTCGCCCACCACGACCTTCTTGACGCCCAGTTCCTTGGCGGCGAGCATGTGGTCGAGGGCGATGCGGGCGAGCTGCGCGTCGTCGTAGAAGACGCCGTAGTTCACGCCGTCATAGGCCACGGCCTTGCTCGAAAGCGTCCAGGAAAGACCGGCCTCCTGGAAGATGAGCGAGAAGGCGGCGATATTTTCGGGCCAGGCCATGATTTCGCCGGCATTGTGCAGGAGCATGATGTCCGCGCCCTTCACGTCGAAGGGGGTGGTGATGCCCACGCCGGTGATTTCGGAATAATCCTCGTCGATGAACTCCACGTTCTCGCGCACGACCTCGGGGGTCATGCCCGTGGAGGAGCCCACCTTGAGCTGGTTCATGGTGCCCTTTTCGTGCAGCTCGCGCGGATGGATGCCGAGCTCCTGGCTGAAGAGCTTGCGGATTTCGCGGGCGATGAGGCCGTTATCCACGCCGATGGGGCAGGTCTGCGCGCAGCGGCGGCAGACATTGCAGCGATAGGCGAGTTCGCCCAAGCGCGCCACGGTCTTCCAGTTCAGGCCCATGTCGCCGTAGCGCCATTTGGCGAAGGGCTCCTTCTTGATGTACTGGTGGTAGATGCGGCGGAAGATCTCCGAGCGGTAGTTGGGCCGGTACATCTCGTTCTGGCCCGACATCTCCCAGAGGTGGCACGCCGCGGAGCAGGAGTTGCACTGCACGCAGTTTTCCATGCTGCTCTCGAGCATGGGCAGGCAGGTCCAGTTGTTCTCCTTGGAAAAGAGCTTGCGCATACCCTCGAGGAACTTGTTGACCAGCTCCTCCTCTTCCTGCGGGTTCTTGGGCTTGGGGATATTGAGCACGCACACGTCGTCGAGGATACAGGCCGTGTTTTCCTTCTGCTCCTCGGTGAAGGGCTTCCAGGGCATGGGCTTCACGTCGAGGGCGAGCTCGGGCAGATCCTTGAGGTCAATGCTGACCATCTGCCCTTCAACGGTGGAAACATCTTTCAGGGACAGCTTGTCTTTCATGTGAGGACTCCCTACTCGTCGTTCTTGGGGGCTGCGGGATTGGTGGTGGCCACGTCCACCCAGTTCTTGGGGCTGCCGTCCCCGGCGATGTGCGGGGCGGACCAGGTGACCTGGTACTGGAGCATCTCGTCGATGAGCTTCTTGTTCTTGTCGCTGTAGATCGTGGCTTCGTCACCCCAGCGGATGTCATGGTACATGAAGTACTTCATGATCAAATGCCCCATATTGGTCACGGGGATGGCAATCATCAGGAAGAAGCCCACAAGCATGTTAAGCACGAACCAGGAGCTGCCAAGCGGCTGGAAGTTGAAGGTGAAGAGATTGTAGATGAAATCACGCGCCAGCTGGTAGTAGGAGGGGTTGAAAGCCCAGGCGGCAAGCGTGAGCACGCCGAACACGACGAAGGAGCCCAGGTTGATGTACTGCTCCGCCGTGGTGTACTTCTTGAGGCCCGCGTCCTCGCGGCGGCGGATGATGAGCGCGATGCCGCCGCCCGCGATGCAGAAGGCGCCGAGCAGCACCACCGCATTGATGACATTGGCCACGAAGGTCATGAGGGCGCCCGTGGGGTCCATGCCGAAGAGCTGGAGCACCACCGCACAGACAAGGATGATGGTCCCGCCCATGAGCATGTACATCCCCACATGGAAGGGATAGGTGCGAATCCAGAGCGGCTGGTTGTTCTCATAGGTGGAGTGGAGGCAGAGCACCTCCACGAGGATGGCCTTGATGTCCTGCCAGTGGTCCACATGGCGTTTGTGGGTCCACCAGTTCTTTTCCTCCATGTAGCTGCCGCCGTAGGCTTCCTTCTTGGGGCCCTCGTGCGGGACCGGGTAGAGCTCCCAGCGGATGTGGAGCGGGCTTGCCTTGAGGTAGGTCCTGATTTTCAGGGCGGCAAGGCAGATGAAGCCCAGCACGGCCAGGTAGCCCAAGAGGTAGAAGAGTGTCATCATGCGTTTTCTCCCATGCTTCAGGATGCCGCCGCGCAGCCGCATGGCGGGGTTTGCCGGAATACTGCCGCCCGGCGTCAACCGGCCGGAACCGCCGGAACGGGAAAACAGGCCGCCGGAAGGCCCCGCAACGCAGGCCCGGTGTCGGGCGACAGCCGGGTGCTCCGTGGCGGGATTCGTGACGGGTTTCCATTCATACCCGAATCCCCGAGAAATGGAAAGCGCTCTTTCCATTCACGGGGACTGGATTTTTCGCGGACGCAAAAATTTCCGCAAATAAATCCGGTCTCTTGTCCGCAGGACCGTCCGGCAAAAAAATATTGCGGGCCTGGGCTCGCAACGCCCCTCACAAATAGGGCGAAAAGAGCCAGCAGGCGGAATTGCGCAATTTCACGGACAGGGGCTCGGCCTCGAGCTCGGCGAGGGTGATTTCGCTCCCCTTCTCCACGGCGGCGTCGATGAAGTCCGCGATGCCGCCCGCGAAGGACGGGTCGAAAATCTCCATGTTGAGCTCGAAATTGAGCCTGAGGGAGCGGGCGTCGAGGTTGGCCGAGCCCACCTGGGTGTAGAAATCGTCCACCACGAGCAGCTTGGTGTGCGCGAAGGGCGGGGGCTGGTAGAGCACGCGTACCCCGGCGGAGAGCAGCCCCGGCAGCAGGCGGCAGGTAGCCCAGTTCATATAGGGGAGATTGTTTTTCGCGGGCAGCACCACGCGCACGTCCACCCCGCGCTGCCCGGCCGAGCGCAGCGCCCCCATGAGGTCGTGCGAGGGCAGGAAATACGGCGTCATGATGCGCACGCGCTTGCGGGCCATGTTGATGGCCTCGCAAATAAGGTCATTGATGACGTCCGCGTCATTGCCGGGGCCGTCCACCACCAAGCGGCAGCGGTGGTCGCCCGCGGGCGCGTCGGCAATGGGCGGGGGCGGCGCGTAGTCGCCCGTGCAGAAGCCCCAGTGGAGCACGAAGGCGTGGCGCAGGCTGCTCACCACCGGGCCCACGCAGCGGAAATGCATGTCCTGGATGCGGCGCTTGCCGGCGGAGGCGAGGTTGCCGTCCGAAATGTTCATGCCGCCGGTGAAGCCCACGGCGTCGCAGACGAGGACCTTGCGGTGGTTGCGCAGGTTGATGGAGAAGCGCGGCGGGATGAGCGTGGGCGGCAGGAAGCGCGCCGTGCGCACGCCGCGGCGCTGGAGCACCTCCCAGGGCTTGTGCCAGGAATAGAGCGCACCCACGCCGTCCACCAGCACGCGCACGTCCACCCCCCGGTCCGCCGCGCGNGTGAGCGCCTCCACAAAGGCGTGGCCGGCCTTGCCCGCATTGAAAATATACGTGGCGAGAAGCACATGCGATTTNGCGGCGTCGATGGCCGCGAGCATGGCGGGGTACGCTTCGTCACCATTGTGCAGCGGCGTGACCGCATTGCCGCCGCAGAGGGGGAGCTCCGTGAGCTTCTCNCCNGCNCGCGCGAGCATGACGGCCTCTTCCTTCTCGGGCNNGGATTCCGTGCCGGGGGGTACGGGATTGCAGGCGGGGAGCGTGCGGGCGCGGTCGTGGGCCGCCTCGCGGCGCATGATCTTTTCCGCCCGGCTCTGGGCGCGGCTGATGCCGAAGAGGGCATAGAGCGCGGGGCCCACGAGGGGCACGAGAAAGACGCAGGCCGTCCAGCCCAGGGCGGAACGCGGGTCGCGCTTGGTGAGGAGCGCGTGGATGGCCGCCACCCANGAAAGGCTGTGGATGACGAGCCCNAGCAGGATATGCAGGATAAGCATGGCTATCGTACGGAAATCACTCAAATAGAGGCCGCAACGTATGCAAGGCGCAGCGCCGCCANGCCCTGAACATGCGCCAAAATCGGCGCAAGAAAAGCGGCCGCCCGATACCACGGGCGTTCCCGCAAGGACCGCTCAAGGCCCTTGCACAAGCCCCCGGCAGCCCGCGACGCGCCCGGCCTTGGGCTCCCGGAAGCGGGCGAAANCCGGGCCGGCCCTCTAGTTTCTCACCGCCAGCAGGTCCACGCCCGTGTTGCGGAGNACACGCTCGGTGATGGAGCCGAGCAGCATGTCGCTCAAGCCGTCGCGGCCNTCGGTGTACATGACGATGAGGTCGGCATTTTCCTCGTCGGCGATGCGCACGATGGTCTCGGCGACGGTNCCCGCCTCCACGCGGGTGTGGAAGGCCGCGCCCGCATTNTCNAGAATCTCGATGATNGGGCAGAGCAGGGTCATGCCCTGGGCCGATTCCTCGCGCTCNAGCTCNGTGCGCGCCTCGCCGCCCACCACCTGGGAAATGGGCTCGGTCACATGGAGCAGGATGATCTCGCCGGAGCTCACGGCCATGGCCTTGGCCAGGGCCTTCCGGGAGCGCTCNCCACGGGATTCGCCGCTGACCGGCAAAAGAACCTTGCTGTACATGACGCCTCCTTTCGATTCCCGNCCCGGAGCCTTGGCGGAATGGAACAACTTCCGGGTTTTGCGCGACCATGTTGGCATGTCGCGGCGCTTTGNGCAAGCCTCGCGCAAGCNGCNGCGCAGGGCCGCGCAGCCGCTATTTGTGCTGGGTGAGGGCGATGCGGTTACGCTCCACCGAGACAGCGAGCTCGGGGAGCAGGTCCCTGAGCGCATTCATGTCCCCGGCGCGACCCGCCCGCTCCACGCAGCGCGCCATGCGCGCCAGCACGCGGAAGCCGAAGCTCTCCGACTCCTCGGCGATTTTGGCCGCCGCCTGCGCNACCGTGTGGCCACGCCCGGCGGCGTGGGCGGCGCTCGCCTCGGCCATGGCCGCATCCAGGCGCGCCACCAGCGCCAGNATGGCGGCGTCCCCGGAAGCGGCTCCGGCGNCTGCATCGGGAGCCTCCGGGGCAGCAGGCCCGCGACCCTCTTTCGGCGCGGAGGCCGTATCAGCTTCGGGAGACGGGGCAAAGGCCGAGGAAACCGCGCTCGTCACCANGGTGACGCTNCGCTCCACAAAATCCGTCATGCCGCCACTGGGCTGGTCCNCGGCCGNTGGCCGGGCAGGCTCGNCGNNGGGAGCCNTNTCCACGCGCGTGGCTCCGACAATGAAATCCATGAGCGNGCCGCCCTCCCCGGCAAGGGGCGCGGTGGAAGCGGATTGCGCCGGAGTTTCGGGAGCTGCGGGCCCTGCTTCCTCGGGCTGGGGGACTGCGGCATCCGCGCNCTCCTCNACGGTGGGAGCGGGCTGCTTGCGCGGGATGGGCATGGGCTCGCCCACCCATTCGCCNGGCACGGGCACGCTGGGGCTGGTATAGCCCCCCGGGGTGGACNGCGCCGGGCCGCGTTGCCATGCGGGCGCTTCCTCACGCGGCGCNGTATCTGGTCTGCGCTTCGGGNCTGCGCCAGAACTCACGCCGGGCCTCACTCCGCGTCTCGNGCGCGGGTTCCGGCGTTTCGCGGCGCGGCACGGGCGTGCCGATAGGCATGGGNNCGCCCNCCCNNTCGCCNGGGCNCNCCNGGGNCGGGCNCNCANAGACCGAAGCGNGGGNGGNCTGCGCGGCCGCGGACAGGGGCGCACCCGCGGGGGCTGGACTGGGGGACTCCGGCGCGGCTGGCGGCGCGGCTTCAGGAGCAGGTGTTTCCTCCTGCGCCTGTGGCGCGTCCTGCGCGGGAGCAGGCTCCGGGCTTTCCGCTGCCGGCGCGGCCGGACGGGCCTCCACCACGGAGGCCAGGAAGGACCCGGTTTCGACTTCGGCCCCGGCTTCGGGCGCACTCCCAGCCGTATCCGAAGGTTCGGCATCCGGGCTCACGGCATCCGCTGGGGGTGCGGGCGCATCAGCCACGGCCTGCGGGACTTCTTCCGCTGTAGGGGACCCCTCAGACGCCGCGGCTTCTCCGGATTCGGAGTCAGCGTCGGCCTCCTCCTGTTTTTCATCAGGCGCGGGCGCGGGTTCGGAAGCCTCGCCGGCGTTCGCAGCGGGCACACCTTCCGCTGCGTCATCCTTACTATCATCAATAGCATCGACTGCCGGACTTTCTTCCGCCGTTTCGGGCTGCTCCGGTTCGGGAGCCTGCCCAGTCTCACCAGCAGCCGCCGGGGCTTCGGCCTCAGTCTCGGGGGCCTCCGGCTCCCCGGCAGGCGCTTTTTCCCTGTCCGCGGGCGTCTTATCAGCAGGGGCCTGAGCGGCGTCGCTCGCGTCCTGTGGTTCTTCGGGCGCGCTCGGGGTCTCGTCCGTGGCGGGCGCGTCCGCGACTGTTTCCGCACTATCCGTCGTTGCTTCCGCTTGCGGCGCGTCCTCTGCCTTTTCCGGGGCCTTGGGGGCTGCCGGACGCGTGCGCCGCGCATTGCGGATAACGTCACGCACGGTCTGGCGCAAGGCCTCG
Organism: Desulfovibrio sp.; assembly: GCA_014804905.1. GTDB lineage: Bacteria > Desulfobacterota > Desulfovibrionia > Desulfovibrionales > Desulfovibrionaceae > Desulfovibrio. Next base: position 8,380 of record JAAUYX010000069.1, on the reverse strand, counting down.
GCGTCCACCGGCTCCAGCAGGGCATGGGTGAAGCCGCTGTCCGCCAGGAGGTTCCACTGGCTGTCGTCCGCGGTGATGGCGAGCACCTTGCAGCCGGAAAGCCCAGCCTCGTCGGCGATTTCCATGAATTTCGTCACCATGTCCGCCGCGGCGGGCAGCGCATAGCGCCCGTGGGCCACCAGCAGCACGGCCGGGTCCGCCTCATGCCGCCGCAGGGCCTCGTGCTCGCTCGCCGCCTCGCTCAGGCGACAGGGGAGGTCCGCGGCCATGCGGGCAAGTTCGCGCCGCTGCGCCGCATCCTCGGCCACCACGATGACATGCGCGAGGCCCTCGCCGGGGAGGTCCTCGGCGCTGTCCTCCAAGGGCTCCAGGTGCAGCGAAAAGGCGATGGTCGTGCCGTTGGGGCCGTATTCCATGCCCACATAACCGCCGTGGCGCGCCGCCAGCTCCCAGGCGCGCGCAAGCGCAAGGCTGGAGCGTTCGCTCGGGGGCGCGCCCGTGCCGGTATCGGTGACAGTAAAGAGGATATTGCCCGCGTCGCTGCTCTCGGGGACCCGCCGGGCCGAGAGGTGCACGGCCCCCTGCCGCGTGGCGCGCACCGCGCTTTCCAGCAAAAGGCCCAGCGTCTCGCCCAGAGTCCGGGCGTCGCCGCGGTAGAGCTGCCCGAGATGGGGCGGCATGTACCACGCAAGGCCGATGCCCGCGTATTCCGCGGCCGGGGCCACGGCCCCGTGGGCTTCGCGCAAAAGCCGCTGCAAGTCGAAGGCCGTGGGCGCCTCGCCGGCTTCCTCGGCCGCAGTACCGGCAGCCCCGGCATCGGGCTGGCTGAGCACATCGGCCATGCGCCGCGCCGCCGCCAGCATGGCGGACGCATATTGCCGCACGGCCGGGGGCAGGGCGCACTGCTCAAGCGCCGCACCCTCGCGCAACAGGTCGTCCAGGGGCGCGCGCAGGGCTCCCTCGCGGGCCTCGGCCCTGGCCCTTTCCGCCGAAATGCCTTCGGGAAGCGGTTCATCTGTGCCGGAAGCCGCCGCGCCTCCCGTCGTTGCCGCGGGAGCGGCGCCGCCGCCGGAAACCAGGCGCAGATTGGGGTCATCCAGGGGATGGTCAAGGGTGATGATGCCCGCCTCCTCCGGCTGCTGAGGCATCGCTTCGGCGGCCGCTGTCCCCGCCGCGGGCGCGGCCATGTCCGCCGGAGCGCCCGTGGCCGCGATAAGCAGCGCGCTCAGCGCGGTGCCCCAGATGGGAGCCGAGGCGAGCAGGTTGGCCGGGATGCCGAAATCGAGGCCGAACACACCCGCGGCCACAAAGAGCGGCGGCAAAAGGCAGCCCAGCAGGAAGCGGCGCGCGCCGCCAAGGCCCATAATCCACGCGCCGAGCGCCGTGGGCACGAAGATGAGGGTGGCCGCGGGCCAGAGGTCGAGCCAGCGGTCGAGCCAGGCCCAGCCCGGCAAAAGGGGCACGAGCGCCAGCGCCGCGCCGGGGAAGGAAAGGAGGAAAAGCTGGATGTCGATGCTGCGCGCGCGTTCATGCGTGCGCATGAGATGCCGCCCCACATGGGGCAGCAGCATGAGCGCGATGCCGGGCGCGAGCGTGGCGGCCGCCTTGCCGAGCCCGAGGCCCGCTGTGCCCGCCTCGGGCATCCCGAGCAGGGCCTGCGCGAGCGCCACGGCCACATAGAGGGCCGTCCAGACGCGCCATTGCCCGTTTTCGGAAAGCCAGCGCAGGAGGCAGAGCAGCATGACGATGCCGAGCGCGAGGATGGCCCCCGTGCGGGCGAGGCTGCCCCAGTTGGTTGCCGCGTCCGCCGGGGTGCGCACCAGCGGCGAGAACCAGAGGCCGGGCAGCCCGTCGAGGCGGATATAGCAGGTGATGGGCTCCACCCCGGCTTCGGGGAGCACGAGCACATTGCGCGGGGCCGGGCTCGATTCGCGCCATTCCAGCGCGCCGCTCAGGTCATTGCGCTCCGGCTCGTAGAGCATGGGCGTGCCGGGGATGCTCGCGCCCATGTCGAGCAGCAGGGTCTGTGGCCGCTCGCCGGACTGAAGCGGCGCCAGCGTGAAGCGCAGCCACATGACGCCCTCGGCGCGGGGGAGCTTTTCCAGCGCGAGCGGCGCATAGGCGGTGGCCCTGTCCTGCGCCGCGGCTTCCTCGATGTCCAGCGTGCCGCTTTCATCGAGCAGGTAGTCGAGATAGGGCAAAAGCGAGAGACTGGGGCCCGCGCCACGGGCCGGGAGCATGGGCTGCTGCGGCCTGGCGCCGGCCGGACGCGACGCCTGGAGGGCGGCCAGCGCCGGGGCGACGGCGGCTTCGGCCTGGGCATCGGGTGACGCATCGGGCCTCGCCCCCTGCAAGAGGGCGTCGGCGGCGAGACCGGGCTGCGCCAGAAAAAGGAGGCAAGCCAGCACAACAAGGGCCATGCCCGACAAGCCCGCCCGCAAAAGGCGGCACATCGGAGCCCCACTCCCCATCATCGTCATAGCGGCATTATCTCCGGGGCGGTTCTTCCAACCGCCGAACCATTTCCTGAACAGTGCGGCCGTCCGGCGCGCGTGCCTGCGGATTGAGCGCGAGTAGCCTGCGCCAGGCCGCCACGGCCTCGTCCTTGCGGCCGAGATCATTATAGAGCACCACGCCTGCGTTGAAGAGGGCGTTCTCATGGCGCGGATTCGCCGCAAAGGCCTTGCGGAAGCAGTCCACGGCCTTTTCCGGGGCGTCGTTTTCCCGGTACATGATACCGAGGTCCGTCAGCACGTCGGCATTGCCGGGCGCGATGGCGAGCGAGCGCTCATAGGCGTTGATGGCCTCGTGGACGCGGCCCGCGTCAAAGAAGAGGTTGCCGAGTTCCGTCCAGTTGGCGGCCGAGGCCGGGTCCTTGCGGACGGCGGCCTGGAGCTCGGAAAGCCGGGCGGCGAGACCGGGCGGAAGGCCCGCCGCGGCAGGATCGGTGGCTCCCGGATGGGGCCGCGCGCTCTCATCCGCCGGGGCGGCCGGAGCCGCCGGGACCGCATCGCCGGGCGGCATCTGCACGGGTGCGGCCGCCATTTCCTGCCTCGACCCTGCCGTGCCGCGCATATCCTGAAGCACGCCCGGAAGCAAGGTCCCGAGATACAGGCCGAGCACCAGAGTCAGCCCCATGCCCGCGATGCAGGTGGAAAGCCGCACGGCCCTTCCAGAGGCCGGGGCGGAAGCCGGGGCGGAAGCCGGGGCGGAAGTCGGCCGCGAACCAGGGGCGGAAGCGGGGGCCGCGCCGGCACGCCCGACCTTCGCGCCTGCGGGCGCAGGCGCGACGGAAGCCTCCCCTTTCGGGGCCTTGTCCGCGCCGCCCTGAATCGGCGCCGCGGCTTCCTGCCCGTTCATCACCGCCGGACGTCTTTGGGCGTCGGCATTCTTTTTCGATTTGCGACGGGCCATCTCCACCTCGCTGCGGCGCGCGCGACGCCGGGCCGGATGCTCCGTACAAGTGCCCCGCCGCTCATGCCGGGCGAAGGGGCATGAATCTTTCCCTTTCTCTACAACCGCCTGAAAAAAGAGGCAAGTGCGGGCCTCAGCGCCTCTCCGCGCCGCCGGGGGCCGCTTTTTGCGTGGTGCCCTTTCCGGCGGATGCGCCCTTTGCGCCCGCAGCATCCCCGCCCCGCGCCTGCTTTTCGGCCAACGGAGCCTTTTCCAGCTCTTCGCGGATGCTCTGGCGCAGGCTCTCGTCGGCGTCCGGGGCGTGCAGGGCCCGGCTCAGCTGCTCCACCCCGCGCGCCGGGTCATTCAGATAATGCAGGTAGAGCACCCCCAGGCTGTAGCGCATGGGCGCGCTCTCCCCGTCCTTGAGCGCCTCCTCGAGGAGTTTGGCCGCCTCGGCGTGCTTGCCCTGATTATGGCGGATGACGCCCAGAAGATAGCGTGTGCGGGCATCCCTCGGGTCCAGCGCCAGGGCGCGAGTGGCGAAGCTCTCGGCCCCGTCCCAGCTCCCCATGCTCATGAGCCGTTCGGCAATCTCCACAAGCGCGGCCTTGTTGCCGGGGTCCTTGGCGACCTCCTGCATGAGGCGCCCCACTTCGTCTGTAGCCGGCGCCGGGGCCTGGGCCACGGGCTCGTGCGTGTGCCGTACCGTGAGCCCCGTGGAGGTGAAGCGCTCCGCCAGGGATGCCGCCAGCATGGCCACCAGCGCGATGGCGAGGCTGATGACGAGCACCCGCGCGCGCACGGGAAGGGTGATGTCACCGGCCACGGCGGTCCTGCTCCCAGGCTTCAAGGCGCAGGGCGAGCGCGCGCTCGCGCCCGGCCAGAAAGGCGAGATACGCGCCGAGCCCGACCCAGACCACGGCATTCCCGGCCATGAGCCAATAGAGGGTATCCATGCTGTCCTCCGTAAAAGTGTTGCCGCCCGAGAGGGCAGCCCCCTTGCACGCGGTCAGTCCGCATCCTCGCTGGCGGCGTCCAGCCGGGCCGCGAGGTCGAGCTGACGCTTGCGCAGCCACACGAGGGCCGCCCAGAAAAGGCCCATGGCCGCCACGCAGGCCACGGCCGTGAGCTTCATTTCCGGCTCAAGGCCCCCTTCGCGCGAGGCAAAGACCGCCGGATGGATGGAACGCCAGATGCGCGCCGAAACAAAGACCAGCGGCACGTCCAGAAAGGCGGCCACGCCCACCACCGCGCAGACGGTGCGCCGCCGCTCCGGGGCCATGTCCAGCCCGCGCAGGAGCAGGTAGGCTGCATAAATGAACCACATGACGAGGGCTGTGGAAAGGCGCGGGTCCCACGTCCACCAGACGCCCCAGGACTTGCGCGCCCAGATCATGCCCGTCACGAGGGTCAGGCCGCTGAAGAGCACGCCCACCTCGGCGGCGGCCGCGCACAGCCGGTCCGCGCCGTCGCTGCGGCGCGCGAGCACGGCGATGGAGCCGAGAAAAACCACAAAAAAACTGATGAGCGCCCACCACGCCAGCGGCAGGTGCAGATAAAATATCTTCTGCATCAGGCCGAGCGTGGCTTCCTCCGGCGCGTAGCACCAGATGAGCCACTGGCAGGCGGCCAAGGCCGCGCCGCCGGCTAGGGCCAGCCACTTGGGCATTTAGTCCTCCCCCGGATAGATGAAGCCGAAGAGCACGAGCCCGACGCCGAGGAACACCGAATCAAAGGCCGCGGCCAGCCTGAGCCACGCCGCCGGGCCATCCGGCGCGGGCGCGCCGAGGCATTGGGCCCCCACCCCGATGCCCGCGAGCAAGAGCGGCGTCAGGAGCGGAAACAGGACGACGCCGAGCAGGGATTCCCGCCCGGACTGCCCCTGCGCCAGCGCCCCGAGCAGCGAGCCCAGGGCGCACATGCCCGCGTCCACAAGGGCGAGGATGGCGAGCCCGGTGAGCGGCTGCGCCGCCACATCCTGCCCGAGAAAGACCAGGGCCGCGGGCAGAAAGACGGCCTGCGCCAGCAAAAGCAGCGCGAAGCCCGCCGCGAGCTTGCCGAGCCACACCGCCTGCACGGGCGCCGGCACAAGCGCAAGCCCGAGCCGCGCGGCATTGGCCTCCTCCAGGTCATAGAGGCGGTTGAAGATGAGCACCTGCGAAAAGGCGGAGGCGAGCCAGAACATGGCCGCGGCCGCCTGCGGGCCCACTTTCTCCCCCGGCCCCTGCGCGAGGCTGAACACGAAAAGCAGGAGCAGTCCGAGCAGGAGCGCCTGCACGAGGCCGTTGCCGCGCGCGAGCGTGAGCACAAGGTCCTTGCGGGCGATGGCGAGGCTCAGGCGCAGCATGGCCCCTCCCCCTCGCGGGCGAAAAATGCCGCCGCCGGGCCTTCATAGGCCACCGAGCCCGAGGCCAGGGCCAGCACCCGGTCGGCGAGCGGGCCGTCGCCCTCAAGGTCGTGGCTCACCAGCGCCACGCAGGCCCCGGCCGCGCGGGCGTCGGCAATTTCGCGGCGCAAAAGCTCGCGCGCAGGCGCGTCGAGCCCGGTCATGGGCTCGTCCAGAAGCAGGATGTCGGGCGCGAGCATGAGCACCCGCGCGAGATTAAGCCGCTGGGCCATGCCGCGGGAAAAAACGCGCGCCCGCTCATGGGCGTGGCTGGCGAGGCCCACGCGCGCGAGCAGCCCGAGCAGCGCCGCCCTGTCCAGCGGGAGCCGGTGGGCCGTGCGCCAGAAGGCGAGATTTTCCAGCGCCGTGAGGCCGGGATAGAGAAAGGTCGCGTGGCCCACATAGCCGAGCCGGGGCTCTCCGCCATCCGCGCCCGTGGCGCGGCTCACCCGGCCCGCGCTCGGTCGCGAAAGTCCGGCCATGATCTTGAGCAGGGTGCTCTTGCCCGCGCCGTTGCCCCCAATGACGAGCGTCACGCTGCCTGCCGGGAAAGCCGCGTCCACCTTGCGCAGCACGCGCGCGGGCCCGAAGCGCTTGCCCACCCCCTCAAGGACGATGGCCGCGGCTTCAGGCACGGCCCTTCCCGCCATCGGAGCCGGCCCCGCCGGCGCGGGCTCTGCCGCCCCCGAGGCCCAGCAGCGGCAAAAGGCACATGAGCGCGCCGCCGATCCATATCCAGTTGACGAGCGGCTCGATGCTCACCTTCACATAGACGCGCAAATCCTCGTCCATGCCGAGGAGCGAGGCATAGATGTCCCGCGCCGGGCCGGAAATGACATCCACCTCGGAAAACTGCATACTGCCGAACTTGGCGTAGATGCGCCGCTCGGGCGCCACCACGCCCAGGGGCTTGCCGTCGCGGCTCACGGCAAGGCGCGCCATGAGGTAGTCATAGCCGGGGCGTTCGCCGTCGGCCACGGATTCCAGCGTCACCGTATAGGCGCCCACTTCGCCGCTCTCCCCCTTGGCGAGGAGCAGCTCCTTTTCCTGCGTATAGGGGCCGGAAAAGGCCACGCCCAGGGCGAGCAGCGCAAGGCCCGCGTGCGCGCCCAGCGCGGACCGGGCGCGCGGGGATCGCCGTACCGCCCGGCGCAGGAGGAGCGGGCCCATATCCACCAATATGGCGATGGCCGCGGCGGCGCTCACGAGCGCCGTGGGGTGTCGGTAGCCCAAGGCCCAGAGGGCACCGGCCCCGGCCACAAAGGCGCCTGCGGCCATGATGAGGCGCGGCCAGTCAGTACCAGTTTTGGGGACCGCCTTGGGCCCGGCATCGGCCGCAGCCCCGCCGCTCCATGAAAGCCAGGGGCAGACGGCGAGCAGCACCAGCAAAAGCGCCCCCAGGGGCAGGCAGACGCGGTTGTAAAAGCCCGCGTCCAGCCCGCGCGGCGTGCTCGTCCAGAGCTTGCTCAGCACAGGCCACATGGTCGCCACGAGGATGATGGCCGCGAGCGCGAGGAAAATCCACGCCACCAGCACAAGGGCCCCCTCGCGGCTCTCGGGCGAGGCCAGCGGCCGCCCCTGAGGGCCCACGCTCCACAGCGCCCAGAGGGTAATGGCGAGGCTCGCCAGCACAAAGATGGAAAGGGGCGTGCCCACGCCGCCGTCGCCGAAGGCGTGGACGGACTGGATGACGCCGCTGCGCGTGAGATAGGTGGCGAAAAAGGCCATGATGACCGTGAGCGCCATGAGCCCGGCGGAGGCGCGCCCCAGCTTGCCGCTGCGGTTTTCCACCGCGAGGATGTGCAGGGCCGCCGTGGCGGCGAGCCACGGCAGAAGCGAGGCGTTCTCCACCGGGTCCCAGGCCCAGTAGCCGCCCCAGCCAAGCTCCATATATGCCCACCAGGCTCCGAGGACGATGCCCGCCGTGAGCAGCAGCCACGCCACGAGAATGAAGGGCCGCGTGAGCCTGAACCAGCGGCCCTCGGCGCCCCCCTCCCCGGAAAGAAGCTGGGCGAGGCCGAGGCACGCGGGCACGCCGAAGCCCGCATAGCCCAGAAAGAGCAGCGGCGGGTGGAAGATCATGCCCGGGTTCTGGAGCAGCGGATTCAGGCCGTTGCCGTCCATGGGCGCGGGCTCCTGCAGGATGAAGGGGTTGCTCCAGCACGTGAGCAGGACGCAGAAAAAGGCCAGGACGGCGCAGTTGAACGCCTCATACCAGAGCCGCGTGCGCGCCGAGAGGCCGGCGTGCGCGCGCGTGAGGGCGAAGATGCCGCCGCACAGGGCGGCCGACAGCGCCCAGAAAAGCAGGGAGCCGGGCTGCCCGGCCCAGAAGGCCGTAAGCCGGTAAAAGAGCGGCAGGATGGCGTCAGTATAGGAGGCCACATATTCCACGCGGTAGTCCTGCCAGAACAGGGCGTGGAGCAGCGAGGCCGAGGCGAGCAGGAGGCCGCCTGTCACGCCCCACTGGGCTTTCTCCAGCAGGCGCAGGTGGTCGCTCCTCCCCTGCCAGAGCTGGAGCAGTGCCATGCCCCCGCCGCCGAGCGCGCAGAGCAGGGCCAGGAGAAGCATGGCATAGGCGAAAACATACATGGGCAATCC